>DASPKU010000004.1 GCA_035627955.1 Phycisphaerales bacterium
CCGCTCGCAGGACCCCCTTACGGCCGTGCGCCTCATGCCCGGCCCCGAGCCCCTCCGCCGCCTCGTCCGCGCCGCCAGCAAGCGCGGCGCAAGCCAGGGCGATTCCGCCGCCGCCAACTCCGCCATCGACGCCTTCGAGGAGCTCATCCGCACGCACTTCGGCGACCGCAGCCTCCTCGACGCCATGCTCTCCGCCTGGGTCCCCGAGGCCCGCCGCGAGTTCGAGCTCCGCCGAAAACAGGCCGCGTTCAAAGCCATGAGCCAGCTCAAGGGCGCGCAAGCCGACGTCCTCGGCGCCACCGTCCTCCTCGCCCCATCAACCGACGGCGAGCACATCGACGTCGTCTGGCTCAACCAGCTCCACGGCCTGCACCGCGTCCGACCCGGCGTCACCGTCAAGCTCTCCAGCCGCCGTCTCACGAAGGGCCCCACCGCCCGCCAGCCCTTCACCCTCGCCGGCCAGCCCATCACCCACGACACCAGCCCGCTCGTCGAGCCCTTCTGCTCCTCACCGCTCCCGCGCCTCGACGTCCGCCAGGTCGGCGAGACCGTCTTCTACCTCCTGGGCGAAGAGGACCTCGGCGGCGACTCCGCTGTCGACCTCGTCTTCGCCGAAGTGAACCGCGACGAGCTCAACCGCTACATCCCCCGCGGCACCAGCCGCAAGTCCTACTTCTTCGCCGAGGTCACCACCCCTGCCCAGCTCCTCCAGTTCGACCTGCTGGTGCACGAGGACCTCTACAGAGGCCAGGAACCCCAGCTCCGCCTCTACGACGCCAGCTTCGAAGGCGTCGCCAACCCCAACGACCCCACGCGCGACATCGACCAGATCGACATGATGGAGTCCATCACCGCGCTCGGCAAAGGCCCCCGCGGCTTCCGCTCCGCCGAAATCAGCCGGTACGGCGAGCTCGTCGCCCATGTGCTCGACCGCGCCAACTTCGACGGCGAACGCATGCGCGGCTACCGCTGCCGCATCGACTACCCGCTCTACGGCTCCCAGGTCATGATGGTCTTCGACGCCGTCGAACGCCCCGCCTGACGCCCCCCACAGCTTGTTTTCAGGTCCGTGTGCCACGCTCCCTCATCAGAGAAGGAGCAGGCATGACCAACACCCTCACCCACGATATCCCCCGCGCCATATGGGGCCCCTACTTCGACGGCCTCTCCCGCATGTACCAGGGCTGGCGAGTCACTGTCGAGGTCCTCAGCTCGGACATGGGCGACCAGCCCGTCGCCGAGGGCGCCCGCCTCTACGCCATCACCCTCGAGCCCCGCGGCGACGAACCCCCCGCCGTGCTCATCCAGACCGGCGACGACCTCGAAGGCGTCCACGACCACTACGCCGACGCCCCTATCGCCGTGCGCGAAGTAAACACCCAGCCCGGCTACGAGGCCGACGTGCAGATCGAATCCCTCGGCGGCGTCACCACGCTCCTCCGCATCCAACGGCGCGCCGAACTCCCACCCGCGCGCACTCCATCACGCCTCCCCACCGCGCGCGCCGCCAGCCTCCCAGTGGCCGGCGCCGTCCTCGGCCTCGCCTTCGCCGGCCTCGCCGTCTGGCTCGTCATGCAACTACTGAGACCGACCGAGCGTCGCGCGATGTAGCTGATAGGTCCTATGAGTCCTATTAGTCCTATGAGTCCTATCTGACCTACTCCTCTCCCCTACCGCTTGAACGGCCGCGCACTCACCCACTCCTCAAACGCCGCACGCGCGCTCGGCGCCTTCTTCGCCGCCGTGCGGATCCCCCGCGCGACCGGCTGACCGGCCCTGTTGTACGTCTTCGCCACCCGCGTGAACGCCCGCGGCACGCCCCGCCGCAGGTCCGGCGTGCGCAGCGTCCTGCCCCGCATCGGCCCCCGCCCCGTCGCCCCGAACACGACCGCCGTCACCGCCAGCGCCGCCCCCAGCACCGCCACGCTTGCCATCAACGGGTGCAGCCGCATCGCCGTATAAAGGCTCGACTCCGACACGTGCCCCGGGTACTCGCCCCGCTCCTCCAGGTCGCGCCCGCTCGGCTCGTGCAGGCTGTCCTGATCGCCGCGATTTGGTTCGCTCCTCTTCTGCCCCTGGAAGAACATCCCCTCCATCACCTTGTCCGTCAGGCGCGGGGCCACCGCCCCGATCGTCGACAGGATCTTCCCCCCCGCCCCCACCGTCACGTCCCTTTGCGGGTTCTCGCAGCAGTACAGGATCGTCCGCGCCACCACCTCGGGCGCATACACCGGCGCCGGGTTCTTGGGCTCGCTGTCCATGTAGTTCTTCGCGTGCTTGGTGTACGGCGTATCGATCGCGCTCGGCTTGATCAGCGTCACGCTGACCGGCGAGCCCTCCTCCTCCAGCTCCATCCGCAGCGCATCGGTGAATCCCTTCACCGCGTGCTTGCTCGCGCTGTACATCCCCTGCAGCGGGATCGCCCGATCACTCAGCACGCTCCCGATGTTGATGATCGCCCCGCCCCGCTGCTTCAGGAGCTTGGCCGCCGTGAGCGACCCGTACACCAGCCCCCAGAAGTTCGTCTCAAATAGCCGCCGGTGGTCCTCCGCCGGCACATCCTCCAGCCTCCCATACACGCTCACGCCCGCGTTGTTGATCCACGTGTCAAACCCGCCGTACGCCTCCGTCGCGGTTGCCGCGATCCGCTCCACCTCGTGCTCGTTCGCCACGTCCGCCAGCACGCACACCGCGTCCGTCCCGCTCGACGCGAGCTCATCCTGCAGCTCCCGCAGCGCCTGCTCGTTCCGCGCCGCGATCACGAGCTTGGCCCCCTTCTTCGCCGCCAGCCGCGCCGTCACCAGGCCGATGCCGCTGGTGCCGCCGGTAATCACGATGACCTGCTGATCGAGCTTCTTGAGCTTCATGGCAACTCCGTGTGGGTGTAGTCCGACCCATACATCGTGCCACCGAGATGCCTTCATCTCGGCGTCTTCACCATCTGCCGCCCCACTCTCACGCGGTTTACACTTCGCCCCATGAGAACCGCTCACGCCGCGTTCGTGCTGCTCCTAACCACCCTCGCATCCACGCTGCTCACCGCCTGCTCGCCCCGGGTGGAGATCGGCATCGGCGAGTTCCCCGAGCGAAACCTCAAGCCCGCCACCGTCCTCGCCGACCAGAACGCCGGCTCCCTCCGCGTCGCCATGATCGACGTCAAGGGCCTCATCATGGACGCCGACAAGCCCTCGCTCCTGGGCGCCGGCGCCAACCCCGTCGACCGCTTCACCGTCCGCCTCGCCATGGCCGAGAACGACCCCAGCGTCCGCGCCATCGTCGTCCGCATCAGCTCCCCCGGCGGCACCGTCACCGGCAGCGACATCATGTACCACGAGCTGCGCCGCTTCGCGGAGTCCAGCCGCAAACCCGTCGTCGCCTCTATGGGCGAGATCGCCACCAGCGGCGGCTACTACCTCGCCCTCGCCGCCGACCACATCGTCGCCGAGCCCACCACCATTACCGGCTCCATCGGCGTCATCATGCCAACCTTCAACTTCAGCGAAGGCATGCGGAAGATCGGCATCTCCTCGCGCTCCGTGAAGAGCGCCGCCAACAAGGACATCGCCAACCCCTTCGAGGCCCCGCGCGAGGGCCACTTCGCCATCCTCCAGGGCCTCGTCGACGAGTACTACGCCCGCTTCCGCTCGCTCGTCCTCGCCCGCCGCAAGATCGACCCCGCCAAGGTCGACACCGTCGCCGACGGCCGCGTCTTCTCCGGCGCCCAGGCCCTCGAGCTCGGCCTCATCGACGAGCTCGGCGGCGTCCGCGAGGCCTTCGCCGCCGCCAAAAAACTCGCCGGCCTCTCCCGCGCCACCCTCGTCAAGTACTCCGACGAAAACTACCCCGCCCGAACCCCCTGGGCCGTCGCCCCCACGACCGAGCCCGCCAAGTCAACCCTCTCCCTCCGCATGGACCTGAACAACCCGTTGGCCGACCTCACCACCCAAGAGACCGCCGGCGTCTACTACCTCTGGTACCCCGGCATGGAATAGGCCCGCGCGAAACCGAGGCTGGCTGGTTCAGGAAGCCCTCTGTTTCGCGGCGGACGGTGCCTTCCCTCTTCGCGGCAGAGCCGCGCACGGTCTTAGCCGGGGGCGGCGCTTCGACGCCCCCGGTACCAGTCACACCCCAATCGCCGCCCCAGCGGGGCGGGTGAATCACACCGATGCACCACGCCAGCGCCCGCCCTTGACACTCAATGGCTGCGTCTGCAGGCTTCCCACATCCCACATCCCACATCCCACATCTCTCCTCCTCTCCTCCACTCCTCCACTCCTCCACTCCTCCACTCCTCCACCCCCTCACCCCACCCCCACCCCACTCCTCCCCGCAATCCGCCGCGCCACCGCCGCCCCCGAGCTCAACCCACCCTCCATGTACCCGCAGAACCGGTAGCACGCGTGCTCGCCCACAAAGTGCAGCCGCCCGAGTCCCTCGTGCAGCACCGGCCCATTCCGCGTCACCTCGCCCGGCGACGGGAACGAGTACCCCGCCCCCGTCCACTCGTCGCGAGGCCAATCCATGTGCGCCTCGCGCATGAACTGCCCCTCGAACCCAGGGTGCAACGCCTCCATCTGCATGCGCCGATCGGTCCCGCTTCTCTTCCCCAGCATCGGATCAGCCAACCGCGGCTCTGAGTCCCTCGCCCCACTGAACCCCACCAGCACCGCCGGCCCCGGCCCGCGCTGACCATCCGTCCCATCCCACGTCTCGTTGATCGGACCATCGCTGAACGCATCCGGCGATCGCCGCGCCTCTTCCCAGAACCGCGACTTCACGGCCGCGAGGTACTTGCTCGCCTCGCCCATCTGCGGCGACAACTGCCACGGCAGCTTCGGCCTCATCGCAATCTTCTGCCACACCGAAGGCGGCACCGCCAGCACCACCTCATCACACTCCAGCACCGACCCGTCCGCCAGCGTCACGCGGCCAACCGCCTCCTCCGTATCGATCTCCGCCACCGGCGTTCCCAGCAGCACCCGCGACTTCCCCACCTCCCGCGCCAGCGCCAACGCCAGCCGCTGATTGCCCCCCTCGCACCGGTGCGTCTCGCTGTGCGTCCAGTACCGCTCGAGCCCGCCGCCCTTGATGCACGCCAGCATCCCCAGCAGACTCTGCCGCGCCGTCGGCACCGCGTTGTCCGCAGCCAGCTGCACACCCGCCGCGTACAGCGCCAGCTCATCACCCTTGATCCGCGACAGCCGCTGCGCCACCGACACCATGTCGATCTCGGGCCCCATCTCCCACGGCCTCTCCGCGTCCACCCCCGCCGCCTCCCGCGTCAGCTCCGCGAAAATCGGCTCCATCCCCTTGTACAGATCCCGCGCCTCACCATCCGACAGCGCCCGGCCCCGCAGGTGGATCGGCCCCGGGTCCTCGCTCTCCGTCACATCCAGCAGCTTCAGCCCAAACCGCCGCGCGTACTGCTGCCATGTCGGATGATTGCTCCCAATCAGCTCGCCCCCGCCCTCGACGTTCCGCCCCGCCGCGAACTCATTCCCGTTCTTCGCGTTGAACGACAGCACCCGCCCGCCCACCCGCTTGCGGGCCTCGACCACCACCACATCACACCCCGCGCACCGCAGCTCGTACGCGCACGCAAGCCCCCCAAACCCCGCCCCCACAACGACCACCCGCGGCCCCTGCGCCCGGCCTCTCGGCTGACTGCGACAACTGATCAGCAGCGAAGCCGACGCGGCTAAAGCCGCGCCGATCACCTCGCGCCGCGAGAGCCGATGGTCGCCGTCAGAAAAACGCTGGTGCAGCTGCGCGTAAAGCGACCTCGCCATGCACGCAGACTAACGAATCTATCCATTGAATGCTCACTGACAGCGCGCACCCTCCGCGCCCCCTGCGAGCTCTGCGTTCAGATCTCTTCTTTCAGGACGAGGAACGAGCACCCGGATCGACTCACGCCACCGCCGCCACAACCTTCCGCGCAGCGTCCGTCAGGTCCGTCGCCGCCTGCATCGTGGGGATGTCCGCGCGCGCCGACGACAGCAGCTGCCGCCCCGCCTCCACGTTCGTTCCTTCCAGCCTCACCACCAGCGGCACCTTGAACCCCACGCTCCCGTCCGGGTTCTTGAACTTCCGCGCCGCGTTGATGATCCCCTGCGCGATCACGTCGCACCGCATGATGCCGCCGAAGATGTTGACCAGCACCCCCTTCACCTTGGGGTCGCTCAGGATGATGTTGAACGCCTCGGTCACCGCCTCTTCGCTCGCCCCGCCGCCGACGTCCAGGAAGTTCGCGGGCTCGATGTTCTTGCTCGCTCCCTCGAGCTTCACGATGTCCATCGTCGCCATCGCCAGCCCGGCGCCGTTCACCAGGCACCCGATGTTCCCGTCCAGCGCGATGTAGGTCAGCCCAAACTTCTTCGCCTTCAGCTCCGCCGGGTTCTCCTCCGTCGGGTCCTCCAGCGCCTGGATGTCCGTGTGCCGGAACAGCCCGTTCTCATCGAACGAGAACTTGGCGTCGATCGCCACCACCTGCCCCGGCGTGCTGCCGTTGCTCGCCGTGATGATCAGCGGGTTGATCTCCGCCAGCGTGCAGTCCTTCTCGATGTACAGCCGCGCCAGGTTCTGCATGATCGCCGCCGCCTGGTTCACGTGCTTCCCCGTGAACCCCAGCGCAAACGCGATCTTCCGCGCCTGGAAACCCTGCAACCCCAGCAGCGGGTGCAGCGGCTCCTTGATGATCGCGTCGGGCCGGTCATGCGCGACCTGCTCGATCTCCACCCCGCCCTCGCGGCTCGCAATCAGAATGTTCCGGCGCGTCGTGCGGTCCGTCGTGATCGCGAGGTAGAACTCCTCATTGCCCCCGCCCTTTCGCTGTGCAATGTCCACGCCGTTGGCGATCAGCAGCTTCGTGACCTCCAGCCCCTCCGGCGGCGTCTGCGGGCTCACCATCCGGTTCGTGAACATGAACCGCGCGGCCGCCGTCGCCTCCTCCGCCGTCTTCACGAGCTTCACGAAACCGGCCTTGCCGCGCCCGCCCGCGTGCACCTGCGCCTTCACCACCGCCAGCGGCGAGGCCTGCCCCGCCGTCACGCTCTTGAACGCGCCTGCCGCTTCCTCGATGGAGCCGATCGCCTGCCCCGCGGGCACCGGGATGTTGTACTGACGAAGGAGGTCGCGGGCCTGGTATTCGTGGATCTTCATGAGCACTCCTCAGCCGCCGTTCAGGCGTGGGGGCCATGGTAGCGGCGTCCCGCGCGGGGTGGCGACACCGCTCGCCTGGGGGCTCCGGTGAATCGAGGCTCATCGTCCATCTGCCCCACTTGGTGCGCGGTGGGCGTACACCCGCCGCGCCTGTACGGTGCATGGAGGAACACCCAGGAAAGGAGTCCCAGACATGACCACGCGCACCCTCACCAGCCTCGCCGGCCTCGCGGCGATCGCCCTCACAACCGCATCCTTCGCGCAGACGACAACCTCGCCGCGCACCAGCCCCAGCACCCCACAACGCACCACCCCCGGTACCAACCAGAACACAGGCACCAACCAGAACACCGGTGCCAACCAGAACACAGGCACGAACCAGAACCAGAACACCGGTACGAATCAGAATACTGGCAACAACCAGAACACCGGTACGAACCAGAATCAGAACACCGGCACGAACCAGAACCAGAACAACCCCAATATCCCGCCCACCTTCAACGACCCCAGCGTGCAGCCCGTCCTCCCGCCCAACGGCACGCAGAACAACCAGGGCATCATCGAGACGCCCATCATCCCCGGCGGCAACCTGAACAACAGCAACAACCGCGTCTTCTCGGTTGACCCCGCGATGGAGCAGCGCTTCCAGCAGCTCCAGCTCCGCCTCGCGCGCCTCGAAGCGCAGCTCCAGCAGAACAACGACCAGATCCTCCAGCAGCTCGGCCAGGCCCGTCAGCTCGCCGACAGCAACACCCGCTTCGACCGCCTCGCCACCGTCGTGCAGAACGCGCTCCTTCAGAACCGCATCCTCCTCCAGTACCTCGTCGAGATCCGCACCTCCCTCACCGGCCAGGTGAACACCGACGGGTTCGACGACCGCTTCGATGGCAACAACAACGTCTTCGGCAACAACAATCAGAACAACAACCAGGGCAACAACAACACCGGTCCCGGCCTCAGCCCCGACGGCACCGTCAGCGGCCAGCCCGGCGCGACGCCCTCCGGCCCCGGCACGCGCACCGTCCCCGGCTCCCTCCAGGGCCCGACAACAACCTCGCCGCGCCGCCAGGACAACACTCCGAGCTCCTCGCCCGGCCGGCCCAACGCCCCCGTGACCCCCAGCCCCGGCAGCGGCAACGGCCAGCCGACCACCACCCCCGGCACCACCACGCCCTCAACCGCGCCGGCGACCGGCACCACGCCGACCACTTCGCCCAACACCTCCCCCAACACCAGCCCCACCACGCCGCGGTAACTCACGCGTGAACGCAGGATCCCCGGGGCGGGCCACGCAGGCCCGCCCTTTTTTTTCGTGCGCGCCCTTCGTTCGCGCTGCTAACACCCCCGCACCCCCGCGCGTCTCCTCTACACAAAGGAGGCCGCCATGCCCATCACACTCTCCGCCATCGCGATCGCCACCCTGCTCTCCGCCACCACCCCGACCGAGCCGCGCAGCTTTACCGTGCACGAGTGGGGCACGTTCACCAGCTTCTCCGGGCCCGTCGCCCAGAACGTCCCGCACAACCTCCGCATCGCCGACGACCTGCCGCCCTTCGTGCAGGCCCGCTTCGTCGGCGACCGCTGGTTCCCCGCCGACACCCCTGACTTCATCAAGAACGCCCTCCGCTGCACCCACCGCATGGAGACGCCGGTCATCTACTTCCACTCCAAGTCGCCCCTCGAACTCTCCGTGCAAGTGAACATGCCCAAGGGCCTGATCACCGAGGTCTACCCGCCCGTCTCCGCCAGCACCCCCGCCAAGCTCGAGTCCCCCACCATCCCCGCCGAGGGCTCCTCCATCCGCTGGGAACGCGTCAAGGTCGTCCCCGAGGCCTGCTGCGACTCCCTTTCCCTCCCCGACGCCGGCGCCTCCCACTACGCCCACGCCCGCAAGACCAAGGGCGACACCGTGCACGTCACCCACGACGGCAAGGAGCACGCCGAACGCTTCCTCTTCTACCGCGGCGTCGGCAACCTCGACCTCGGCCTCACCGCCGCCCCCCTCGGCGCCGACCAGTTCAAGCTCACCACGCCCAACGCCAAGCCCATCACCCACGCCTTCACGCTCGAGCGCCTCAATGGCAAGCTCCGCTTCTCCGAGCACCGTGCCGTCAGCAACAGTTCCGTCCTCACCCTCGGCAACGACAACACCACCGACTCGCAGCTCGAGTCCGCCATGACCTCCGCCCTCACCAGCGCCGGCCTCCTCCCCGACGAGGCCGCGGCCATGGTCTCCACCTGGAAGCACCACTGGTTCGGTGAAGAAGGCACCCGCGTTCTCGTCCTCCTGCCCCAGCAAGTGATCGACCAGCACCTCCCCCTCACCATCTCCCCCACGCCGGACAAGGTCACGCGCGTCTTCGTCTCCCGCCTCGAGGTCCTCACCCCAGAGCGTCTCTCCACCATCCGCGACCTCCTCCGCAACGCCGAGCAGACCGACTTCGACAAGCTCCGCCTCGAGAACGAGCTCAAGAAGCTCGGCCGCTTCCGCGACGCCGCGGCCCAGATGGCCCGCGACGCCCTCGACGACGGCTGCTGAGCCCCGCCTGTAGGATGCACGCTCAAGGAGCACCCCACTGCTGCGGCTGACCTCGGACACCCCACTCGCACCCGAGCCCGGCGACGACCTCGTCGCCGCGGCCGCGCGCGGGGACCGCGCCGCCTGGTCCGACCTCTACCGCTGGTACGCCCCCATCATCCACTCGCTCCTACTCATGACCGTCGCGCGGCGTGAGGCCGACGAGCTCACCCAGGAAGTCTTCCTCAAAGCCCTCCCGCGCCTCAAGGACCTCCGCGACACCCGCGCCCTGGGCGCCTGGCTCTGCCAGATGGCCCGCAACGAGGCCAACACCTGGGGCCGCAAGCAGAAGACCGCCCAGGCACACAACAAGTCCGTTGCTGTGAAACTGGCCGACGCCGCACCCTCGAACACACCGCATGCCACGCCCGACCCGAAGCTGGACCCAGACCACGTGCTCCACCATCTGCGACAGCTCCCCGACGCGTACCGCGAGA
Source organism: Phycisphaerales bacterium (assembly GCA_035627955.1). Taxonomy (NCBI): domain Bacteria; kingdom Pseudomonadati; phylum Planctomycetota; class Phycisphaerae; order Phycisphaerales; species Phycisphaerales bacterium. The sequence continues at coordinate 10,177 of DASPKU010000004.1, forward strand.
CGCTCGCGCTGCGGCTCATCGCCGGCCTCACCGGCCCGCAGATCGCCGCCGCCACCGGCATGACCCACGCTTCCGTCCGCGTCAACCTCTGCCGCGGCATGTCGATGCTCCGCGCCGCGCTCGGCCTCGCCGCCGAAGCCGCCAAGGAGGGCACGCCGTGAGCGACGAACGCCGCGACAACTCGCCCCTGCTGCCCGACGAGCAGTACCTCTGGGACGGCACCGGCACGCCCGACCCCACGACCGCGCGCGTCGAAGAGTCCCTCGCCTCCCTCCGCTACCGGGGCGAGCTCCGCGCACCCTCGCGTGCGTGGTCCGCCCGCTCGCTCCGCCCGCTCCTCGTCGCCGCGGCAGTGCTCCTCGTCAGCTTCACCAGCTACGTCCTGGTCACCACCCACCCCAAGAAGCTCCCGCCACCCGCGCCCACCACCACCTGGGCGATCGCCTCGACGACCGGCAACGTGCAGGTGGGCGAGCCGCGCCCGCTCAAGTCCACCGCCACGCTCCGCGCGATCACCGTCGGCGAAGGCGGGCGCGTCTCCCTTACCGCCGGCCCCAGCTCCAGCGTGCAGGTCGAGGGCAACGCCACGCTCGAGATCGGCGAGGGCCCGGACCAGTTCCCCTGGCTCACCCTCACCCGCGGCAACATCATGGCCCAGGTCGGCTCCGCCGATCAGCCGCTCATGGTCGGCGTCCACGCCAACCCGATCACCCTTAAGCCCGGCACCGCAGCCTCGATCACCACCACCCCCGACGCCACGCAGATCATCTGCAAGGTCGGCGAAGCCCACATCCAGTGGCCAAAGCGCGAGACCCGCGTGCTCGGCCCCGCCACCTGCGAGATCGACGCCCGCTCGGGCCCCTCGCTGCCGCTCAGCGTCCTCGCCTCCAAGGAAGCCTGCGGCGCCGTCGAAGCCCTCGACGACGGCGTCCGCTTCATGATCAAGGACCCCAAGTACGGCGAGGACATGCTGCTCAAGTACCTCGACCAGAGCAAGCCCGCCGACGCCCCCACGCTGTGGAACCTCCTCCACCGCGTCCCGCCCGACTACCGGCGCGAGGTCCGCAACGCCCTCGCCCGCCACATCGGCCCCACCAAGGTCGACCCCGACCTCATCCTCAAGCTCGACCCCGCGGCCATGGACGCCTGGTGGCACGCCGCGGTGGACGCATCGACGCGGAACTGAGCGAACATCGATAACACCCGCGAGCGCTCGCGCGTCCAGCATGCAAAGGAGTACCCGCATGCTGACCTCACTGGTCGCTCTCGCTCTTGTCGCCGCAAACCACACCAGCAAGCCGCAGTTCGTCGAAGCGCCTGGGTCGCCGTTCCCTGTCGGGCCGCAGGCGGGCCGGCTGGTCAGCGCCGACGTGAACGGTGACACCTTCAAGGACATCGTGCTCGCGTGCGGGGCGTGCTGCGGGCAGAAGCACGACGCGAACGCCGGGCACGTGGCCGTGCTGCTCAATAACGGGAAGGGCTCGTTCAGCGCCGCGGGCCACAACGTCAAGGTCGGGCCCACCGCTCTTCGCGTGGCCGTCGCCGACCTGAACGGCGACAGGCACGCCGACATTGCGTGCATCGAGCACGACACGTACAACGTCCACCTCCTGTGGGGCGACGGCAAGGGCGCGTTCACGAAGTCCGACGTCACCGTCAAGTCGCGCGACGGCACGCGCCCCCACTCGCACGACATCGTCGCGGCCGACCTCAACGCCGACGGGCGCGCCGACCTCGCTGTGACCAATGCCAATGACAACACCATCTCCGTGCTCCTGAGCAACGGCGGCGGCGCGTTCTCGCCCGCAAAGGGCTCGCCCTTTGCGGCGGGGCGCCATCCTTATGAGGGCCTCACGGCCGCGGACTTCAACGCCGACGGCAGGCCCGACCTCGCGGTGACCAACCTCCAGGGCAACGCGGTGGCCGTGCTGCACAACGACGGGCACGGCGCGTTCACCATGGCCCGCGGCTTCCCCATCACTCTCGGCGAGCGCCCCGGGTACGTCTGCGCCGGCGACCTCAACGCCGACGGGCGCGCCGACCTGCTCGTCTCGCACGATGACGTCGGCATGATCGACGTCCTCCTCGCCCAGCCCGACGGCACGCACAAGCCCGCCAAAAACTCACCGCTCACGCTTGACGTGCCCGTGTGGGGCATCGACATCGCGGACATGGACGCCGACGGCACCAACGACGCCGTACTCGCCGGCCTCCGCGGCCACATCCTCATCCTCCGCGGGAACGGCCATGGCCAGCTCGGCCCCGAGCGCGTTGAGCTGAAGGCAGGCAAGGCCCCCTGCTACGCCATCGCCGCGGACTTCAACAACGACGGGAAGATGGACGTGGCGTCGAGCAACTACAAGAGCGGGGATGTGACGGTGTGGCTGGGGAAGTGAACAACCCCGCGCTTTGGCGCGGTCGCCTTGCTATTGAGATTGGGTCGGCCGTCCCGTTGGGGTGATGAGAACTAGGGCGCGGGGAGGCCTGCGGTGGCGAGGAGGTGGGAGGCGGAGTGCTTGCGCTTGGTGCGCGCGAGGGGGAGGTCTTGGCTGTAGAAGGGTGGGGAGAGTGGGATTGAGATTGGGGGTGTAGACGGGAGGGCCGGTATGTCGGCGCGGTCGGCGAGGTCTGCTTGGCGGGGTGTCGCGGGAGCGGAGGTCTTCGCGGGTGCGGGCTGCAATGTGAGCGGTAGCGGGGCCAGCTCGCGAGGAGGAGTCGACGCGGGCTGTGGGTCGCGCGCCAAACGTTCTTCGCCACGGCGACTCTGCGACTCGGCCGTGGTCACCTCTCGGGAGGGCGTGCGGGGGCGGAAGGCGCGTCCGCTGAGGATTGCGGTGGCGCCGCGGAGGATGGCGGTGAGGATGCGGCGTTTTTCGATTGGGTTGTCGGTGGTGGCGGCGAGTTTTTCGAGGTCGTCGAGGTTGCGGGTGACGCGGGAGAGTTCGCGGTGCTCGCGGGCGATTTGTGCGAAGTGGTTGTGGGCCTCGAGCCAGGCGTGGACCGCTTCGGAGTGGGCCCACCTTGTGAGTTCATCGAGGGGCGTGCGGGTGCGGGCAGCGACTGCCGGAAGGTCGGCGTTGAGCTCCAGGAGCGCGGTCAGTAGGTGCCGCTGCGGGAGGTCTGGGAGTGGGGACGGCGCGACCATGACGAGGGGAGAATACGGGATTTGGTTGGGGTGTCAAGGGGTGTGTTTGGGATTTGCAAGGTCGTGGATGTAAGGGGTTGTGGTGGAGGGGAATAGGAGGTCATAGGAGATCAGAGGACGGCATAGGAGGCGTCGGGACTGGTTGATGTCGCGGAGATTGCGGCGGGAGACCCTCGCTTGCGCGGCGGGCTCGTGAGGCCCCATGCTCAGTGCGTCGCATGGCTCGCTAGCAACTCCTCGTCGCTCACGTGCGATGACCGAGTCACCGCGCCCGAAGTGAAGACGACTTGGGCGTGGAGCGAGCGCCAGAGCGCGACCACTTCGTGGCGGTCGAGCGGGTGGCCGTACTCAGAGAACGGCCCCTCGTAGACATGGGTCCACCTACGGCCGTCGTGTCGGTGAACCCAGATGTAGTCGGGGTCGCCCAGGCGCTCAAGCACCTCCGAAGCCTTTGAGCCCCTGGGGGCGAGACGCTGAACGGCGATCATCCGCTCAACCCACTCACGGCGGTTGGGGTCCAGTGGTTCGATGGCACGGAGGGTGTCTTCTCTGAAGCCGACGCGGTAGCCTCGGGAGAGGTAGTACAGGGACGCTGTTCTGACGGGGCCGCCGATGATGCCGAAGGGGTCGACGCCCTCGTGCACGAGGTCGGGTGGCCCGAGCTCCTTCTGTACAGCGGCCTGGTTGGCGGACCTCCGGAAGGTGTGGCCGTCGGGCGTGGTGTGGCGCAGGGCGCACGCGGTGAGCAGGAACAGGGCCGGAGCAAGAAGGAGTAATACAGCGGCACGGGTCATCGGTGGGCCTCCGCGCTTTGGTAGGGCGCGATCGTGAACGTCACCGGGTCGGTATCGGGCTCCACGGTGTGCTCGCCGACGCGCCACGGCCGGACCGTCACACACTGCCCCACCTCAAGCGGCCGCGCCGTTCTATAGACGAGCGGGAACACCGTGTAGATGCGGGCCGGCGTGCTCGTCTCAAGTGTCTTGGGCAGGAACCCGTCGCGGCTGTACTTCGACGGCGAGGAGATATCGATCGGCAGCACCTCGACGCGCGCCCCGTCGCACATCTCGAGCGTCAGCCCCTTGCCCGCCATGGCTCCCCACAGTTCGCCGTTGTAGATGTACCTCGCGACGCGGGCTTGCGAACTCACTGTGTCCCACCTGCGACTCACGTAGAGGGTGTCGACAATCAGCAGGTTCGGCTCCAGCAGCCGCACGCCGACCGGCTTCAGCACCCCGCGGGAGTTACCCGGGAGCGGCGCCCTCGCCCACGCTTCCGGTACCGTCGCTGGGTCTATCGCGTCGGGGATGTAGGGGTGACCGTAGAGCGTCGTCCCGCCACAGCCAGCGAGTGTGACACAAACCGCGGACAGCATGGCGACTAGCAATCTCATGAATGCTTCCTCCCCCAGGTTTCTCGTCGCGCTTATTGCCGCGACTCCGCCTTGCCCTTCTCAATGGCCTCGACCAGCACCTGCTAGATGTCGCCACGGTTGAAAGCGCGCGCGTGCTTGAGCGGCGTGGACGTGGACGCCACCCCGGGGCGAGGCTGGCCGGATTCTCTTCGCCCGCGGGGTCGGCTCCCGCGGCAATGAGAAGCCTCGCAACCGTCGGTCCTCGTTTGGTCTCATGCCACCAGAAACACATCAGCGGCGTCTCGCCATCCTTCGCGCGTGCATTTGGATCTGCGCCGCGTTCCAGCAACAACTTCACCACGCCAGGGTTCTCGTAGTACACGGCCCAGTGGAGCGCGGTGGCGCCGTCGAAGGGCGACCCGGGAACGGGGGCGTTGGGGTCTAGGCCGCCATCCAGCAACGCGCGGATCATCGGTTCCCCGTGAGACACAGCGTGCGGAATGACGAACGGCTTCACCTCGGCCCCGGCCTTCATCAACGCGCGCGCGGCGACAACCTTGCCGTTCTGGATCGCTAGCGTCAATGGCGCCACCGGTGCAACGGGCTTTCGTCCCGTGTAGTCACGCCGCGGAATCTGCGCCTCCTCGTTTGGGTCGGCTCCCATCGCGAGCGCCGCCTCGACGGCGCGGACATCCCCGCGATGCGCCGCACGGTGCAGCGCCCCAGCATCGCCCCAGCCAGCGCTGTAAGGGCCGCTGCATGCGGTGAGGGCGAGCAGCAACGTGGCGAGGACGACGAGGCGAACGGTGCTGCACCGGAACGGGTGGGACATCGGGTTAGCCTAGTGAACACTAACCGTGCTGTCGAGAGGGTTTCGCTCGATGGGCAGACCGCCTGGGCTATCCGAGGAGTGAAGAGGAGTCATGGCTTGGGGATCCCACCGCTGGTGGCGACGTCGTTGGCGATTGGCGACGGCACTGCGGCCCTAGCCTCCCGCCCCCAACACACCTACCCTTTGGCCCCCCACCGGACAGGCTCCGTTCGCAGGGCCATCCCAGGGGCAAAGGAACGCCCGAAATGGCCACGACCGGCACGATTACGCAGGTGATTGGTTCGACCTTCGACGCCCAGTTCCCCGAGGACCAGCTCCCGGAGATCTACAACGCCGTCGAGATCAAGGCCCAGACCAAGGTCGGCGACCTCAACCTCGTGGGCGAGGTTCAGCAGCACCTGGGCGGCGGGCGCGTCCGCCTTGTGGCCCTCGGTTCCACCGACGGCCTCCGGCGCGGCATGCCCTGCGTTGACACCGGCGGCCCCGTCTCCGTGCCCGTTGGCGAGGGCGTGCTCGGTCGCGTGTTCAACCTGCTCGGCCACCCCATCGATAAGGCCGGCCCGGTGCACGCCACCAAGACCTCGCCCATCCACAAGCAGCCGCCCGAGTTCAGCCAGCTCAACCCCAACACCGAAATCCTGCCCACGGGCATCAAGGTCATCGACCTGCTGTGCCCCTTCGTCCGCGGCGGCAAGATCGGTCTGTTCGGCGGCGCCGGCGTCGGCAAGACCGTCGTGATCCAGGAAATGATCGCCCGCGTGGCCAAGAACTTCGGTGGCTACTCGGTGTTCGCCGGCGTGGGTGAGCGCACCCGCGAGGGCAACGACCTCTGGCGCGAAATGAAGGAAGCCAGCTACACCGACCAGAACGGCAAGACCGCTCACGTGCTCGACAAGGTCGCCATGGTGTTCGGCCAGATGAACGAGCCGCCGGGCTCGCGTCTCCGCGTCGCCCTCTCGGCCCTCACCATGGCCGAGGAGTTCCGCGACGCCTCCGGTAAGGAGACGCTGATGTTCGTGGACAACGTGTTCCGCTTCACGCAGGCGGGCTCCGAGGTGTCGGCCCTCCTTGGGCGTATGCCCAGCGCCGTGGGTTACCAGCCCACGCTGTCCACGGAGATGGGGCAGCTGCAGGAGCGCATTACCTCGACCAGCAAGGGCGCTATCACCTCGGTGCAGGCCATCTACGTGCCCGCCGACGACCTGACCGACCCGGCCCCCTCCACCACCTTCGCCCACCTTGACGCGTTCATCGTGCTGGCGCGTGGTATCGCCGAGAAGGGCATCTACCCGGCCGTGGACCCGCTGGCCTCGACCAGCCGAATCCTCGACCCGCAGATCATCGGGCAGCGGCACTACGGCGTTGCGATGCGGGTGCAGCGCATCCTGCAGCGCTACAAGGACCTCCAGGACATCATCGCCATCCTCGGCGTCGACGAGCTTTCGGAAGAGGACAAGCGGACCGTGTCCCGCGCCCGCAAGATCGAGCGGTTCCTGTCGCAGCCCTTCCACGTGGCCGAGCAGTTCACCGGCTTCAAGGGCGTGGACTCCACGCTCGAGTCAACGATCGACAGCTTCGAGCGGCTGTGCAACGGCGAGGGCGACGACCTGCCCGAGTCGGCGTTCATGTACGTCGGCACGCTGGATGACGCGAAGGCCAAGGCCGCGAAGATGGCCGCGAGCTGATCCGATTCGCGGGGGTTTCGAATCGTCAACCACCACGGGCCGCGCTCCACAGGCGCGGCCCGTTTCCATTTCCCAGGACATCCCTTGACAGACTAGTATGCACTAACATACACTCCGCCACATGTTCGTCTTCATCACCGTCCTCGCGTTCGCCGTCGTGATGATCCTGGTCGAGGCGCTCCGCCCGGCCCGCAACTGGCCGAGGGTGAAGGGGTGGTGGCCACGGGCGATCTTCGTGAACCTGGTGCAGGTGGGGTTCGTGTTCATCGCGGGGCTGCTGTGGGACCGGTGGTTCAAGCAGTGGCAGCCGTGGTCGGCCGAGCCGCTGGGGCGCGTGGGGGGCGCGCTGCTGGGCTACTTCGTGATCACGTTCGTGTACTACTGGTGGCACCGGTGGCGGCACGAGGTGCCGCTGCTGTGGCGCTGGGTGCACCAGCTGCACCACAGCCCGCAGCGGATCGAGGTGATCACCAGCTTCTACAAGCACCCGATCGAGCTGTTCATCAACGGCGTGCTCTCGAGCACGATCACATACCTGGTGTGCGGACTGAACGCCGAGCAGGCCGCGGGGGCGGTGCTGCTGACAGGGCTCGCGGAGCTGTTCTACCACTGGAACGTGCGGACGCCCTACTGGCTGGGATACATCATCCAGCGGCCCGAGAGCCACTGCGTGCACCACCGGGAGGGCATCCACCACTACAACTTCTCCGACCTGCCGCTGTGGGACATGCTGTTCGGCACATTCCACAACCCGCGCGACGTGGACTTCCGCTGCGGGTTCGGCGAGCAGGAGCAGCGGCTGGGTGACATGCTGCTGGGCGTGGACGTGACCAGCGTGGGCGCGACGCAGCCGGTGCCGATGGAGGGGAGCAAGCCGTGAAGCGCGAGACCATCGCCGCGTGCGCTCTTGTGGGGCTGGGTGTCGCGCAGATGGCGGGCGACATCTTCCGTGTACCCGCGTTGAAGGGGGTGGCCGCGGCCACGGGCGCGTCGCCGGCGCCCAAGGTCTTCTCCGCGGCCAAGGGGCTGGAGACGTTCTCGACGCGATTCGCGCTGGAGTGGAACCGGGGCGACGGGACGCTGGTGACGGTGGAACTCACGCCGGAGATCTACACGAACATGCGCGGGCCGTACAACCGGCGGAACGCGTACGGTGCGGTTCTGGCGTTCGCGCCGGTGATGACCACCGAGCCGGCGCTCGAGCCGATGCTGTGGCCAATCCTGGAGTATGCGCTCGCGGGTGATGCCCCGCTGCTGAAGGAGCTTGGAATCGACGACACCGGGCGGGGCTCGCCCGTGCGCATCCGCTACACGCCGCTGCACCCGGAGCGAGTCGAGAGCCTTCCGCTGCTGCTGGAGGCTCCGCGATGAGCACCCCCACCACCGCCGCGAGGCGTCCATTGGGCGAGAACGGCTGGACCGGGGGGCAGTACAGCCTGATCCGCGCCACTGTCGGCGCGTACCTGCTTGTGCACTTCGTGCACCTGATTCCCTGGGCGGGCGAGACGTTTTCGAACGCGGGCATGCTGCCCGAGGGCGCGGCGAGCCCGCTGATGAAGCTGTTTCCCAGCGTGCTGCTGATCAATGACTCGCCGGCGTTCGTGCAGTTGCTGCTGGCCATTGCGGGCGCGGCGGCGGTGGCGTTCCTCCTGGGGTGGCGCGACCGCGTCGCGGCCATCCTCATGTGGTACGTGCTCGCGTGTCTTTTCGGGCGCAACCCGATGACCGCGAATCCCAGCCTGCCGTTCGTGGGGTGGATGCTGCTGGCGCACGCGTGCCTGCCGGTGGTGCCGTACGGCTCTCTCGTGGCCCGCGGGCGGGTGGACCCAGCGGGATCGTGGCGGTTCCCGCCGGCAATCTTCGCGGGGGCGTGGGTCCTGATGGCGCTTGGATACTCCTACAGCGGCTACACCAAGCTGATCAGCCCCTCGTGGGTCGACGGCTCCGCGCTGCACCACGTGCTGGAGAACCCGCTGGCACGCCCGACGTGGCTGCGCGAGTTCCTCCTGTCACTGCCGGCGGAGCTGCTTCAGTGGGCGACGTGGGGCGGGCTGGGACTGGAGCTTGCGTTTGCGCCGCTGGCGATCATCCGCCGCATCCGGCCGTTCATCTGGCTGGCCATGCTCATGATGCACGTGAGCCTGATGGTGCTCATCGACTTCGCGGACCTGAGCTTCGGGATGGTGCTGCTGCACCTGTTCACGTTCAACCCCGCGTGGATTCCGGCTCGACGCGGCGGGCGGCCGCTGGAGGTTTTCTTTGATGGGCACTGCGGGCTGTGCCACGGGTTCGTGCGGTTCGCGCTGGCGGAGGACCGCCGCGGTGGCCTTGTGTTCGCCCCGCTGGACGGGGAGACGTTCCGGGACCGGGTTTCATCCGCGGGTGCGACGCTCCCCGACAGTCTCACGGTCCTCGGCGATGACGGTCAGCTGCTGGCACGATCGGCGGCGGTTGGGCGAGTGCTGGGGGCGCTGGGAGGGCTGTGGCGGGTGGCTTCAGTGGTGCTCGCCGCTGTTCCGCGACCGATCGCGGACGCGGCGTACGACATTGTCGCCCGGAACCGGCGTCGGCTGGGGAGGCCGGAAGAGGCGTGCCCGCTGCTGCCGCCGGGGTTGCGGGCGCGGATGCTGCCGTGACGGGAATGGCGGCGGGTGGTCTCCTAGTTAGTAGAACGGAGCGAACCATGAGCACCGATCAACTGTCACGCCGCTCGATGCTGGCCGTGTCCTCGCTGCTGGGGCTTGCGCCGGCGGCCCTTGCGATGCAGCCCGGCTCGGGCACGAAGGGTGCGGAGCCGGCGGTGAGTTTCGAGCACTTCCCCAGGCAGAACCCGGACCTGGTTCGGGATATGGTGGGCGCGTCGCACGGCAACCTTGCACGGGTCAGGGAGCTTGTGACGCGTCATCCCACGCTGGCCAAAGGCGCGTGGGATTGGGGGTTCGGGGACTGGGAGTCTGCGCTGGGCGCGGCGTCGCACGTGGGGAACCGCGAGATCGCGATGCTGCTGATCGAGCACGGGGCGCGGCCCGACCTGTTCACGTTCGCCATGCTGGGGGACCTTGCGAGCGTGAGGGCGATGATCGAGGCTCGCCCGGGCATCCAGCGGATACCGGGGCCGCACGGGATTCCGCTGCTGGATCATGCCCGCGCGGGCGGGGACGCGGCTAAGGGCGTGTACGAGTACCTGCTGTCGCTCAAGGATGCGGGCGAAGGGCCGAAGTCCGAGCCGCTGAGCGAGGGTGAGATGCAGCGGCTCGTAGGGAGTTATGCAGGGACGGGGAGCGCGGCGGGCGTGTTGATCGAGATCAAGATCGACAAGGGCGCGCTGCACCTCCAGCGCAAGCCCCAGCCGGCGCGACGGCTGTTCCACCTTGGGAATGGCGAGTTCTACCCGACGGGCGCGCCGCAGGTGCGGATCGTGTTCGCGGCGGGGATGAACGGGCCGGGGACGCTCACGGTGCGGGATCATGACGTGGTGCTCACGGCCGTGGCATCCTCCTGATGGGGGCTGATGGGCCACAGGGCGGGTGCAAGGATGGTCGGGTTCCCGCTATCCTGCGGGCTTGACGCCCACGAACCGATTCATGCGTATCCCGGACGACACCCGCGGCAACCGGCGGGTGCTGATGTTTGTTGCCCTTGTGCTCGCGAGCATCGGCGCGTGGGCGTGGTTCGGGCCGGTGCTGCTGCGGCGGCATGTGTTCGCCGAAGTAACGGCGCCCACCGCCCGCGACTGGACGGTGGAGTGGACCCGCGCGGACGATGGCACACGGCACGGGGCGTACGTGGAGCTCGACGACCACCAGTCGCGGGTGGTGGAGATCACGGTCGAGCCGCGTGAGGATGCGCCGGACCAGCCGTATGAGTTCTGGTTGTACTCGCTCAAGACTGACGCTGACACCAAGTACAACCTGGTGAAGCTGACCGATCACGGGCGGGCGAAAGGGTGGGTGCCCAACGAGCACGGGCCGGGGATTCTGTACGTGGGACCGGGGCCGGGAACACTGCGGATTCCGGTGGACACGGGCGTGATCGCCGTCGGGTACGGGAAGACCCCGCGGACCGGGAAGGTGACGGTGCGGTTCCGCGGCGAGGTGGTGACGCTGCCCACCGGGGGCGCGGGCGGGTCGGAGATCGCTGTGATTCCGGGCGACCTGCGGCGGCCGCCGTCGGGGACGCTGACGCGCCGGCTGCCGGTGTATGACACCGGTGAGGTGACGTTTGCGTGCGCAGCGTCGCCGGGGGACACGCTTGCGATCACGCGGGCGCGGCTGACGTTTGCGGTCGCGAACCGCTGGGTGTTCAGCCGCGGGGCGACGCTGGAGCCGGTGGAGGACATCGAGCGGGTGGACGAGACGACGTGGCGCGTGACCGGGGCGCGCCCGACGGTGCGATTCATAGTCGATCACGCGGCGGGGCCGGTGGCGTTTGCGGCCGGCTCGCTGGCGATGTTCGGGGTGCTCGTTGTCGTGTGCGCGGGGCTGTACGGCGTGATCCGTTTGGTGCCGCCGGTTTTGCGGTGTCGCGGGACGCCGACGGTGGTCATCGCGCTGCTGGTGCTGACGGTGCACACGCTTGTGGCGGTGTTCGTGCCGACGCTGATCACCAGCGACGGAATGGACTACATGGACGCCGCGGACGGGCTGGCCAACGGCAAGGGGTTTGCGAACTTCCCCGACTACAAGGCGCCTGGGCTCAGCATCCTGATCGCGGCGGCGATGAAGGTGTCCAACCACTTCCTGGACACCTTCGCGTGGATGATGGCGCTGATGGCGGTGGGCACGAGCCTGATGGCGTACCACTTCGTGCGGGCGCGGGCGTCGCACGGGTGGGCGGTGGGGGCGGCGCTGGTGGTCGGTGTGCACCCTTCGCTGATCACGTACGAGGCGCACCTGCTGCGGGAACTTCCCTCGGCGGCGATCATGATGGCGGTGTCGCTGGGGATCCTCACCATCCGCGACCGGCTGGGCAAGGGGCTGGGCGTGGCGTGGGGGTGGACGTTGTCGCTGGCACTGCTGTGCGCGGCGGGGGCGGCGACCCGCGAGAACCTGCAGATCTTGGCGTTTATTGTGCCACTGGTGCTGCTGCTGCCGGGGGCGGGGACGCTGCGGCGGCGGGCGGTGCCGGCGGTCGTGGTGTGCGTGGTCTCGGCGCTGATCGTGCTGCCGGGGGTGCTCTCGATCCGCAGGGTGTACGGCAACCTGTCGCTGGTGCGGCCCAAGATCCACTACAACCGCCTGCTGGCGGCGCAGGGCAACCGGGCGCACGACGCCAACTTCGCGGAGTTCTTTACGAAAGAGCAGTGGCTCACGTTCCGCAACGAGCACCTCAAGCGGGCGCTCGTGGACAACGACCTGAGCGCGCTGCTCAACCGGTCCAAGCTGGCGACCGATGCGCGCTTCACCGGGCCCAACAAGGGCGACCAGCAGCAGAGGGCGTTCATGGAAGAGGCGACCGCGCGCGAGCCGCTGGCGTTCTACAGGGCGTCGGTGCGGGCGTTCGTCAGCCAGCTGGGGCTGTGGAACATCCAGACGGGGGCGATGAAGCCGGTAGCGCCGTCGGACGAGTACTACTCGCGGGCGCTGCGCGGGGAGCCGATCGCGGCGCCGACGAACTTCCCGAGCGACACGGTGGTGGCGGTGAACAACGCGCGTCTGAAGCCACGCAAGGATCGGCTGCTGTTCCTGGTGGCGGACAACCGGCGCGGGATCGACCACCTGGAGGACCAGCCGCTGACGCGCCTGTTCAACGAGTGGTTCTACACCTCGCGGGCCCTGCGCCCGTTCGCGGGGTGGCTGTTCCTGGTCGGCGTGGGGCTGGCGGTGTACCGGCGCGACGTATCGCTGGCGGCGGTGGGCGGGATCGTGCTGCTGTCGACGTTTGCCGCGGCGTTCGTGGTGGGGACGCCGACGGACCGCTTCGGGGTGCCGTTCATTCCGGTGATCTGGTGTGTGGCGTTGATCGCGTTGTCGCAGCTGCTGCGTCGCGGCGCGCGGCCATAGGACTCAGAGGAGCCGTATGACGCGTAGGAAGGGGAAAGCGGAGAGGGGGAGATTCGAACTCCCGATGAGGACGAGCCCCATACTGGTTTTCGAGACCAGCGCATTCAACCGCTCTGCCACCTCTCCGAGCGGAAAGTGATCGTTGGACCGCGGAGGGCGTGGGTCAACCCTTGGGGCGTGCGACCACGTGTGTTCACACGGGTTCAGGCCTGCGGGCGCTCGCTGAGCTTCCAGCGGAGCACGACCCGCGAGGACATGGGCGGGTGTGGGACGTGCAGGCGGATGCCGCGGAAGTCGGCGGGGTTCCACCGCATCCGGGCATAGACCCGCTCGGCGATCCGGTGCAACACCGGGGCGAGGGGCGTGGCGACCGCGGGCGGCGAGCCGGCCAGCTCGGAGGGCTTTTCGCTGAGCGGGAGCTGGTTGCGGATGGTCTGCTCGGTGACATCGTCGGGGCCGCCGTGGGGGAAGCCGTAGAGGAGCGCCTCGACGGTTTCGCCGATGGGGATTTCGCGGTGGTAGATGATGTCGAAGATCAGGTTCTCGGCTGGGAGCGTGATGGGCACGGCGAAGGAGCCGACGCTGTCGTCGGGGGTGCGGTACGCGGGCAGGCCGTGCATCACGTAGCCGTAGAAACAGTCGAAGACGGCGCGGTTGCCGACCTCGCCGGAGGGCAGGTAGAACTCGCGCCCGGCGGGGGTGTCCATATAGCTCAGCGGCGGCATGTTGGCGGAGCTGAACTCCTTGATGAGGAGGGGCTGGTCGCCGGGGCGCTTGGGCTCGAGCTCTTCGCGGCCACCGGAAAGCTCGCCGCCCCTGTCGTCGTGGGCCTGCGAGCGGAAGAGGCGCCACTCGACGTTGGGACGGAGGCGGCGGAAGCCGACGAGACCGGAGACGAAGGCGACGCTGTGCGTGTCGGCGCCGAGTGAAGACGGCGCGAGGAACGCGGCGGTGACGCGGGTGCGGGCCTGCACGCCCCAGACGGCGCTGTTGCCGCGGAAGGCGAGCTCGCGCCCCGTGTCGCCGGTGGACTCGCGCTCGAAGACGCCCATGCTCTCGAGGGTGAGCTCGAGGTGCTCACGGTCGCCGGCGTGGGATTCAACGACGGCGAGGAAGTGCTTCATGGCGGCGCGGACCTGCTCGACGGCGGGCTTGGGGGCGCCGGCGTTCTCGAAGGCCCCCACTGCGAGCTCCAGGCCCTGCTGGCCCGGGAGGTGGTTGAGGCTGGCGAAGGGGGAGGGGGCGTTGATGACCTTTGAGAGCTTCCAGGTCAGGTTGCGGTTGACGCCGTACTTGCGGGAGATGTCCTGGGGGGAGCCGGGGTCGGCGCCCATGGAGGCGTAGAGCTCGATGAGGGAGCGGCGGACGCCCTGGAGGGCGTTGCGGGTGTCTTCGACCAACTGAACGGGTTTTGCTAGGGAAACAACACTCATTGACCACCCACTCGTTCCGGTGCCACCCCGACTGGGAGCATCATACCACGGTTTCGGCGGTTCTAAACCGCAGGGTGACAACGGACGATGATATTTCCGAGATTTTCACTACAAACAATCTTGAAGACACGGCGACCCGGCTGTATTGTCCACCTCGCGGCGTTTTCCATTGGTTCCCCGGTCCTTCCACGGAGCAGCGTTATGAAGCGTTTCATCACGGTCGGAGCGGTTGTCGCGATGGTGGCGGGTCAGGCGCTGGCACAGCCGGTGATCACCTCGCTGGGCAGCGGCACGCCCAACTCGCTGGGCCAGAACGGGAGCACGCTGTACGTGGGCGGCTCGGGCCTGGGCGGGGGCGGGGCGTCGAGGTGGACGCTGAGCGGCGGATCGCTGAGCGGCGCTTCGGCGACGGGGACGAGTGGCGGCGGGTTCATCTCTGCGGATGGCGCGTTCAGCACGGCGGTGGTGCTGAACAACACCGCTCGCGTGTTCGGCAATACGGCGACGGGTGTGACGCCCACGTTCAGCACCACCCCGACACTGGTTGCGTCCACGACGGACCCGGCGAGCACGGAGTTTGGTGCGGGGCGGTGGAGCTTCGGTGGGGGGTCTCTGCAGCGGCTGGGCGGGCTTCCGATTGTCCCCGAGTTGATGGTGTACGGCTCGGGATCGAGCGGCAGCAGCACGGGTTCGTTCATGACGCCGCACTTCATCTCGAGCACGGGACGGTTCGTGGTCGGGCAGGCGTACATCTCGAGCTACAGCAACTCCAGCGGGAACACGATCTCGGCGTCGACCTTCAACTGGCGGCCGTTTGTGTGGGACGCGCAGGGCGCGGGCGGGGCGGGGTCGTTCACGGTGCTGCCGACACCGATGCGGACCTCGAGCAACACATGGCGGCGGCGCACGGGCACGGCGTACGCGGTGAGCTCGGATGGAACCGTGATCGTGGGTGCGCAGGAGCACAATGTGTCGGCGGCGGGCGCGGTCGATCCGGATGGCGGGCGGCTGGTGGTGTGGCGGTGGGATGGCAGCGCGTACACGATGTCGTACCTGCCCAACGGGGTTGACGCGGGCGGGTTCCCGATCACGTACAGCACGACTGCCGGAACGGTGCTGATGAACAGC
This sequence comes from Phycisphaerales bacterium, assembly GCA_035627955.1. Taxonomy (NCBI): domain Bacteria; kingdom Pseudomonadati; phylum Planctomycetota; class Phycisphaerae; order Phycisphaerales; species Phycisphaerales bacterium. Next base: position 25,756 of record DASPKU010000004.1, read on the forward strand.
GCGGGCACGATCATCGTCGCCAGAGCGGCGGACGCGTCGGGGATGTACCTGGGCCGATGGACGTGGAACAGCGCGACCTCGAGCTGGAGCAGCCCTGAGAACCTGGGGTCGAACCTGACGACGCCGGCGAGCTGGTTGCCCGGGAGCGTCACCTCGTGCGCGATTCCCCCGAACCTGACGCCCACGGGCATGAGCGAGGACGGCCAGACCATTGTCGGGACGGCGGTGTACAGCACGTGCGGCAGCTTTATGTCGGGCGGGTTCATCAAGGTGTTCGACGGGCCAATCCAGGACTGGTACGACTACCTCGTTGCGGCGAGCACCCCGGGGATCACGGAGAACTATGGGCCGATCGGTGACAACGGCGACCCGGCACGCGGCCTGCCGCGGCTGGGCTACCCGACGGCGATCTCGCAGGACGGGAACGCGGTGGCGGGGTTGCAGGGCGGGACGCTGCGGATCCCGGGGGCGACGCCGTGGCTGGTGCAGATGACCGGCGGGACGGCGTGCGTGGCGCCGACGATCACGCAGCAGCCCTCGAACGCGAGCTTCTCACGGTGCTCGGTGGGGAGCACGCTGAACTTCGTGAGCCTGTCGGCGTTCGCGTCGGGCACGGCGCCCTTCACGTACCAGTGGTTCAAGGACGGCGTGGCGATCAATGACGGGACGACGGCGTCGGGCTCCAGCGTGACCGGGGCGACGACGTTCCAGATGAGGATCAATAAGCCGATGCCGGCGGATGCGGGCGCGTACACGTGCGTGATCACGGGCTGCAACGGGCAGACAGCGACCACCGTGGCGGCGACGGTGGCTCCGGACGCGGCGATGCCGACGCCCGCGAACGACACCTGCCAGACGGCGCAGGACATCGGGGAGGGCACGGCCAACTTCAACGTGTGCGGGGCGTACGTGGATGACGGGTTCGCGGCGTGCAGCAACCAGGAGGCCGCGGACGTGTGGTTCCGGTACACGCCGACGTTCACGGGGCCGGCGCGGTTCCAGACGTGCGGCTCGACGTTCGACACGACGGTGCAGGTGTACTCGGACTGCAACGGCAGCCTGCTGGCGTGCAACAACGACGTTGGGCAGCGGGGGCTGGTGGGCGTGAGCTGCAACTCAAATCGCAGCGTGGTGGATCACAGCGTGACGGCGGGGCAAGCGGTGCTGGTGCGGGTGGGCGCGCTGGGAACGCCCTTCACGAACTCGGGCACGAGCGGGGCGCTCACGATCGGCGCGGCGCCGGTGGCGCCGCCGAATGATCAGTGCGAGGGTGCGCTGCCGATCGCGATGGGGACGCACAGCACGCCGAGCGCGTACTTCAACCTGGGCGAGGCGACGGAGGACATGCAGATCGGCGTGGACGTGTGCGGCGGGGGCAGCGCGAGCACCTCGACGCGCGACGTGTACTTCCGGTTGAGCGCGGGGTGCGGCGGGACGTACACGATCGATACGTGCGGCTCGACCATGACCAACCCCATGCTGCACGTGTTCAGCGGGTGCTCCGGCATCCTGCTGGCGTGCCACGACAACGTGGGCTCGGGCGTTTCGGGCTGCACCAGCAACCAGGCCCGGATCGCGGACCTCGTGGTGGGCGGGGATGTGATCATCCGCGTGTCGAGCAGCGGGGCGTCGGCTCCGAACAGCGGCGCGTTCCAGCTGAACATCACGGGGACGCCGACGGCGTGCTGCGGGCCGCAGGACTTCAACGGCGACGGCGACAGCGGGACGGACCAGGACATCGAGGCGTTCTTCGCGTGCCTGGGCGGAACGTGCTGCCAGGCGTGCTGGCCGGCGGGCGCCGACTTCAACGGCGACGGTGACACCGGGACCGACCAGGACATCGAGGCGTTCTTCCGCGTGCTTGGCGGCGGGACCTGCTGAACCACAACACCTCTACTGAACACAACCAATCCCCCTGAGCCCGGGTCGTCCGCTTCACGGCGGATGGCCCGGCTCTCATTTTTGGGAGCCTCTTGTTTGGTTTGGGCGATCAGGCGCGTAGTCGGGATCAGGCGCGGAGCGTCTGCGCGACGACGCGGAGGATCTCTTCGGGCTCGGTCATGCGGCCTTCGCCGACGGTGCGGCAGGCCTGCCAGCCGGTGCCGGGGCCGATGGTCTTGAAGCCGTCGGCGAGGAGGGTGGCGAGGTTGCGCTGGGTGGAGGGCTGGCCCCACATGGCGGCGTTCATGGCGGGGGCGAGGAGGACAGGGGTCTTGGCGCGGTCGACTGCGGAGATGATGAGGGTGACGACGTCGTCGGTGAGGCCGTGGGCGAGGCGGGCCATGCAGTCCATGGTGCAGGGGGCGACGAGGACGAGGTCGGCGTCGCGGGCGAGGGAGACGTGCTGGGGGTCCTTGCTCTCGATGTGGTCCCAGGCGCTGGTGTAGACGGGGTTGGCGGAGAGGGCCTGGAAGGTGAGGGGGGTGACGAAGCGGGTGGCGCTCTCTGTCATGGCGACGTGCACGTTGGCGCCGGCCTGGGCGAGGCGGCTGACGATGGTGCAGGTCTTGTAGGCGGCGATGCCGCCGGTGAGGCAGACGAGGATGCGCTTGCCGCGGGCGGGCTCGAGCAGGCGCATGTCAAAGGCCCCGGGCTGCGGTGCTCCGGGGGTGGGTGCGGCGTCGGTCATGGGTCACTGTTTGCTGAGCACCGAGATGAGGACATCTCGGTGGCACGCCGATCAGGTGTTGCTGGTGTGGTCCAGCTGGGCGGCGTCGAAGTCGAGGGTGATCTTGTCCTGCAGGATCTCCTCGATGGCGAGCTCCAGGTCGCTGCGGCCGTCGCGGGGGACGAGCGGGCGGGCGCCCTCCATGAGCTGGACCAGGCGGCGCTGGATCAGCGAGCAGAGCTTGAAGCGGCCCCCGACCTTGTTGACGATCTCGTCGCTCTTGAGTGCCTCAATCATGATCTGGGCCAAACTCCTCACCGGCCCGCCCCCCCTGGAAAGGGGCGACGAGCCCGGCACTTGTGCGGCCGTGATGCTATTCTCATCAGACCCGCGGGACAATCCTGACGTTCTCTGCTCTGTGCGGGCATCTTAGACCGGGCCAGACCCCTCCCATGTCCTTCTCCAAAGGCGATCGTGTCGTGCATGCCGGCAGGCCCGAGTGGGGCGCCGGGGCGGTGCTGTCGGCGGAGAGCTACCTGCATGAGGGCAAGCCTGCCCAGCGGCTGAGCATCCGGTTCGACCGGGCGGGTACGAAGTCGATCTCGACGGCGTTTGCGGATCTGCGGCCGGCCTCGGACATGCCCCGGCTGCTGGAATCACCGGAGGAAGAGCCGGACCCGATCGCGCAGGCGGCCCTGAACGCGAATGTCGAGGAGCTGATGACGCGCCTGCCGGACCGGGCGACGGACCCGTTCTCCAGTCTGCGGTCGCGGCTGACGGCGACGCTGGACCTGTACCGGTTTACGGAGTCTGGGGGGGCGCTGCTGGACTGGGCGGCGATTCAGACGGGGCTGAAGGATCCGCTGTCGCGGTTCAACCGGCACGAGCTGGAGCAGTGGTTCGTCAAGTTCAAGATTGAACTGGACAACCACCTCAGGAAGCTGCTGCGGGATGTGCGGAAGCAGGAGCCCGCGACGATCGATGCGGTGCTGGCGACGACGAACCCCGCGGGGAAGGCGGCGGTGCGGCGGGTGGAGATGCGGTAGGCGCGGGGCGCTTCCATTCCCCATTCAAACCCGGGCGGGTCTGTCCCGGCGAATCCGGCGGTTCCGTCTGTGACGGGCGGCGGCTGCTGTTCCCCGGCTTCAAGTTCTTCAAGGGCTGGCTTCCCGCTCAAGTGCGGGCATGTTCATCCACGTCAGCCGACCACAACACAAGACTTGAAAAGGAGAGAGGGATGAACGAGCAGGACTTCCAGCAGAAGCTTGGCGACCTCATCAGCCAGATCAGCAACCTGCCCGAGTCTGAGCGGGGCCCGATCGAGCAGCTAGCCGCGGAAACCCGCACCCGCCATGATCAGATGAAGAAGACGGTGGCCGACCTGCAGGAGTCGCTGGATTACCTGCGACTGAGCATCAAGTACCTGGTGTTCGATCTGGAAGCGACGCGGCGGGAGAACGAGTTTCTCCGCAAGCTGATCGACACCCAGACCGGCGGGGGCGGCGAGGAGCACGAGGCCGAGTAAGGCCGGGAAGAGACCGAGAGACTGAACCTTCCAGCGAGATTCACACACTCGCAGACACGCACCAGAGAACCGGGGCTTTGCGGCCCCGGTTTTCTGTTGGGGACGCCCGGGGGGTGGGTACGGGGCTATATTTCCGCCCAACGACTGATCGCCGGAGAGGTGGCCGAGAGGCTGAAGGCGACGGTTTGCTAAACCGTTATACGGACCAAAATCCGTATCGGGGGTTCGAATCCCCCCCTCTCCGCTTTTTTCCGCTTTGGGCGACCCGGGCTAAGGCTGCCCGGACATGAGTCGCTCTTCAGAGGCGATGCCTTCGCTGAGGGCGCTCGAGAGCAAGCGGATGATCCTCATCTTGGGGTCGGACTGGGGCATGCGGGGCACAAGCCGCGAAGATCGCCACGTACCAAAGTGGATCGGGGCCGAACTCCTCGTCTGGGCAAACAGGAAATTCAAAGCTCCGAGCACGCGGTCGCTCATTCTCCAGAGCGAAGCTCGCACGTCGTCGTCAACCGCGGGCAGCGCCTCCAGGAGCACCCTCGCGGTGGGATCGCCCCGTATTTCGAAGACGCAGTGTTTCGCGGCGTTCGACTTCTTGACCGCCTCTCCTCCGTAAAGAGTCGCGAAGAACACACAGGTCATGTCGATCGAGACGAACCCGAAGAACTTGGACTTCTCGATCTGGTGAGACGCGTCGCTGTAGGCGCGATCGAGCTTCTGCGGCACCTGCACACGTTTGCAGGCAACCACGAATGTCATTCCACCGAAGCGACACTTCAAGTCCGGCTCAGCGGGGCGGACGTCAATACCCGCATGATGGAGAGATGCCGCGGTGACCAACTCGAACTGCGCGTTCCGAGCATCGCTCGTTGCCGGTGTTTCATCGATGAGTTCAAGTGCTCCCGAGTACATCCTCTTGAAGGTGGGCCACCACCCCCGAGGATTTGACCGTAGCAGTGGAATGATGGGGGCGAGCTGACGGATGTCATTGATGCACGCGTGGCCCGTCAGTACATCGGGTTCATGGTCGGCCTTGGCATTGCGAAGGATGTCAGGCTATCGCGATGCCACCTTGACAACCTGAAGCAGCCGACAACCAGGCGGAATCGAGTAACCGACCTCTTCAAGGCCCGTGTTGAATGCGCGAGCAAGAGCACGGTACTGGAACGGGTCAATCCAGTTGATCCCCACGATCCACCTCTCAAGACAAGAGCTTCAACTCGAACCAGAGGGTGTCGTCCATGGGGTCGTCGTTGTAGCGCTCGCACTCCGTGAAGCCCAGGGAGCGGTAGAGGGTGATGGCGGGGTGCATGTCGCTGGAGGTGTCGAGCTTCATGGTGGTGTAGCCGGCGGCGCGGGCTTCGGTGAGGAGCAGGTCGCAGAGGCTGCGGGCGAGGCCGGCGCGGCGGTGCTGCGGGCGGACATAGAGGCGCTTCATCTCGCAGGTGTTGGCGGCGTTCACCTGTTGCGAGATGTCGCGGAGGGCGATGCAGCCGGCGGGCTGGTTGGCGTCGTCGTAGGCGATGAAGAGGCGGCCGGCGGGCCTCGCGTAGCGGCCGGGGAGGGTGGCGAGTTCGTGCTCGAAGCCCTGGAAGCAGAGGGAGAAGGGGAGGCTGGCGGCGTACTCGCGGAAGAGGAGCGCGGCGTCGGCGAGCGCGGGGCCGGACTCGGCTTCCACGATCCTCATCGGGCGCCGGCTCCGGCGGTCTCGGGCTTGGGTGCTTCCTTGTCGGCCTTCTTCGCGGGGGCCGCGGCTTCGGCCTTGTCCTCGTCCGCGTCGTCCTTCTTCGGCTCGGGCTGGGGGAGGGAGGCGCGCCACTCCTGGTCGAGCTGTGCGAAGGGACGGCCGAGGACTTCGCGGGTGGCTTCGTCGAGGGTCTTGCCGTTGGCCATGGAGGTGAGCCACGCGACGCGCTTGTCGCGGCCCCAGCGGTCGCTGATGTAGCCGAGCATGTGGTGGCCCTGCTGGTAGACGTACATCTGGTACTGGGGCTTCACGGTTTCGAAGTCGGCGAGCTCATCCCAGGGGGCGAGCTTGCCGGCCTTGGCCTGGCGCTCGATGAACTGGCCGCCCTTGCCCGAGTACTTCTCGGCGGCGAGGTCGGCGACGCCCTCGAGGATCCACCACGGCATGTTGTTGGCCTTGGGGCCGAGCTCGAAGGTGGCGCAGTGGCCGTACTCGTGGGCGATGACGTTGCGGAGGCCGCCGGAGCGGCTGCCGGGGCGGACCAGGAGCTTGATGGGCTCGTTGGGCTCGTTCCAGCCGCCCAGGCCGTTCTCGTACGAGAGGCAGATGGAGAGCTGGAGGTGCTTCATGGAGGCGTAGAGCTTGATCTTCTGGGTGCGGTTGGGGAGGTCCTTGCCGCGCATGTTGAAGCCGGTCTCGACGTGCTCGCGGACAAGAGCGAAGCCCTTGAGGGCTTCTTCGCCGGACTGGTCGAGGCCGTCGTCGTACATGACGACGGCGCCGGGGGCGACCTTGCGCTGCCAGACCTCACCGGCGTAGAGCCAGACGGGCTTGCCGTCGCGGTCCTCGCGGATGAAGCGGGCGTCGAAGGAGACGGTGCGCTGGTTCTTGTCCGCGGCCATCTTCCAGGTCCAGGTGAGCTTGGCTTCGGCGACGTCGCCACGGAGGGTGAGGTCGCTGAAGGTGAGCTCGATCTCGTGGGCGGGCTTCTTGGAGGCGTCGTTGGCGAAGTACTTCTGCTCGTAGACGAACTCGCGGTCGCCCTCGTAGATGTTCTTCATGTAGGCCGCGGCGTCGCCCTTGAGGCAGGCCTGCTCCATGGCGGCGAGGGTGGCGTCGATACCTTCCTCGGCGGCGGCGATCTCGTCGTCGGTGGGGTCGGGGTGGGGCAGGGTGCCGCGCCACTCGCGGTCGAGGTCGGCGAAGCAGAGGCCCATGACGTCGATGGTGGCCTGGTCGAGTGACTTGCCCGCGCCCATGGCCTTGAGCCAGCGGGTGCGGCCTTCGCGCCCCCACTTCTCGCTGATGTAGCCGAGCATGTGGTGGCCCTGGGTGTAGGCCATGCGCTTCACGGGCTGCGCGGCATTGTCGTAGCTGGCGATCTCGTCCCACTTGACGAGGGTGCCGTTGGCGGCCATGCGGCGGATCTGACGCTCGAGGGCTTCGCGCTTGCGGGGGATGAGGTCCTCGGCGGCGAGCTCGGCGACGCCCTCGCTGACCCACCAGGGAGCGTGCTTCATGCCGGGGCCGTACTCCCAGGTGGCGACGTGCCCGTACTCGTGGCCGTAGGCGGCGGTCCAGCCCTTCACGTCGCGGGCGTAGTTGTGCATGAACTTGATGGACTCGCCGGGCTCGTTCCAGCCCATGAGGATGGGGTCGGGCTGGTTGAGGTAGACGGTGGCCTTGAGGTGGTCCATGCTCGTGAAGAGTTTTATCTGCTGGAAGCCGGGGTTCACGTTGAAGCCCTGGTTCACGTGCTCACGGGCGGGGGGGAAGGCTTCAAGGGAGAGGCGGGCGGCGTGCTCGTCGCCCTTCCAGTAGAGGACGCGGAAGTTGTCACCCTTGAGCTCCTGCCAGTCTTCGCCGGCGTAGAGGAGCTTGCCGTTCTTCTTGGTGAAGCGGGCGGGCCAGGAGGCCTGCGTGCCCTTGGTGGCCGCGCCGACGTTGCTGGTGTAGTTGATGACGAGGTCGGCGGTGAGGGCGTCATCGGTGACCGTGGGGCCGCCCTTGGTGGAGAAGCGCACGTCCTTGACGCCGTTCTTGACGAGGTCGTCGCACCAGGCGGACTGCTCCTGCTTGAAGAACGGGTCGGAAAGGTCAAGGCAGGCGAGGAAGCCTTCCTTGTCGGCCTTCTGGGCCGCGGCGGTCATGCGCTCCAGGAGCTTGTTCAGCGCCCCGGCGTCTCCCTGGGCCAGGCAGGTCGCGGCTGTGAGGAGGAGGGCGAGGAGGAAGGCGGTGCGGGGGAGGGCGGTGCGCATGGAGGGATGGTAGAGGAAATGGGACCTATGGGACAGATGAGACTGAGGGGTCGGATGGGACAGGCGGAGGAAGAGGGATGGGGGAGGCGCGCGAGCGGGGTTGGTGGTAAGGTTCCCGCCTATGGCGCTTCAGCACCTTACCGACGAGCAGGTTCGTACGTGGTCACTCGAGCAGAAGGACCGCTGGTGGCTGGCAAACGTGTACCGCGGGGACATGCCGCAGCTGACGTTCCGCTCGGCCCTCACGGGGTTCATCCTGGGCGGGCTGCTCTCGGCGACGAACCTGTACGTGGGCGCAAAGACGGGGTGGACGCTGGGCGTGGGGCTCACGAGCGTCATCCTCGCGTTCGCGATGTTCAAGATCCTGAGCCGGATGGGGGCACGGGACTTCACCATCCTTGAGAACAACGCGATGCAGAGCATCGCGACCAGCGCGGGGTACATGACCAGCCCGCTGGTCGCGGGGTTCGCGGCCTACATGTGGATCGAGAACCGCATCGTTGACGGATGGCACATCTTCTGGTTCATGGTGGTGCTGAGCGTGCTGGGCGTGCTGGTTGCGTTCCCGCTCAAGCGGCGGTTCATCAATGACGAGCAGCAGCCATTCCCCGAGGGGCGTGCGTGCGGCGTGGTGCTCGACACGCTGTACACGTCGGATGCCCGGTCGGGGCTGTTTCAAGCGAAGGTGCTGGCGATGGCGGCGGGTTTCGCGGGGCTGATCTCGTTCATTGCGGGCGAGGCGTACCTCAAGGCGATCCATGGGCTCATCCTGATGCTGCGCACCGGGCAGTCTTGGGCCGACACGCTGGCCGCGAACAAGGACAAGCTCAACGCGACGTGGCACCTCCCCCACTCGCTGGACGGGTGGTACTACTCGCTGGCGGCGAAGATGGGGTGGCCGACGCCGAAGCTGGCGGGGGTGGAACTGCGGCAGCTGGGGGTGAGCCCGGCGCTGGACCTGGCGATGGTGGGCGCGGGCGGGCTGATGGGGGCGCGGCCAGCGCTGAACATGCTGCTAGGGATGGCGATCAACTTCCTGATCATCGTGCCGTGGATGATCCATGAGGGTGAGATTCTTCCCCGCACCGCCGAGATGCTGGCCGCGAATCCGAAGCTCAAGCCAATTGACCGCGTGTGGATCCTGAACAGCTGGGCGCTGTGGTGGGGTGTGTCGATCATGGTGGTGGCGTCGCTGGTGGCGATGTTCGCCAAGCCGAAGCTGCTGATCTCGGCGTTCACGGGCATTTTCAAGAAGCGCGCGGCGTCGGCGGATGTGCTGGGGCACATCGAGCTGCCCACCTGGGTCAGCTTCGTCGGCGTGCCGATCTTCGGCGCGATCGGCGTATGGATGGCTCACGACTGGTTCGGCGTGGACTGGTACCTGGGGGCGCTCGCGATCCCGCTGATCATCGTGCTGACGCTGATCGCGGTGAACTCCACCGCGCTGACGGGGATCACGCCCACGGGGTCGCTGTCGAAGATCCCGCAGTTCATTTTCGGGGTGATGCGTCCCAAGCACCCGGCGACGAACCTGATGACGGCCGTGATGTGCGTGGAGGTGGCGGGCAACGCGTCGAACCTGCTGATGGACATCAAGCCGGGTTACATGCTGGGGGCCAAGCCGCGCCAGCAGGCGATCGGCCACTGCATCGGGATCATCGCTGGCGCGCTCGCGGCGGTGCCGCTGTTCCACCTGCTGTTCCTGTCGGAGTTCAAGCCGGGCGACCCGGGCGAGGCGGGGAACCTGCGCGAGGTGATGGTGAGCGATCAGTTCGGCTTCCCCTCCGCGTTCCAGTGGTTCGGCATCTCCGAGCTGATTTCGAACGGGTTCGGGAGCCTGAAGCCGTCGATCCAGTGGTCGATGGGGATCGCCGCGGCGGCGGGGCTGGTGTTCGAGGTTGCGCGCATCCTGACCCGCAACAAGTTCCCGCTGTCGCCCCTGGCGATCGGGCTGGGCGTGGTGGTGCCGCCGGAATCGACCATCGCGATGTGCTTCGGCGCCCTGCTGTTCTGGGGCATGGGCAAGCTGTACGCGGGCAAGGGCGCGGTCGGCGCCGGGGCCGAGCACGGCGGGGTCGCGGGCGAGCTGGGCACACCGGTCAATGCGAAGCCGCTATCGATCGGGCACCGGATCTGGATCGGTGCACAGGAGCCCATCTGTGCGGGCCTCATCGCGGGCGCGGCGCTGGTGGGGATCGGGGACATCCTGGTGCGGGTGTTCGTGCTGAAGTGATCGGAAGTAAGTTCAGCGCGGAGGAGGTTGAACGCGAAGGTCGCGAAGCGGGGACGAAGACGCGAAGAGGAGTGGGTGATCAGGCTCAGGCAGGATCAGCGCTCTCCCACTTCCGCTCTTCTTCGCGCCTTCGTTCTTCCTTCGCGCTCTTCGCGTTCAAGAGACCCCTCACTGCGTTCGGGGCTCGTTGCGAACGCTTTGCGTGTTGTCCTGGTCTCTGGCGAGGAGGTCGGAGTAGCCGCAGGCGATGAGCTCGCCGAGGACGGGGGCGAACTTCTCGCGGAGGGTCTGCACCTGGCGGGTGCAGGCTTCGATGTCGTGGACGCGGGAGACGAGGGCCTCGAACTCGAGAAACGTGCCGAGGCCTTCGACGGTGTCGAGGTGGATGCGGGCGTTGGCGTGCATGTAGAGCTCGCGGGTCTTTTTGACGACGACCCAGACGGGCAGCGGCTCGCGCCCGAAGCGCTCGAGGGCCTGCTCCTCGCTGTAGATGACGAACTGGCTGAGCTTGGCGGTGGGCTTGTGCGGGCGCTCGTAGAAAATGTACTCGACGGGCTCGCCGGTGGTCTCTCGCTTCTTGAGCTTGCCGCTGGGGACGCGGTAGTAGGTGTCGGTCTGGTCGAAGGAGAGGATGAAGGTGGCGCCCACGGCCTTGGCGATGAGGCGGGCGAGGGGCAGGTCGCGCAGCTCGGCCTTGAGCTCGACGTTGTTCATTCGCCCGACTCCTTGAGGGCATTGAGCAGGCGCTGCTCGTCCCAGACTTCGATGTTCAGCTCGCGGGCCTTGTCGAGCTTGGAGCCGGCGTCGGAGCCAGCGATGACGAGGGAGGTCTTCTTGGAGACCGAGCCGCTGACCTTGGCGCCGAGCGATTCGAGCTTTTCGGCGAGCTGGGTGCGCTCGAAGTTCTCGAGGGCGCCGGTGAGGACGATGGTCTTGCCCGCGAAGGGGCCGGTGGCGGGTTTGGCGGCCTTCGCGGGGTCGATGTAGTCCTTGGAGGTGAGGTCGACGCCGGCGTTCGCGAGGTCTTCGAAGGTGCGGCGGGCGGCCTTGCTGTGCAGGTAGGCGTGCACGACGGGGGCGGTGTCCTTGCCCAGGCCGGTCTCGGGCCGCTGCGCGGGGTCCTCGGGGAAGCCGAGCTCGCGGGCCTCGTCCTTGCTGAGGGACTTGGGGCGGAGCTCGCGTTCGTCGGCGGCGAGGAGGGCGTGAATGTCCTTGAAGCGGCGGGCGAGCATTTTGGCGGTGACGTCGCCGACGTGGCGGATGCCCATGCCCGCGAGGACGCGGGAGAGGCCGCGGGACTTGGCGGATTGGATGCCGGCAAGGAGGTTGTCGACCTTCTTCTCGCCCATGCGGTCGATCTGGAGGAGTTCGTCACGGTGTTCGCTGAGGCGGAAGACGTCGGCGAAAGTGTTGAGCGGGATCTGTGATTCGGTGCGGATCTGCTCGATGGTTTTTTCGCCCAGGCCCTCGATGTCCATCTGCTTGCGGCCGGCGAACCAGACGAGGCGCTCGAAGACCTGGGCGGGGCACTCGGGGTTGACGCAGCGGCGGGCGGTCTCGAGGCTGGGAGTCTGCTCCGCTTCGGGTGGTTCGACCTCGACCGGGCCGGCGCACTCGGGGCACTTGTCCGGGGCGATGATGGGCTCGGCGTTGCGCGGGCGCTCCTTCAGCACCACCCCCACCACCTGCGGAATGATCTCGCCGGCCTTTTCGACGTAGACGGTGTCGCCGATGCGTATGTCGGTGCGGTCGCGCTCGGTCTCGGTGGCTGCGTCGCGGATGCGGCCGTAGTTGTGGAGCGTGGCGTGCTGGACCTTGGTGCCGGCGAGGACGACGGGCTCCATGACGGCGCGGGGCGTGATCTTGCCGGTCTTGCCGACCTGGTGCTCGACGCGGAGGAGCTTGGTCGTCTTTCGCTCGGCGGGGTACTTGTAGGCGATCACCCAGCGGGGGCTCTTGGCGGTGGTGCCGAGGCGCTGCTGAAGGTCGTAGCGGTCGAGGCGGACGACCATGCCGTCGGTGGCGAAGTCGAGGTTGTGGCGGAGATCGTCGAAGCGGTTGATGGCGACCACGGCCGCGTCGATGGTCTCGCAGGGGATGGTGCCGCTGACGGCGACGCCCATTTGTTTGATCTTGGTCAGGAAGTCCGTATGGGAGGCGGCGAAGTCTTCGTCACTGATCACGCCGCGGCCGTGGGCGAGGAAGGCGAGGCGGCGGGCGGCGATGAGCCTTGCGTCGAGGTTCTTCATGGTGCCGGCGGCGGCGTTGCGGGGGTTCATGTAGAGCTCGAGGCCCTCCTGCTCGCGCTCGGCGTTGATGCGGTTGAACTCCTTGAGGGGGAGGTAGACCTCGCCGCGGACTTCGAGGATGTCGGGGGCGTCGCCCTCGAGGCGGAGGGGGATGGTGCGGATGGTGCGGGCGCCGTGAGTGACGTCGTCGCCGCGGACGCCGTCGCCGCGGGTGAGGGCGCGGACGAGGCGGCCTTGCTCGTAGCGGAGGGAGAGGGCGAGGCCGTCGATCTTGGGGTCGCAGGCGAGCGTTGGGAGGTTCTTCGTTTCGGCAGAGTCGAAAAGGGACGAGCCGCCGCGGAGCGGCGGGGTACCCAGGTCGAGGGCGCGGAGGACGCGGTCGTACCACTCGCGAAGCGTGGCCTCCTCGTAGGTGTTGTCGATCGAGAGCATGGGGAGGGCATGGGCGAAGGTCTCGAAGCCCTCGATGGGCTCGCCACCGACGCGGTGGGTGGGGCTCTCGGGGTCGTCGAGCTCGGGGTGCTCCTGCTCGAGCTTTGAGAGCTCGGCGAGCTGGCGGTCGAACTCGGCGTCCGACATGATCGGGGCGCTGTCGACGTAGTACGCGCGGTTGGCGCGGACGAGAAGGTCGCGGAGGTCCTTGACGCGCGCGGCGACCTTGTCCATGTGCTGGGTCTGCTTGGTCACGGGAGCATGGTAACGGGTACGCGGTGCCGGCTAGGCCGCGCTGGTGCCCTGTTTGAGCAGCTTGCCTGCTTTGAAGAGCACGTCGGGGCTCAGGTCGGCGCCGGTGCTCCAGCAGATCGTGCCGATGTCGGGGTTCACGGTCGCCGAAGCGACGAACTCGGGACGGTGCAGATCCTTGAACACGCCCTCAGGGCGGGCCAGCAGCGCGATATCAACGCGGCGCTCGGAGCCGTCCGCGAAGGTCAGGTCCAGGCAGGTGCCGCCGGCGGGCCGCACGCTCACGACGTCTGGTGCCATGCTTTATTCTAGGAGCGCGATGGGGAGCAGGGGCTGCTGCGCACGGGCCAGGTCCCAATCCCGTCGCAGTTCATCGAGGTGCATGGTCGCCCATTCGACCACTAGCGCTCGCACCCGCGGCGGCACCGACCCTTCGATGATGCGGAGGTCGTCGATGGCGAACTTCGCCTTCGCGCCGGCGTAGCGCACGTGGAAGTGCGGCGGCGGGTGGTCGTTGTGGTAGATGGTGATCACGATCCCGTAGAACCGGCTGATTTCTGGCATGTGCCTCCGGGATGTTTCAGGTCGACTTGGGCCAGGGGAGCTTGTCTACGTTGGCCTCGAGTTCCTGGAGCATGGTTCCGAAGTGCACGCGCAAAACGCGCCAGAGCTTTGCGGGCATCAGCTGGTCGTACTCGTGTGAGAGGATGTTGCGCATCCCCACGACTTGATTCCATGGGATCGATGGGAAGACAGAGCGGGACTCGTCACTGACGCGTGCCGCGGCTTCACCCACAGCTTGAATGTACCAGGCCGCGGAGGTCTGAAAGAGCCTGCGCGACAGGAACTGCTCTTCGGTCACAGGCGCAAACTCGGCGATCGCCTCGTGTATGAGGGCGATCATGTGATCGACACGCACTCGGTCCTGTGGTCCGGGGATTCGCTTAGGCCGCATAGCCGATGACCGATGAGCTCATGATCCGCCGCAGGTTCTCGGGGCTGAACATCTCGCTGACCTTGAGATCGACCTCGCGGCTGAACAACTCGCTGAGTTCCTGCTGCATTCCGCCGAGTTCCAAGAGGTCGGGGTCTACTCCAGGCTCGAACTCGACCAGGAGGTCGAGGTCGCTCTCGGGGGTGAGTTCACCACGGACGGCGGAGCCGAATACTCGCACTGTGCGCACGCGGTGGCGGCGGCAGAACGCCGCGAGAGCAGCGCCGTCGACGGGGACCAGTCCGGGAAGGGCGGGTGCGACCATGCTCGGTCATTGTATCGTCAACCGAGACCCAGCCGGTGCAACCGGCGGACCTGAAGCTCTACCATTGTGCATGCCCGCCCGCACCATTGACGGCGTCCAGCTGAGTAATGCCTTCCGCGACCAGATCAAGGCGCGGGTGCAGAGCGTGCGCGCGGTGGGTGGGCATGTGCGGCTGGATGCGGTGCTGGTGGAGTCGGGGGATAACGGGGCGCGGGTGTACGCGGAGAACCAGGCGAAGACGTGCACCGCGATGGGCATCGAGTACAAGCTGCACCGCCTGCCGCAGGGGGCGCAGTACGACGACATCGCGGGGCGCATCCTGCTGCTGTCGACCGATGACTCGGTGTCGGCGATGATGCTGCACCTGCCGCTGCCGGATGGGGTGGACACGCACCGCATCCAGGGGCTGATCCACCACGAGAAGGACGTCGAGGGCGTGAACCCGGCGAACATCGGGAACATCGTGTACGGGCGGAGCTCGCTGGCGCCGTGCACGGCCCTGGGCGTCGTCAAGATGCTCGAGCATGTATATGGGGTGGACGGGAAGACGCCGTTCCTGAAGGGGAAGCTGGCGGTCGTGGTCGGGGCGGGGGATGTGGTGGGCAAGCCGATCGCGGTGCTGCTGATGCGGCAGGAGGCGACGGTGATCTCGTGCAACAAGCACACGCCGATGCTGCCGGACCTGACGCGGCAGGCGGACGTGCTAGTGGCGGCCGCGGGGGTGCCGGGTTTGATCAACGCGGAGATGGTGAAGCCGGGGGCGGTGGTGATCGACGTGGGGGTGAACCGCGTGCCCGGCGAGGGTGGGAAGACGAGGACGGTGGGTGATGTGCTGTTTGACGAGGTTTCGCAGGTCGCGGGGCACCTCAGCCCGGTGCCGGGGGGTGTGGGGCCGGTGACGGTGGCGATGCTGCTCCTGAACGTGGTGGAGGCGGCGGAGCGGCGGGTGGGGAGGCGTGCGGCTCCGGCGCCGGTGCTCTAGGAGGGGCAATCGCGACGGGTTATGAGCGTTGGCTCATCAGGTGCATACGATTCGGCCCACACGGCCATGATGGCCGGATTCCTGGAGTTCCCGATGAACACCCTCGCCTTCTTCCCACAGTTCAGCGGCTGGGAGCTGCTGATCATCGCGGGCATCGCCCTGCTGATTTTCGGCAAGCGCCTGCCCGAGGTTGGCCGCAGCCTGGGCAAGGGGATTGTCGAGTTCAAGAAGGGGCTGAAGGGGGTCGAGGAAGAGATCGACAACCCCAGGCGTGACGAGCGGCGGTACGACGAGCGTCGTTACGACGACCGGCGCGACCTGCCGCCGGCGGAGCGGCAGCCGCTGCCGCAGGGCGCGGCGTACGACGATCGGCGGGTGTCGCGGGAGCGGTACGAGCAGCCGGTGGCTGAGCGGCCGGCGACGGAGCCGCCGGCGGATGACCGGCGGTAAGGCGATGTTCCCGAGTTGATGATGATGACGCTCGCCGCGGGGGCGGGCGTTTTTCATTTGCGGCGCGGTATCGTGTGCGGATGCTGACATTCGCCCTCGTCGCCTGCCTGTCGCCCGCGCTCGCCTCGCAGACTGCTGTGGATGCACCCGCAGGCACACCGGTCCTTGAGGTGACGAGCGACAACACCGAGGTCACGCGCTCGTGCGTGGTGCGGATTGCGCCCGGGGCGATCATCGAGGACACGGACGGGAATGGCGTGCTGCACGTCAAGGCCGACGGCGTGACGGTGGAGTTCGAGAAGGGGGCGGTGCTGCGGGGCGCGAAGATCGACAACAACTGGAACGAGCTGAAGGGTGTGGGCATCCGCATCGACGGGCACAAGAACGTGTCGGTCAAGAACGCCGAGATCGCGGGGTTCAAGGTGGGGCTGCACGCGACGCGCGCGGATGGGCTCACGCTCGACCGGCTCAATGTTCACGACTGCTACCGCCAGAGGCTCAAGTCCACGCCGCAGAAGGAGCACAACGACGACTGGATGTTCCCGCACAACAACGACGGGCGGGAGTGGATGACGCAGCATGGCGGGGCGGTGGTTGTGGAGCGGAGCAGGGAGTGCACGCTCTCGAACATCACGGTGCGGGCGACGCAGAACGGGATCATCCTTGACCGCGTGACGGGGTCGAAGGTCTTCGACAACGACTGCTCGTTTCTGTCGGGGTGGGGGCTGGCGATGTGGCGGTCCAGCGAGAACACCGTTGCCCGCAACGCGTTTGACTTCTGCGTGCGCGGGCACAGCGAGGGGGTGTACAACCGCGGGCAGGACTCGGCGGGGATCCTGATGTTCGAGCAGTGCAGCAGCAACGTGATCGCGGAAAACTCGGTGACGCACGGCGGGGACGGGCTGTTCGGGTTCGCGGGCAGGGTGGCGCTGGGGGAGGCGGCGCACAACCCGGAGGACGGGGCGTTCGATCCGACGAGCGCGGGGTGCAACGACAACACGATCTTGGGGAACGACTTTTCGTACGCGCCGGCGCACGGGCTGGAGATGACGTTCTCCTCGGGCAACCTGATCCTGGGCAACCGCTTCGTCGAGAACGCCATCTGCGGGATCTGGGGCGGTTACTCGCGGAACATGATCATCGCCCGCAACACGTTCGAGGGCAACGGCGGCATGGCGTACGGGCTGGAGCGGGGGGCCATCAACATCGAGCACGGCTCGGACAACACCATCGCCGAGAACACGTTCACCAACAACCGCTGCGCGTTCCACCTGTGGTGGGACGACGACGGAGCACTCCTCGAGAAGCCGCTGGTTAAGGCCAACGACAAGGGCGTCAGCAACAACATCATCGCCAACAACACTATCACCATCAACGACGACCACCCCTTCACGCGCGACAAAGACAAGGACCGCCCGCTCGTCGTCCTGCACCTCAGGGACGTCCCGCCCAAGGGCCAGCCTGCCCCCGCAACCCCGCACCTAAAGGACAACATCTACGCCGGCAACACAGTCACGCTGACCGCCAAGAACGCCAAAGAGATCGACGCCGACGCCGGCAGCGAGCCCCTCACCCTCACCACGATGCCCGACCTCCACATCCCGCAGATCAAGCTCAAGCTCCCCGGTGTGAGAACCCCCGTGGGCGCCAGGCACCACCTTCGCGGGCGCGCCAACATCGTGATGACGGAATGGGGGCCGTGGGAACATGTTGGGAAGGATCCTCGCGTTTCTCCGTAGGTGTGAACGAAGGCAGGTACGCGGAGTTGCGCGGGAGGGGCGGAGTTTCGCGGAGGGAGGGCAGGGAAAGGGCAGAACACGGAGGGGGCGGAGGGGAACGGAAGCCACAGAGAGAGTGGATTGGGGGAGCCGTCACGCCGGTTGATTGCAGAATGCGGAGACCGAGTGCATGAGCGCGCCCTCATTGGCGGACGCAGATACCGATTTGTTTCGCGGCCATTTCTCGAAGGACGATGGTGCCGAAGGCTTGACACCCGCCTCAGCTTGGTAGGCTGGGCGTGCTGGGGCATTCGCACTCGCGCCGACCGGCGCATCTCTCATTTCGTATCAGGAGAGCTCGATGCTGACACGTACCACGTTGATCCTTGCAGCCCTCACCACCACCGCAGCCGCTCAGACCGCACGTCTCACGGATGACGGGCGCACGCTCGTTGACGTTGATGGTAATAAGGCCGCGTACGCGCCGGGGCTGCCGCGCGGAGAGGCGGAGCCGGAGTCCCCCACTTCTTCCGTTGTGGGCGCGTGGTCGACGTTCGGTCCGGCGGGGGCGACGGCGGTGACGGTGGCCGCGCACCCGACGACGCCGGGCGTGGTGATCACGGGCGTGAACCTGGGCGGGGGCGGGGCGATCTACCGCACGACGGGCACCTTCTGGTCCACGACGACGGGCACGGGCACGCGCGCGATCAACCGGCTGGACTTCGCTTCGACGGGGCGCGGCTGGGCGGCGACCGACAACGGGCTCTTCACCAGCACCGACGGCGGGCAGACGTGGACGCAGGTGACGCTGCCGGTGAGCGGGCAGGCGCTGGTCGAGGCGCTCGCGATTGATCCGACGAACCCGAACGTGATCTGGATCGGGCTGGGGCAGTTCCTGGGCGGCACGTCGCCGGTGGTGGTGCTGCGCAGCACGACCAACGGTGCGTCGTGGGACAACCTCTCGCCGCCGGTGACCAGCGGCTACGGCGCGACGACGATCGAGGTGGATCCGGCGAACCCGCAGCGGGTGTACGCCGCGTTTACGCCGAACTTCGGCGGGGCGAACGAGCTGTGGATCACGACCGACGGCGGGCAGAACTGGGTGGAGCGGTCGGCGGGCACGCCGCTCAATGCGCCGATCAACGATGTCGCGTTCAGCAACGGCAAGGCGTACGTCGTCGGCGGGCAGGACTTCGGCAATCAGCTGATGGGCCTGTACACCACGACGGATGACGGGCAGAACTGGTCGGACGAGAGCCAGCTGTGGCCGAGCCGCGCGGCGACGTCGGTGGCGGTTGATCCGGCGAACCCGCAGCACATCCTCGTGGGCACCACGCGCGGAGGGATTTCCCGCAGCACCAACGGCGGCGTCGACTGGACGTACAGCGCGGGCAGCACGGCGACGTATCAGGTGAACTCGGTTGAGTTCTCCCCCACTTCCGCATCCACCATCTATCTCGGCATGGGCTCAATTGCGGTTCTGCGCAGCACGAATAGCGGCGCGGCGTTCTCGCCCTTCTCGGTGGGCATCAGCGGGTTGGAGCTCGTGAGCTTCGCGGCGAACCCGATGAACCCGCTGGAGATCGCCGCGGCGTACGTGGGGGACAACGACGGCGGCATCTACACGACGACCGACGGCGGGGAAACGTGGACGCTGTCGTCGGCGCCGCTGCCGCGGTGGCAGCGGGTGTACTTCGGGCCTGACGGCACGCTGTACGCGTGCCACGACGGGCCGCTGGGGCGGGCCGATGACGGGCTGTGGAAGCGCAACGCGAACGGCACGTGGACGAACCTGACGCCGGCGTCGCCCAGCACGCTGAACTCGCTGGGGCGTGACATCGCGGCCTACCCCGCGGGAGGCGTGGTGCTGATGAGCGGCAGCCGCAACATCCCGTTCACTACGCCGTACGGGCAGATCTTCGCGTACGGCCTCGCGGGCGCGGGCTCGTGGACGATGGAGTACGAGAGCACGCACTTTGATCAGGTGAACTCGCTGGCGATCCGTAATGACGGCACGGCGGTGGCGGCGTTCATGTCCTTCTACAGCGATGAGGTCGGCGGCATCCTGCGCTCGACCGACAACGGCGACAACTGGAACCCGGCGCAGGTGGGCTTCCCCGCGACGTGGCACGCATGGGACGTAACGCTGGGATCTGGGCCCGACTTCTTCCTCGTCGGCACGCCCAACACCGGCGCGGCCGGGGCGATCTTCCGCTCGCCCGACGGCGAGAACTGGACGCAGCAGGGCAACACCAGCCACTCGCGCTCGATCGCGGCCGACGGCGGGGCCGACGGGACGCTGTTCGCGATGGACTCCTTCGGTAACTCGCGCCCGCAGCGGTCGACCGACGGCGGGATGTCGTTCAGCTTCTACGACACGGGCTACTTCCCCGGCCCGGCGCCGCGGGACCTGGCGTACGGCTTCACGGTGAACGGGGCGCGCCGGCTGTACATGGCGAGCAGCTCGGGCGGCTTTGCGGTGAACATCGCCGAGACCAGCGCCTGCGGCACGGCTGATTACAACGGCGACGGCGACACCGGGACGGACCAGGACATTGAGGCGTTCTTCGCCTGTATCGGTGGGCACTGCTGTGATACGTGCTGGCACCTGGGCAGCGACTTCAACGCCGACGGCGACGCGGGGACGGACCAGGACATCGAGGCGTTCTTCAGGGTGCTGGGGGGGAACCCCTGCTGATCCCATAAGAACCGCGACCGTCAGGGAGCGACACAGCCGCGCTTCGCGGCGAGCGCAGAGCTGCAGACCCTGGATAGAAACGACAACGCTCACCCCCGCGGGTGAGCGTTGTTGCTTTCAGCACCAGGACGAGTCGCTCACCGCGACATTCTCGCCTCGAACTCGGCCGACATGGCCGGGTCGGCGGCGATGTCGTACATGAGGTCGTCGTACTGCTCGAGCGTCATGCCGTGCTCGCGGAGGATCTCGTCGGCCCGCCCCGGGTTGGCGTCAACTGCCTTGGCGATCTCGGCGGCCTTCGCCACGCGGGAGGAGCCGCCGCGGGAGAGCGTTCCGCTGGGCTCGGCGCGCGTGCCGCTGTCGGCACGCCCTGACCCACTCGAGCCGCCCGACGAGCACGCGCCCAGCGTGAGCGCACACGTGAACACCACCGTTGTCTTCAGCACATTCTTCATCGCACCCTCCTCAGTTCTTACCCTTGCCCTTGGACCTGGGGGCCTTGTCCTTCACGTCTCGCTCCTTCGCAGCCTTCTCGGCACGCTCGCGGTCCTCGCGCTCGCGGTCGCGGGCGTCCTTCTCACGGTTGCGGGCGTCCCGTTCGCGGGCGTCCCTGTCCCGTTCACGCGCATCGCGGTCGCGGTCGTCACGGCCCTGGCCACGCTCGCGTGTCTCGGGGTCGCGCCGGGAGGCGTCGGCGTTGCCGCGGCCCTTGCCCTTGCCGCGGGCGGCGTGCTCGGCGCGGATGGCGGAGGCCAGCTCGCGCCCGCGCAGCCCCTGGTCGAGCTTGCCCTGCACGAAGGCGCCGAAGTTGTCGGTGGGCCCGTGCTCGTCGATGGCGCGGGAGTGCTCGTCGGCGACGTCGGACATCTCGCCGGCAGGGACCCGCTTGTCCTTAGCGGCCTTCAGAGCCTTGCGCATCTCGCCCGCGGGGACGCCCTTCCTGCGGACCTCCTCGGCCTTGCGGGGCAGCCGGGAAGCCTGCCGGACCCGCTCCGCCGTGCTGCCGCGTGCCTGCTGTGTTTCTCGCGTCTGCGGCTGCGTGTCGCGCGTGGGGCGCGACTGCGCCATCGCCGGAACACCTGCCGCACCGACCAGCCCCGCCATCACCATCGCCAGAATGCCTGTGCGCATGCAACACTCCTTTCACGGGGAAGGTACCCGAGTGAAGTGAGGCGCGGCTCAGGGCGTGTGTGGGTTGCGTGCGGTCCGAGCGCGGACGGGAGCCGGGAGCCGGGGCTGCGGGCTAGAGCAACCGCAGGCCGCTGAGGTCCGCGACGATGGGCTCATCGGGCGCGGGCAGCACGTCGGTGGGCGCGGGGGTAGGTGCGGGAGCGGGCGTCGGCAGCGGGCCGGTGTTGGGGGTGATCTCGCCATCGACCGCGGGGACCTCGGTGTCGGTGGGCGGGACGACCTCCCCGTCCGTGGGCGCGGTCGGGGTCTCCGTCTCGCGGGCGCGGAAGCCGGCGAGGGCGTCCTTGATCTGGCTGAGGACGCGCGCGGGCGGGGTGCTGGGGTCGGCCGTGTAGGCGGCGGCGAGACCCTCGACCTGGGTCTTGAACGCGTCCACGCTCGCGGCGTCGCCGCCCGCGGCCACGACCCGCGCGGTCTCGCGCTCGATCATTTTGGCCACGTTCTTCTCGATGTTCTGCGCGACGCGGGCATGGCCAGTGGCCTTGCCCTGCTTGTTGGTGCGGCCGGCCGCGGCGTTGGTGGCTTCTTCGGAGACCTCGACGGTGTCCACCGGTGCGGGGGCGGGCTGGATGGGCGTCTGGTTCGTGCTCGCGGGAGCGGGCGCGGGCGTCAGCGGCTGCTGCATGGGCTGCGTCAGGACCGGCTGCGTGGACGTCGTGATCTGCATCTGTGGCTCCTTGGGTCGGGGCGCGACGGGGCCGCGGCCTACAGCCTTATCGGCCCCCTTGCACGCAACCTCCAGACCAACTCCCGGTTTGCCTCGCCGACCCCCAACAAACCCCGCAACGCCCGCCTAAGCACGTTCTTAGTCGGTATGATGCCGCCCCTCCCGGAGCCGCCTTGATGACCGCGACCCCCACTTCCCCCACCTCCCCGGGCCTGCCGAACCCCCTGCACCCGGGCCTGAAAGACACCGGCAAGAGCCTCCCCATGCCCCAGTCGCTGCCGCAGCTGCGGCCGGCGGGCAAGACGCTCCGCAAGGACAACTGGTGGGTGGCCCCGCTGCTCACCTTCCTGGGGCTGTCGGCGTTCATCGTGTACTCGACGTGGGCCGCGCTGCAGGGGGAGCACTATTGGGCCAAGGGCACGAACTACCTGAGCCCGATGTACTCGCCGGTGCTGTTTGACTCGTGGAAGCCCGACCCGCACACGGGCGGGGCGCAGGTCTCGGGGCACGCGTGGTTCGGGGCGTGGCCGAGCTGGCTGCCCACGATGCTGGCCGTGCTGCCGCTGACGCCCGCGTTCCTGATCCTGTGGGCGCCCGGCGGGTTCCGATTCACCTGCTACTACTACCGCGGGGCGTACTACAAGGCCTTCTGGGGCGACCCCGTGAGCTGCGCGGTGGGCGAGCCCAAGTTCCGTGGGCGGAACTACCGCGGCGAGCAGAAGTTCCCCCTCATCTTCCAGAACATCCACCGCTACTTCTTCTACATCGCGGTGATCTTCATCGGGCTGCTCACCTACGACGCGATCATCTCCTACAGCTTCCCGCGTGCCGACGGCACCAAGGCCTTCGGCATCGGCGTGGGCTCCATCGTCCTCACCCTCAACCCCATCTTCCTGGGCTGCTACACGTTCGGCTGCCACGTCGCCCGCCACCTCGTGGGCGGCAAGAAGGACGCGCTCAGTGAGCTGGGCGGGGCCAAGGCCGGGTACGACTGCGTCAGCTGCCTCAACCGCCGCCACATGATGTGGGCGTGGATCAGCCTCTTCTGGGTGGGCTTCACCGACTTCTACGTGCGGATGGTGAGCATGGGGAAGATCACCGACCTCCACTGGATCTCCTGAGCAAACTGCGATAGGTCGTAGAGGTCCTCGAGGACCTCTAGGACCCATAGGACCTACGCCTTGAACCAGTACGAAACCTACGAGCACGACGTTGTCGTCATCGGCGCCGGGGGCGCCGGCCTGCGGGCCGCGATCGAGGCCTCCGCCATGGGCTGCTCCGTCGCCCTCATCTGTAAGAGCCTTTTGGGCAAGGCCCACACCGTCATGGCAGAGGGCGGCATGGCCGCCGCCATGGCCAACGTCGATGACCGCGACTCCTGGAAGGTCCACTTCGCCGACACCATGCGCGGCGGGCAGTACCTCAACAACTGGCGCATGGCCCAGCTCCACGCCCAGCAGGCCCCCGACCGCGTCAAAGAACTGGAAGCCTGGGGCGCCGTCTTCGACCGCACCAAGGACGGCCGCATCCTGCAGCGCAACTTCGGCGGCCACCGCTACCCGCGCCTCGCCCACGTCGGCGACCGCACCGGCCTCGAAATGATCCGCACCCTCCAGGACCACGGCGTCCACAAGGGCATCCAGGTCTTCATGGAGATGACCGTCACCGACCTGCTGATGTCCGGAGGTGGCACCGGTCTCCCGACCGGTGGTCAGAAGTGCATCGGCTGCGTCGGCTACGACCGCGAGCGCGGCCGCTTCCGCGTCTGGAAGGCCAAGGCCGTCGTCCTCGCCACCGGCGGCATCGGCCGCGCTTTCAAGATCACCTCCAACAGCTGGGAGTACACCGGCGACGGCCAGGCCCTCGCCTACCGCGTTGGCGCCGAGCTCATGGACATGGAGTTCGTCCAGTTCCACCCCACCGGGATGGTCTGGCCGCCCTCCGTCCGCGGCATCCTCGTCACCGAGGGCGTCCGCGGCGAGGGCGGCGTGCTGCGCAACAGCAACGGCAAGCGCTTCATGTTCGACGACATCCCCGACAACTACCGCTCCTCCACCGCCGACAACGAGGAAGAGGGCTGGCGCTACGTCACCGGCGACAAGTCCGCCCGCCGCCCGCCAGAGCTCCTCACCCGCGACCACGTCGCCCGCTGCATCAACCGCGAAGTCAAGGCCGGCCGCGGCTCGCCCCACGGCGGCGTCTTCCTCGACGTCTCCTGGCTCAAGGAAAAGGTCCCCAACTCTGCCGACCACATCAAGAAGAAGCTCCCCTCCATGTACCACCAGTTCATCACGCTGGCGGGCCTGGACATCACCAAGGAGCCCATGGAGGTCGGCCCCACCACCCACTACGTGATGGGCGGCGTCAAGGTCGACGGCGACACGCAGATGTCCACCGTCCCCGGCCTCTTCGCCGCCGGTGAAGTCGCGGCGGGCCTGCACGGCGCCAACCGCCTCGGCGGCAACTCACTCAGCGACCTCGTCGTCTTCGGCAAGCTCGCGGGCGAGCACGCGGCCAAGTGGGCGAAGTCGCAGGGCGGCGGCGTCGACGCCGACAAGGCCCAGATCGACCACCACGTCAACAACGCCCTCGCCCCCTTCAGCCGCGAGAAGGGCGGCGAGAACCCCTATGCCATCCAGCACGAGCTGCAGGACATGATGCAGGCCCTCGTCGGCATCGTCCGCATCGAGGACGAGATGCTGCGGGCCCTGGAGAACCTCCAGAAGCTCAAGGCCCGCGCCCGCAACGCCGCCGCCTACGGCCACCGCGAGTACAACCCCGGCTGGCACACCTGCATCGACCTGCAAAACCTCCTCACCGTCGCCGAAGCCGTCACCCGCGCGGCCATCGAACGCAAGGAATCCCGCGGCGCCCAGTTCCGCGACGACTACCCCGAGAAGTCCAACGAGTTCTCCAAGTTCAACCACGTGCAGAAGCTGGGGCCCAACGGCGAAATGCAGCTCACCCGCCAGCCCGTGAAGCCTTTGCCCGCCGAGCTGCAGCAGATCATCGAGGAAAACAAGTAAATCGAAGCAGGAGTGGCAAAGTGGCAGAGTGGCAGAGTGGCAAAGTGATGAAGACAGGAGCGCCCCCACGCGGCCCGCGCCCTTGCCTTTCCCACTTTGCCACTTTGCCACTTCGCCACTTTGCCACTTTCTAGGACCCGCTCCTATGGCAACGCCCGCCGTCCCCAAGTCCTACACCACCCCCGACGCCTCCGACGGCAAGCCCGACCAGCCGCTGAAGGAGAAGCCCGTCGCCATGAACACCGGCCCCGGCCGCCCCGTCACCTTCAAGGTCTGGCGCGGCGACTCCACCAACGCCGGCTTCCAGGACTACACCACCACCATCACCGTCGGCATGGTCGTCCTCGACGCCATCCACCAGATCCAGGCCGAGTCGGCCCCCGACCTCGCCTGCCGCTGGAACTGCAAGGCCGGCAAGTGCGGCTCCTGCTCGGCCGAGATCAACGGCAAGCCCCGCCTGATGTGCATGACCCGGATGGACGAGCTGCCGGAAGGCCCCGTCACCGTCGAACCGATGAAGGCCTTCCCCCTCATCAAGGACCTCGTCACCGACGTCTCCTGGAACTACGAGGTCAAGAAGCGCCTCAAGCCGTTCAAGCCCCGCAAGCCCGACGCCCCCGACGGCACCTGGCGCATGCAGCAGCAGGACGTCGACCGCGTGCAGGAGTTCAGGAAGTGCATCGAGTGCTTCCTCTGCCAGGACGTCTGCCACGTCCTCCGCGACCACCACAAGCACGACGAGTTCATCGGCCCCCGCTTCTTCGTCTACTCCGCCGCCCTCGAGATGCACCCCCTCGACACCGAGGACCGCGTCGCCGACCTCAAGGAACGCAACGGCATCGGCTACTGCAACATCACCAAGTGCTGCACCAAGGTCTGCCCCGAGCACATCACCATCACCGACAACGCCATCATCCCCCTGAAAGAACGCGTGGTGGACGAGTTCTACGACCCGCTGACGAGGCTGTTCCGGGTGTTCAAGGGGAAGTGAGACTGTCGCCGGCTTCGGGCCCGGGCAGAACTCTTACACGAAGTCGATGCCAGAAGTACCGCAGTTCGATGATCCATCCAGCGGCGGCGGCGTTCGCCTCGGCTACCTGCTGAGCCCGTAACTTGCTCAGGTACTCCGCCTCTTTCGCGTCCTCACCTCGGATGCGCCAAAGAAATGATGAGTGGCGGAACAATCGCATGAGCGAACCGGTGTCACCATCCGCTTCGAAGACGGACCAGAGCGCATCATGGCACCGATCGAACAGACTCGAAAACCGCTGCGAGTACAAGTATGAGTAGGCGGTGGTCAAGATTTGGACCTCGCCCGGCCTCACCGACTTGCCTGGGTTTTCTAGGATCGCACCTGCCTTCAGGATGATTGCTCTTGTCCTGTTGTACCCTGGGGTTCTCGAGTCTATCACCCGGTCCGCCAGCTTTGTTTTCTCCCGGTCGGACCCACTCAAATCTGCGAGTTGAAGCGCGAGAATATTCGCCAGCTTGGTCTTTCCTGAGGCACGCGCCGAGTCCTCCAGCTCTGCGAGTCGTTTCCGCGCATCTGCAACGGACAGCGTTGCCACAGCGATGATGGCTTGGGCATGGACGTACTTTGCATCCTTCTTCGATGTTAGCTCCACAACCTTGTTGGCGGCGTCGACAGCAGCTTCAGCGTCTCCCTGGAAATCATGCACCAGCGCGATGCCGAGCCAAATGGATGCCTGTTCGTCCTTGGAAAGGAAGGTGCTCCCGGCCTCCAGTGCCTCGTTTAGATAAGTAAGGGCCTCGTCCTTTCGGCCGTCGAGCATGCGGACTGCGCGGCCATGTATTGCCACTAGCCTGGCCCATAACGCTGCGTGCTCCCGCTTAGGGACCATGTCAAGGAGGGGTTCGGTGACCAGACTGGCGTCACGGTACCTGTCGAGGTCATACAAATGGTGGGCGAAAGTCAAACTCATCGCCGCCGCCTGCCCCACTCCTCTCTGATCACCCTTGTTCCTGCACTGCAGCAGGTACTGGTGGACCAGTGCCGCCTCGTTGCCGGCCCCGCCACCGATGAAGTCGCGATAGGCGAGGTCCTGCGCACGAACCTTCGCTCTGCCCTCCCGCCAGCCGCGCCCGAAGTACCGCTCGAGTCCATATCCGACGATCTGCTCCCGCTCCGCTTCATTCAACAGTGTCTGAACGTAGTCGCGGACTTGCCTTGGCACCCGTAGCACCTTCGCGAGGTCCCTTTCACTTTTCTTGCCCGTGACACCCGGCTGAAGTGGAACCACATCTAACAATGAGAGCTCGTTCAATTCAACCGCATTCTCAAGGAAGAAGGGCTCTGCCGGCAGAAAGTGCCGAAGGACCTCAAGGGTCTCTCCATAGGGCAACATCGACAGTACCTTTAGGAGCTTCAAGCTCCGCTTGCTCTTAGTAGTCTCCGAGCTTGCCAACCGGTTTACCGCGCTCATCAGCGCAGCTGCATCCGAACCGTCTAGGGACTCGGCTGGCAGAGAGCCCTCCAACTCAGCCTCGATCACTGTGCTCAAGGAAGCTACTTTCATCGCCTTGAGCAGACGATCGATATGCATCGGTAGCCCGTCGGAGTGCCGGTGGATCGCTTCGATCGTCTCCGCATCGACTCCCGAGACTGGGGCGTCCCGATGCGCAGTGATGTAGGTACGCGTGTCAGGCAACTCCAGTGGTTGCAGCGCGACAGAGTCGTATTCGCTGATCCCTGGTCGCTGCCGGGTTGTGATCACAATCTTGAGCGCGGGGCAATAGTCCAGTATTGCGCCGATCAACCGCTCGAACCTAGGCCGCTCTTCATTCTGTAACAACTCGGGGTGTAGGTCATCCAGCAATAGGAATGCATTCGGTAGCTGAGCGATGATGTTGCAGAACTTCTGAATCGGATGCCCGAACTGTTGGGGGAATAACGATTCGAATGCTGTGACCCTCGACGCCTCGTCACACCTGAGGTGGAATGCCTCAAGAGCAACGGTGGCTTTCCTAAACCGCTCAAGCGCGGTCGCTATGAATTCATTGCGCCCCGTTCCCCAGTCTGCTACAAGCCAAACGCATCGATCGGAGCGGAGCGCGTGTTCGAAAGCGCTGAGTTCGTCCAAGCGTACGCCGCGGTGCTGGGGTCCTGGCTGTTCAATGAAACGGGGGCAGGACACTACCATACGTAGCGCATCAGCTTCCCCCGGCGGCGCGGTGAGGAGCTGGAACTCCTCCCCTACTGGCTCTGGAGTCGGTTCCGGCTTCCCAGTTGGATCCTCCGCGGTGCCCGGCGACTCGAAGACTCGGCTCAAGGAGCCGTCCTCCTCTGGTCTAAGTGAGGCATCTGCGGTGAGGTGGTAGCCACCACCCCTTACTCGCACCGCGATGCGAGGCCAAAGCTTCTCTGTCAGTGCTGTGCCGTCGAAGCTGTACTGTCCCGCGGTGTAGCCGTGAGTACGTTTCTGCACCTGCGCATCGCCCCAGCCTTCAAGCCCAAACAACGAGCTGGCCTGTCTTAGCCGCCGTGCACCCGTGCCCCCCTCGAATGCGTCGATGACATTGGCCTCGTGCAAGTGCCCGCAAAAGTGCCCTACGAAGCGGCCCGGCGGGTAGATTTCGTCCTGAAACCGTCGAAGCCCTCTGGGGTCGAACCAATCGGGCGCATGGTGAGTCAGAAGCACAGCCGCCGTTCTAGCACGGACCCATCCCTCCGCATCGCCATCACAGACTCGGGCAATTTGCGACATGTGTACGTCGAGTTTCCCTAGAAAGTTCCCCGCCGCGACCTGCAGGAAAGTCGTGTTCAATCCAACGATTCCGAGCGATACCGAGCCCTTGTTGAATGTCGCACTGAAATCCCCAGGGATGCAGCCTTCCGTATCCCTCAGCAACGGAACGGGGACGGAGTCGAGCCACCGCATGTAGTTCTCAAGCGCGGTGGCAACCAACGCGCGAGTGTCAGCGTTCGGATCACGCCAGAAGTGATCGCGAACTGATTGATCCTCCCACCAGAGCGACGTCATGGCCTTCAGGACGGACGAGCCTGGATCGGGACGCACAATGTCGTGGTTTCCAGGCACGGCGCAAAGAAAAGGGGTTGACCCGCCTTTGCCCAACACATCCCATAGTTCCTGTAGCAGGTGGTTCAACTGTGCGTACTCGGCCTCATTCCCTCGCTGCACGAAGTCGCCGGTGAAAAATACGAGATCGATGGCGCCATTCCTGGCGAGCATCCTCTCTAGGTCGACGAAAAGGTCGTGTTTCACTTTGGGCCACAGCCACGCGTCACCGTCCAGCCCGAGATGGAGGTCCGACAAGTGAAGCCAGTTGATCACATCAGGCATGCTGGGTCCCCTCGCTCCGAACCATACTACCAGTTCACCGGTGGTCGGAAGTGGTGCGGGTGGCAGCGCCCTCGGCCCGTTCGTCCAGGAGCTCTGTCCGGCTTCGGCCTTAGGCAGACAGCGTGCGAGCGCTCATCAGCTGGCCCTGTTCGGCCCCGAGCCACTCAACCCTTCCGAAACCCCTTCACCACGATCGGGCGCGTGGGGCGGCCGCACTCGGGGCAGCGGGGCATGGCGTCGTCGAGGGGGTACTTGCACTGGGGGCAGGCGTTTGGCGGGGGCGGGCCGAAGTGGCGGCGGTTGTACCGGGCCGCGGCCCACCACACCCCGCCCCACACCACCGCGTGGAACGCGATGGGCACCAGGTGGTGATCCAGGTTGCGGAACCCGCGCTCGAGCCCGAACCGCACCGTGCTGACCACCACGAGCGCCGCGTAGGCGATCAGCACATTGCGGGCGGTGAGCCAGCGGCGGCGGGGTTGCACGGGGGGAGTGTAACGGGATGGGTGGCGCTGTTACGCCTGAGCCTTCGAAACCGGCGGCGGCCCCAATCGTTCATGCACCCCAACCCTTCGCGGTATAGCCGGGGCGTCCGGAGACAAGTTTGCGCAGGTCGTCGGGCACCTCCGCACTGGTGATTGGGTAGGAGCATCGCAGCTCCCACGACTGCGGCGGCGTGGGGTTGCGGTTTTCGGGGTGGTAGTGCGGGCGGATGTCCCTCCCCATGGGCAGGTCGTAGTTGATGACGAGCGCCCCCATCCAGCCCATACCGACGCGGAGCTTGGCGCTATTCCAGTGCATGCGTCGGAGGAGCGCTTCGAACTTGTCCAGCCACAGCCCGAGTGAGTCGTAAAAGTGGTTGAAGTAGCCTGCCACCAGCAGCACCCGCGCTCGCTTCTCGGAGCCGGTCGACCAGTCGTCGCCTGTGCGCGTGAACATGGCTGGAACAAGCGCCGGCCCGGTCGTGTCCCGCGCCGGCAGCGTGGCGATGACCGCGTCGTTGAACGCGAGTACATCGAGGCCGGGAATGCGCGGCTCGAAGATGGAGCCGGTCGTGAGGTCAGCGTTGCTCATAGGTGCCGGTCATTCTAACGGCGTGGGGCGGCCGAATCGGCGGGGTGGGCCGGTGGCACCAGGCACGTTCTAAACGGTGGTGCCACCCGCCGCATCCCGCACGGGGCCTTCGCCGATGGCCTCGCGGAACCACTTTCGGATCACCCGGTCGTTGACCGTCCCTTTAGCGCCTTTGAGATAGAGCCAGACAAGAGAGAAGATGATGCCGAGGCTCTCATCACTGAAGCGGCCGAAGACCTCCGGGTACTCTCTCTTGAAGTCGGCGGGGAGATCGACAAAGGTGAGCTGCCCCCGGCCAGGGTCGGCTCTGTAGCTCTCATACACGCGGTAGACATGATCGAAGATTGTTTCGTTCGGCAGGGCGAACCGCTCTTTATCGGTGGTCGCGTGGATCTTCGGGTCGTACATGCCGCGAGCATACCAATGGGGGTGAGCAGAACTGAACCTTCCCTGCCGTCAAATGACAGGTGGCATCACCCTCGTGCCATCACCCTTCCGCTCTGGGAAGGGTGATGGTTGGGCGCGGGTGGAGCGGGCCATCACTGCGTGATGCGGCGCTCCTCCACCACCCTTTGCAGAGCCAAAGGGTGGTGGCACGTCCGGAGGTTGATCGCACGCGGCGGACCGTTCGTCGCCAACCCTCTACCTTCCGTCCCAAAAGGTCTACAGACCGCCCCGGAAGGTCTTCAGTTTGCCCCGGCGGGTCTTCAGTCTGGTCCGGAAGGTCTACAGACCGCTCCGGAAGGCCGCCAGTCTGCCCCAAAGGGTCTACAGACCGGGGCGGAAGGTCTGCTGTTTGGCCCGGATAGTCTGCTGTTTGCTCCAAACCGGGCCAGGAGCAGAGCAAACGGCAGGGCCCCATAAGCCTCGCAACACCCGCGGCCGGACGGGCGGGGGCGTTGGGGCGGCAGGGCGGGTGTTTTTATTGGGCAGCGCGTTCTCGGTCCTTGCTTGAG
This sequence comes from Phycisphaerales bacterium, assembly GCA_035627955.1. NCBI lineage: Bacteria > Pseudomonadati > Planctomycetota > Phycisphaerae > Phycisphaerales > Phycisphaerales bacterium. The sequence goes on from DASPKU010000004.1 coordinate 57,340, forward strand.
GACGGCTTGACGCTCGCGGCGCGGCCGCTTCTACTGGTCAACTGGACTGGAGGGGAAGCATGCAGAACTTGCGCGTTGCGGCGGCGGTGGGTGTCGCCGCTGCCGCTTTCGCCGTGCCAACTGCGGCTTCCCCCGCGGACCCGGCTGCGGCCCCGGGCACGCGGCATGTTTGAGAGCTCTGCGCAAGAGCGGTACTGCCCGACCGAGCGACCACGCGAACCAAGCTAAAGCGGCTTCTTCACCCAATCGAACTTCTTGTTCGCGTCGGCCATGCACTTGGTGAAGACCTCTTTCGTGCGGAGGAACTCGTACTTCTCATCCGCGAGTTTGGGCGCGTACATCTTGTCGTCGAGAATCGTCTTCAGGAGCGGTAGCACCTCTCGCCGGGCGAGAACCACCAATAGCTCCTTGAACGCGACCTCCTTGGTCATCCTGGTGCCGAAGAGGTCGAGGTATTCCAGCAGCTTGTTGCTGTTGTAGATCGCTTGGACCAGCAGGGACCACACCAGGTTGCGCGCCTTTGCGATAGCAGGCCGGTGCTTGCCCGCAGCGCGTTCATCGAGCTCATCCATCGCGGCCCGCAGCATCAGCCCGGTCTTGTAGGCGATGACGATGCGGCGCGGGTCCGAGTCAACGTAGCTCTCGCGGAATGTCTCCGTGTACCACTTCTGGTTTTCGAAGACCTCCGGCAGCTGCGACATCTTGGGGATTTCGCCCTGGATAGCAAGCAGCGTCTGTGCCATCGGGCGGATGCGAAGGTCGCGCGTCGTATCGTACCCGGCCTTTTCGAGCTCCTCGTCGGAGTACCCGGCGAAAGAATTTTCCTGGCGCGAGTAGAAGAGTTCCAGCTTCTCTTTGAACAGATCGTGGAGGTCGGACTGCACCCGGTCATTGGCGCGGAGGTTCCAGGAGTTGACCGGGTTCTGCCGGTTGTTGCTGATGGTGACGGTGGTCACGAAGTCGCTCGCCGGATCGGCCACGACGACTTTCGCCAGCACTTTGACCCGTGACAGCGGCGAGTCGGGGCCTGACATCGAGGGGTGCTTCTCATGCTCCTTCATGAACCGTGCGACGCTGGTAATAGTCTGCGCCCCGTTGAGCAGCCGCGGTACCTTGACCTCGCAGACACCCTCCTTTTGCACGAACTGCTCCACCGCAAGGGTGACTCCGTTGTGGTTGAACGCGAATACTTCCGGCTCAACTTTCCGTTCCAGCACGATCTCGGAAAGCGCCTGGCGGATCTTCTTGTTGGGCGGATTGTCCTCCGAAAGGCCCGATCGGATGTTCCGGTCCAGGAAGCGCTGGTTCAACGCCAGGTAGATCGCGTGCAGGTCCATGAGGGGCACGAACCCAACATGCATCGTGTGCTCCCCGTCGGGAGTCGTGATGCTTGCGGCTTCCGACAACCTGATCCGGAAGGATTGGGGCGGCGGCGGTAGCGGCGGGCGGCGAGTGTCGGCGATGAACTCCACCCGGAACTCGATGTCTCGCTTGACCCCGTCGTCCCCCTTGAAGAAGTCTTCGACGATGTAGTGCTTGTTCTCGACGTCCTCGCGTCTCGCCTGCAACCCCTGGCTGTTCTCGGCAGCGTCCAGATCGCCCTTGAACACCATGTGAACCAGTACACGCTTGATCAGGTCGCGTGAGTCGGCCAGCTCGGCCCGCAGACCGGCCAGCAGCTCGTTCTTGTGCGGGTCCGCCTTCGCGTTCCCGAAGATTCGCTCGATGCCGTCCTTGGCAAGCCGCTCGAGAGACTCACGGAAGAGGGCATGGTTCTCTGACCACTTGAACTGGAACAGGTACAGGTTCTTGGAGGCCCGCTCGATGAAGTAGGCGTCAATCCCGTAGTCGTTGTTACCGAATGCGACGAAGGGACGGATGTCCTCGATTGGACGCTCGAACTTCCGCGAGAGGTAGAGGCACGCGAAGTAATCCTCTTTACAGCCCCCCCACTTCGACTTGAAGTCGCTATAGAGCTGTTCGATTTCCTGCTTGTCCTTCGATGTGATTGGCATTTGCTGCGATTCTCCTGCTCGAACCCGCGAGTATACCGCCAGGCGGAGGTCCCCCTGCGTATGCGCAACTCCTTGCCCACACGCGATCTCCGAAAAATCCGTCACATTCGATAAACCCGCGCCCTCGCCTTCCCGATCCCTTTTTCAGCACACGCGGCAACCACGTAGGCCCGCGAGTGTGGTCAGAGAGGTTTGGATAGGCCAGGCGGGCTGCCACACCTGAACCAGCCCATGCGGCCGCACTCGCGGAGTCAGTCACATGTCGAACATCCCTGAGACGTAGTCCGAGTTCATCGCGTGGGCGAAGGTGCGCCAGGCCCAGTGGATTTTGAACCAGGCGCAAATCGGATTGTCGGGGCCCCAGACCGTCGCATTCAAGACGCTGGTCGAGGCCCTGGAGGCGGCCGAGGACGACGCGCAGGTGAAGCGCGAAGCGAGCAAGGACGCCACCCGGACGCTCAACAACTCCGAGTCGGCGGCCCGCATCGTGGCCGGGGCCTACGTCAACCTCATCAAGGCCTTCGCCGAGACCACCGGCAACCCGAGCGTGTACTCCCTCAGCGGCGTCAACGCCGACTCGCCCCCGGGCACCCTTCCCGCGCCCGTGCCGCCCTCCAAGTTCTTCGCGACGCTCAACGCCGACGGCTCGCTGACCCTTCGCTTCCGCGCCAGCCAGCCCAAGGGCGTGACCGGCGTGGTCTACCAGATCTTCCGCCGCTTCAGCAGCGATGCCCCCTTCACGCAGGTGGGCAGCACCGGCGCCACAAAGCGCTGGGTCGACCAGACCATCCCCTTCGGCACCGACCGCGTGGAGTACATGGTGACCCCGGTCCGCGGCGAGGTGGTGGGCGAGTCCAGCGACGCCTTCCCCGTGCAGTTCGGCAGCGTGGGCGGCGGCAACTTCAGCATCAGCTCCGGGAGCGGCGAGAACAAGCTGGCGGCGTGAGACGTCTGAAGTCCGGGTCCTGATCCTGGGTCCTGGGTCCTGAATGTGTGCCTCCTTTCCGGCGTGGGCCCTGTGAGATGACAGGGCCCACGCTGTTTTTGCGCTCGGCGCTGGGGACGGTAACGCGGAGGGGCGGTTGGGGGGGCCGGAATAAACCCACCCGCCGGGCACGCCGATAACCGGGGTATGGACCAGACCCCAGCCGCGAGCTCAGCCCCCGCCGCCCCCACCACCCACACCACCCCCACCACCCCCACCACCCCCGCCACGCCCAGTTCAAACCTCGTCGCGCCCGTGGGGAAGAAGCGGGCCTACCGCGCCCCCGGCGTGCTCCCCCCGCCCCCGGCGGGCCAGGAGTTCTGGACCAAAGAGCAGTGCGCGGGTTACTTCAACGTGGGCAAGGGCAAGTGGTCGGCGTGGGAGCGCGTGGGGAGGGTCACGATCCCGCGGTACCGGCTTGCCCAGCGGGCGGGCTCGCCGATCGTGTACCTGCGGCGGGACGTGGAGACGCTGGGGTTTGCGCGCGCGGTGCCCTTTGCGCCCGAGGGCGCGGCCGTCATGACACGGATCGAGTGCGCCGAGCACTTCGGGGTGACGGAGGACACCTTCTGCGGCTGGGAGAACTCGGGAAAGGTGCCCATCCCGCGGTACAAGGTGAAGGGCCCGCACCGGCCGCTGGTGGTGTACCTCACGAGCGACGTGGCCACGCTGCCTTTCGCCGCGCCGCTGCCGCTGCCGCCGGCGGGTGCGGCGGTGATGACGCGGGACGAGTGCGCCGCGCACTTCGGGGTGACGGAGAACACGTTCATGCACTGGGAGACGGGCGGCCTCGTGCCCATCGCCCGCTACCGCTACACGGGGCCGCGGGCCAAGGTGTGCTACCTGCGGGCGGATGTCGAGGCCCTCCGGCTGGAGACGCCCCCGCCGCTGGCCCCGGCGGGGTTGGAGGTGATGACCCGCGAGCAGTGCGCTGAACACTGGGGCCTGTGCATCGAGGCCTGGGGCGACCGGGAGCGGCAGGGCCTGGTGAACATCCCCCGCTACAGCATGATCGAGAACCGCACGCGCAAGCACTGCTACGCCGCGGCGGAGGTGCGTGCACTGCCCTTCGCCGCGCCGCTGCCGCTGCCGCCGGCGGGGGTGGAGGTGTGGACGCGGGACGAGTGCGCGGAGCACTTTGGGATCACCGAGGACGCGTGGGAGGAGCGCGAGAAGAAGGGCGAGGTGCCGTTGCAGCGGTACCGCTGGACCGGGGCTTCGCAGCACAAGTGCTGCTACATCGCCGCGGAGGTGGCGAAGCTGGACGGGCGGGTGCTGCCGCCGCCGCCGCCCGAAGGGCTGGCGGTGATGGACCGCGGCGAATGCGCGGCGTTCTTCGGGATCGCTCCGGACACCTGGGGCAGCTGGGAGCAGCAGGGCAGAGTGACGATCCCGCGCTACCGGCGGGCGATGCCCGACGGTAAGCGGCGCATGTGCTATGCAGTCGAGGACGCGACGCGGCTGCGTGAGCAGATCCGGACCGAGTACGCTCCGTTCCCTGATCCGGAGCGGCCGGGCTGCTACCGGGTCCCGATCTACACCCACAGCGGCAAGCGGTTCGCCGTCATTGATGCCGCGGACCTTCCCAAGGTGGATGGCAGGAGCTGGAACGTGTCGCAGCGCACCGACGAGGACGCCCCGCGCGGGGACGTGGTGCTGGCGACCGAGCCGCACATCCCGCTCAAGCGGATCATCTCGGGCGAGGAGCACTCCGGGCCGGAGGTACGCATCACGTTCGCCAATGGTGATTACCTCGACCACCGGCGCGAGAACCTGGTCGTGCGCAGCTACGCCGAGCAGTCGTACAACATGCGCAAGCCCCGCACAAGGCACGGACGGCCGTGCACGTCCAGGTTCAAAGGTGTGTCCTGGTCCGAGCACACAGGGAAGTGGACGGCCCACATCGGCAAGGATGGCAAGTCGTACTACCTCGGCCTCTTCTATGAGGAGGAGGACGCCGCCCGCGCCTACGACGAGGCGGCGCGGCGGATGTTCGGCGAGCACGCCCGGCTCAACTTCCCGGATGAGGGGGCGCTGCTGATGCACCGCGAACTGCGCGGGGGAGAGGGCGGTCGGCGGGCGGCATGAGCGAGGCGGGGGCGCGACGGCACGCGAGCATCGCACCCCGCCGGTGGTCCGCAATCTGCTTGCATGCCTCCCCCGCTGTGGTAGTCTCGTTCCCCAGAGACCCGAGAGGGGGGATACCACGCATGCCTGTCCGTACCGCCGTTGTGACCGCGGTGTCCGCCGCGCTGGGTATCGCTGTCGCCCCCGCGCAGGCGCAGTGGAACGTCACCGCCCTGACGCCGCCCGATGCCAGCACCAACGCCTTTGCCAACGGCACCGCCGGGGGCGTGCAGGTGGGGAACTACGGCAACAACCCGGCGCTGTGGACGGGGACGCAGGCCTCGCACGTCAACATGCTCCCCGCCGGGGCGCACTCGGGGCAGCTGCTCAGGACCGACGGCGGGCAGCACGTGGGGCTGGTGCGCTGGTCGGGGTTCTCTGACCGCCAGGCCACGCTGTGGGGCGGGACCGCCGCGTCCGCCACCAGCCTGCACCCCGCGGGCGCGTTCCTCTCCACCGCCCACGGCATCGGCGGAGGCCAGCAGGTGGGCGAAGCCACGTTCACCAGCGACCAGAACCTCACCCGCGCGGGACTCTGGAGCGGCACCGCGGGCTCGTGGGTCAGCCTGCACCCCTCGGGCGTGAACACCTCTACCGCACGCGGCACCGACGGCACGCAGCAGGTTGGGCAGGTCAATATCGGCGGCCAGGGCAACCGCGCCGCCTTCTGGAGCGGCACGGCCGCCAGCTTCGTCAATCTCCACCCCACCGGCTACCAGATCTCGATCGCGGTCGCGGTGCACAACGGCCAGCAGGTCGGGCTGGTGCAGGGCACCCCCGGAAACCATGCGGCCCTGTGGAGCGGCTCCGCGGCGTCGTTCCTCAGCCTCACGCCCGCCGGCGCCTTCGGCTCCAGCGCCCGGGGCGTGTTCAACGGCGTGCAGGTCGGCACCGCGAGCTTCCCCGATGCCCAGCGGGCGGGCCTCTGGCGCGGCACCGCCGCGAGCTGGGAAGACCTGCACCAGTACCTGCCCGCGGGGTATAGCAGCTCCGCCGCGAACAGCATCTGGTCCGACGGCACGACGACCTACATCGCCGGCAGCGCCTTCAACCCCGCCACCGCCCGCAACGAGGCGATGCTGTGGACGTACACCGTTCCCGCGGCGCCCACGACCGGCGTGCTGGGCCTCGCGGGGCTGCTGGCGGCGGGGCGGCGGCGGACGCGGTAATCACCGGGCCCGCCCGCCGATCGTGAGCCGCGCGCGCCCGCTTGGAACTCAGCACGCCCCCCCGCCCAGCACCCTGAAGAAGCTCTCGATGTCCTGGTCGGTGCCCACGTCGCCGTCCTGGTTGAAGTCGGCGGTGGGCGGGCAGGTCTGGCAGCAGTTCCCGCCCAGGCAGGCGAAGAAGGACTCGATGTCCTGGTCGGTGCCGGTGTCGCCGTCGCCGTTGAAGTCGGCGGTGCAGCCGGTCGCGCCCGCGGGGATGAGCAGCACGGCCCCGGCGCCGGAGGTGATGCCCACGATGTGGCCGTGGTCGTTGATGTCGAGCACGCTGTGCAGCGTCTCGCCCCCCGCCGGGCCCTCGACGTGCTGGCTGAGGGCGACGGGCGTGCGGGCGGCGTCGTTCTGCCAGAGCGTGGGCTCGAAGATCGTGATGCAGTCCTCGTCGTCCAAACGCGTGCTGTAGCCCACGATGACGCCGGCGTTGTTGATGGCGTACGCCCAGGACTCGATATAGCCCGCGGGCACACCCAGGGCCTGCATGCCGCCGCCCGGGGTCCACACGAAGCCACGCTGGCCGTCGGGGGTCAGCGTGGCCCCCACCACCGTGCCCTCGCTGTTGACGTCCATGCCGACCGACCAGCCGACGGCGTACAGGCTGCCGAGGTCGATCATGCCGCCGGACTCAGTCCAGCGGAAGGCGTGCTGGCGGTTCTGGGCGTTGATGGCCCAGCCGGTAACGAAGCCGGTGTCGCTGAGGGCGCGGGCGTCGGCCTGGCCGCTGGGTGAGGCGGGCAGCGTGCTCAGGCTGAGCACGGCGCCGTCGCGCCACAGCAGCGGGCGGTACACGCTGCTGCTCCCGCCGGGGACCATGGAGCTGCCGACGATCCAGCCCGCGCTGTTGATGTCGTTGGCGATGGAGGCGGTCGCGTTGGCGGCGCCGCCGAGGTCGGTGATCCCACTCGCGTCGATGCGCACCGCCCGCTGGCGGCCCTGGGCGTTGACCGAGAGCCCGACCATGACGCCCTGCTCGTTCACCGCGCCCACCTGCGTGGTGCCGCCCAGGGTGCCCAGGTCCTGCACGCCGCCCTCCTGCCAGCGGAAGGCGCGGTACTGGCCGCTGCTGTTCTGGTAGTTGCCCGCGACCAGCCCGCTATTGGTGAGGCCAGTGGGCGTGGAGTTCCAGCCCGTGCCCAGGTGGACGACGGTGTAGCGCGGCGAGGTCTGAGCGAGGGTCGAGCCCGCGAGGAGGAAGAGGACGCCCGCGCCGGCCAGTGTGCGTGTGGACATGTGAAGCCCCTTGTGGCAGAGAAGCCAGCCCCGCGCCGGCCCTCACCGGGCCGGTCAACTCAGGAGCGTCGCTATGGGATGTCGCCGGTGCGGGGGCGTATTGCAGGTGGTCTGCGGGCTGGAACGCGGAGGGCGCGAAGGAGAAGCAGCAAAGGCATTACCGCGGAGTGGACGCGGAGGGGGCGGAGTTTCGCGGAGAGGGGGCAGGATGGGTTTGAGCGGCCGATCTAGGTGCGGGGCCACCGCTGCCGGAGCCACCAGGCGACGGCGGCGGCCGCGCCCAGCCACAGGACCACGATGAGCGCGGCGACCCAGCGCCCGCCGGCGCTGGTCAGCGCCGTTGTGGCGCGCTCGCGTGCATCGTGCATGACGGGCGCGGGGATCATCCGCCGCAGGGCCCACAGCCCCGCGGGCACGATCACGAGATCGTCGAGAAGGCCCAGCACCGGGATGAAGTCGGGGAGGAGGTCGAGGGGGCTCAGGGCGTACGCCACGACGCACACGCCCAGCGCCCTGGCGTACCACGGCGTGCGCGGGTCGCGCACGGCGATCGCGAGCGCGACGGTCTCGTTCCTAAGCGACCGCGCCCAGGTTCGTAGGTGTGCCAGCACACCGGATTGTTGCGGGAGCAAAAAGGGTGCGGCCCCCCGGGTGGTGGAGCCGGGGGGCCGCGGTGAGAGGGGGAATCGCTGACGGGGCGGAAGTTACCGGGAATCGTGCGATGGTGCGCAGAATTTCCCGAAGTTCGTTTCAGATGGAGTGAAGTCGCCGCTACCGGTCAGCCTTGGCGGGGGATGGCGGAGGGCAACAGCGAGGGGAAGCCTTTGGGTTGAGGGCCGCGCCCTCCACAGTCCGTGCACAGGCCGCGCGTGCTAGGCTGCGGCCCGAAGGGAGCGTGCCCATGGAACTCCTGATCTCGCTGTGGCTGCCGATTGTTCTCTCCGGCGTCGGCACCTGGATCGCGGCGACCGTGCTGAGCATGCCCTTCCTGCACCACAAGGGCGACTTCATCGGTCTGGACGAGCAGCACCCGGCGGGCACGGAGGACGCGCTTCTGGCGTCGCTCCGCGCCGGCGGGATCAGGCCCGGCAGCTACCTGTTCCCCGACTTCCGCGCCCGGGAGGCCATGGAGTCGGAGAAGGTGAAGCAGGCGCTCGAGGCCGGGCCCGTCGGGCACCTGGTCCTGTGGAAGACGCCGATGTCGATGGGCGCGAAGATGGCGGGCACGCTGGCGGTGTACCTCGCCACCAGCGCGCTCATCGGTTATCTCGCCTCGATCACGCTGGAGCGCGGCGCGTCGTTCGAGCGCGTATTCCAGGTCGTCGCCACCGCGGGCGTGCTGACGTACACCTTCGCCTCGCTGCCAGGCGCCATCTGGTGGGGCTCGTACCGGCGGACGATCGGTGCGAACATCATCGACGGGCTGGTGCTGGGCGCGATCACGGGCGCGGTGTTCGCGTGGCGCTGGCCGCGGTAGCAGGGCGGCCCATGTAGACTGCGGGCGGTAACAGGAGGTCTCCATGCTCCGATCGATCCTCGCCGTCATCGTGTCATACATCGTCATTGCCGTGCTCGTGATGGCACTGTTCGGCGGCCTGTGGTTTGGCATGGGGCCCGACCGGCTGCTGGAGGAGGGGACGTGGAAGGGCAACATGATCCTGTGTATCGCGGCCCCGGGGATCACGGGTGTGGTCGGCCTGTTCGGCGGGTGGGTGTGCGCGAAGATCGGGCGTGCGCGCGGGCCGGTGATGGCGCTGGCAGGGGTGGTGCTCGTGATCGGCTTCACGATGGCGTACTTCACGCTGCAGAAGCCCGAGCCCACCGGCGTGCGCGAGCCGGGGCTGACAGTCGAGCAGTTCATGGAGAAGGGACGGGAGCCGACGTGGGTCGCGGTCTCTAACCCGATCATCGGCGCGGTGGCCGTGCTCTGCGGCGGGCTGTGCAGCGTTCCGCCGCGCCGTCAGGCCTGAGAGGTGACACATGAAGCGAGTGACCGGCATCGGCGGCGTGTTCTTCAAGGCCAGGGACCGCAAGGCCCTGGGCGAGTGGTACAAAAAGCACCTGGGCATCGACGTGCAGCCGTGGGGCGGCGCGGCCTTCAACTGGGCCGACGACAGCGGCGGCAAGGGCGCGACCATCTGGTGCCCCCACAAGGCAGAGACCGACTACTTCGCCCCCAGCCAGGCGAGCTTCATGATCAACTACCGCGTCGAGGACCTCGACGCGCTCATCGCCGCGCTGCGGGCGGAGGGGTGCAACGTTGTCGGCGAGCCGCAGGACTCCGAGTACGGCAAGTTCGGCTGGGTGATGGACCCGGAGGGGAACAAGGTTGAACTGTGGCAGCCGCCGAAGGCGGGGTGAGTTGCAGGAACGCTGCGACGCTCAGACGGCGCGCTCGCAGGTTTGAGGAACGCGCGGTCTAGGCTAAGGCAGATCAGGCCGTGCCACGCCCGGCTCGATCTCCAGGTACCGCTCCTTCTCATCGAAGCTGATCCAGCACGTCATGTCGTCCGGCGGCAGCAGGGCCTGCCAGTCGATCGCCCCACGCGACCGTGGGCTGCCGTGGGGCAGCAGCAGTGTGAACCGCCACTCCCGCACATCGGCCCCGCGCCAGCCGATCCAGGCGAGGCCGTGGATGCGTGCCCGCTGGTCGGGATCGTCCGGGCCGGGGTTCAGCTCGTAGGCCTCAGGATCCAGGCCGTCGCACCAGAGGAACTGGTGCCGTCGCTCCGGGAGCCCTTCGAACTCGTGGCAAAGCCGGTACTCCAGGCGCATCCAGAACATGTCTTCAGAGAGTGGGAATGCGTGGCTCCTCTCGACGTCGGACATGAGACGCGTAAGCGATCCATCTGATCCTACGACTCCAGCACCCACTCCACCACCTCGCGCGCCAGGTACCGCTCCGTCTCCTCGCACCACTTCTGCCCCACGCGTCGGAACCCGCAGCGCTCCAGGATGCGCTGCGACGCCGCGTTGCTCGCGGCGGTCGTCGCGTGCAGCGGGCGGCGTGGCTCCTGCTTGAGGAACAGCGGCAGCGCCCGCGAGGCGAAACCCCGGCCCCAGTGCTCGCGCGCGATCCAGTAGCCGACGTGGTTGGAGCCGTCGGGCGGCTGGAAGCAGGCGATGCTGCCGGCGATCTCGTACGCGGGAGGCTCCGCCCGCGCGGGGGCGCGCTGAACCTCGATCACCTGCCCGTTGATCAGCGGGTTGACGAAGTGCTTGTCCCACACCGCGAAGAAAACATCGCGCGGGCGGGGCTTGGTCCCCGCCATGGCGTTCGACTCAGCGTCCGCCTGCATCGCGTAGAGGGCGTCCAAGTCCCCCGGACCGACCGGGCGGAGGCGGACGAGGTCGGGGTGCACTCGGTTTGAGGTCGTCGGCGCGTGCATGTGGGGATGGTATGAAGTGCCGGCCCAGCGGCAGGCGAGGCCGATGCGGGGGTGGCAGCCCAACGCACTCTCGCACCACATTCGCTTGGGAAGCGGGCCCCTGCGCGGTAGCCTGATCGCCTCCCCGGTTCTCGCCCCGGGGCTCAACTCGAGGGGATCCAGATGCACCGCACCGCCACGTTCGTTCCCGCCTGCGCCGCCATGTTGCTCGGGCTCTCGGCCCATGCCCAGACGCTGCCCACGACCTTCACCTACCAGGGCCGCTTGAGCGCCGGCGCGGGCGGCGCGAGCGGCGATCACGACTTCCAGTTCCGGCTCTTCAGCGTGCCGACGGGCGGCTCCAGCGTGGGCCCCCTCCTGTGCAGCGACAATCTCGCGGTCGTCGACGGCTTCTTCACCGTGCACCTGGACTTTGGCGCGGTCTACGGCGGGACGGCGCTGTACCTGGAGGTGTCCGTCCGAGCGGACACGGGGCAGGGGTGCGGCGACGCGACCGGCTTCACGGTCCTGCCGCGCCAGGCCCTCACGCCCGCGCCGTACGCGCACTACGCGGTGAGCGCCGGCACCGCGTCCAACGCCAATGCGGCGGCCAACGCGTCCCAGCTCGCGGGGCAGCCGCCCTCGTTCTATCAGAACGCGTCGAATATGAGCGCGGGCACGCTGCCCAGCGCACGGCTGACCGGGACCTACTCATCGCCGCTGACCTTCAGCAGCCCATCCAACGCGTTCACGGGCAGCGGTGCGGGGCTGACGTCCCTCAATGCCGCGGCGGTGAGCACCGGCCTGCTCGCCGATGCACGCCTCTCGGCGAACGTCGCTCTGCTCAACGCCCCACAGACCTTCAGTGCCGCCAAGACCTTCTCGATCGCGCCGATTTTCACCGCGGCGGGGGCTCCCTTCACGGTGAGCAGCACCTCGCTGGTGACCAACCTGAACGCTGACCTTCTCGACGGGTTGAGCGCCTCGAGCTTCCTGACGACGATCCCCAACCCGCTCTCACTGACAGGCAACACGGCGGGTCCGGTCATCCGCGCTGAGAACGCATCGCTCAACAGCGCGGGTGCCGGCGTGCTCGGGGTTCAGACCGCCGCGACAGGGACCGCCCCGGCGGTGCAGGGGATCGCGAGCAGCGTCGGCGGGCGCGGCGTCCTGGGCCTTGCAACCAACACCACGGGCGCGAACTACGGCGGGCGGTTCGAGTCGGCCAGCACCTCGGGGCACGGCGTGTACGGCGCGGCCACCGCCACCACCGGTCTCGCCACCGGCGGCGAGTTCACGACCGCCAGCAGCGACGGTTATGGCGTGCACGCAACCGCGACGGGCACAGGCGGGTTCAACTACGGCGTGTGGGCGCAGGCGGCGGGCATGCAGGGCACCGGCGTCTACGCCCACGCCACGCACGCGAGCGGCACGAACTACGGCATCGTGGGCCGCACGTCGTCAAGCGGGCTGGGCACCGCCATCAAGGCGCAGGCGGACGCCGCGACGGGTTTCACGTACGGGCTGTGGGCGGTGAACGCGAGCAGCACCGGGCGCGGGGTGTACGCGGAGGCGACCGCCACCAGCGGGTTCAGCTTCGGCGTGTACGGCGAGGCGGTCAGCCCCGACGGCACCGGCGTCTACGGACGCAACACCAGCACCGGCGCTGGCAGCAGCTACGGTGGGCGGTTCGAGGCCGCGGGGACGAACGGGGCCGGTGTGCTGGGCATGGCGACCGCGACGAGCGGGACCATCTACGGCGTGCGCGGCGTATCGAACAGCGCTGGGTTCGGCGTATTCGCGTCCGGTGCCTCTGGCGCGAGCGGGGTGAAGTCCTTCCGCATCGACCACCCCAGCGATCCGGCCAACAAGTACCTGCTGCACTACAGCGTGGAATCGCCCGAGGTGCTGAACACTTACTCGGGAAAGGTGGAGCTCGACGGACATGGCGGTGCGACGATCACGATGCCGGCGTACTTCGCGTCCATGAACCGCGACCCGCGGTACACGCTGACGCCGCTGGGGGCCGCGATGCCCATGCTGCACGTGTCTCAAGAGATTGACGAGACGCTGCTCGCGTCGGGCACGAAGCTCGACCCCGGCTCCGCGGTCCCGGTGTGCACGTTCCGCATCGCGGGGGGCGTGCCCGGGGCGCGCGTGTCGTGGCGGGTTGAGGCGGTGCGCAGCGACCGCTGGGTGCAGCGGCACGGCGCGCCCGTCGAGGCCGACAAGCAGGGGGCCGAGCGCGGCACCTACCAGCATCCGGAGTTCTACGGCGAGGCGGCGGACAAGGGCCTTGGGTACGTGCCGCCGGCCGAGACGCGCCGGCGCGACTAGCGGTCTCTCGCACCGGGCGTTCGCTCGACATCGACGGTTACGGGCGTGTCAGTTCGCGCCACACCAGCCAGCCCACCGCGAGCGCGAGCAGCACCAGCGCGACGACGTTCCAGGCTGGAGTGCCGGCGGCGCGTCCCGGTGCACTCTCTCCCGGCGGTAGTGATTCGGGCGTGGGTGAAGGTCCCAGCTGCCGAACTACTTCGTCCCGCAGCCCCTCAAAAGTGACGCCCTGTTGGCCGAGCACCTGCACCCCGACGCCCGCGGGGTCGCGCAACATGGCGAGGCAGATGTGCTCGGTACCGACGTAGGTGTGGCCCAGCGATCGCGCGACCTCGATCGCCTGCTCGATGATGCGTTTGGCGGGGACGGTCTGCGGGAGCTTGCCCAGCGTGACCACCGTTGGCCCGGGCGGCCCGGCGGCGGCCTCGGCCGCACGGATCGCCTGCCTGATGTCGAGGTTGAGGCTGCGGAGAGCGCTCATCGCGACGCCCGAGCCCTCCTCGAGCAGCCCGAGCAGCATGTGGGGGGCGTCGATATGCGTGTGGTTGAGGCGCTGGGCGTGCCGGTTCGCCAGTGCCATCGTCCGTCGCGCCCGGTCCGTGAAGCGTTCGAACATGGTGGTGCCCTTCGCCATGCGGTCGCGCCAGTCTACCGCGCGGGCTCGGGGGTTCTGCCGCGGCGAGTCCTGAAGAACCGCGTCGATCGCGCAGGAACTGCGTCCCCGATCGACGTTCAGCAAGAGATCTCCACAGCCCGTTCACATGGAGCGCGTGCACGGCACGTGCCGCGCCTGTCGGTTGCGCAAGTTGCCCAGTTTCTCTCAAGTCCGGCGCGGCCGCGCGTGTTCAGGCCCGCTATGTTCCGCCCCACTATGAGACGCAACACGCTGGGGAGTTTCGTCGCCTCGCTGGTCAAGGTCGTGCAGATCGTGCTCTATGTGTTCATCGCCATCTACGCGTTCGCGGGGTGGACGTTCGCGGGTGAACTCATCACGCTCAAGAGCGTGATCCTGCTGGTGCTCGCGGGCACGCTGCTCCAGCGCGCCGCCGCGCTCATTCCCTCGACGCCGCGGGTGCGCAGCCGGCCGACGCGGTTTGCCCTGGCGAGCCTGTGAGTTCAGGAACGCCGACGACGCAGGGCCAGGCCCAGCGAGGGCACGAGCATCGCGAACACGCCCGGCGCGGGGATGATCCTGACAGTCGCGGGAATCACGAGAGCGGTGCCGCGGTCGGCCCCGCTCGCCTCCGTCATGCTCGTGAACCAATAGACCTCCCGGGCGCCGGTCAGCGAGTTGCGGTTGCCCATCCACTCGGCGGGAGTTGAAACCTCCATCGCGCGTTTCACAGAGTCGGGCGCGATGGTCCACCCGAACTTGAAGACCGCGATGTTCTCAAGAGCGGGGTTGAAAGGGGGGTCGGTCGCGACCCGGCCGATGTCGTTCAGCTGACGGATGGGCACCCCGAAGTTGCCGTTGGAGTTCCCCGTCCCTCCGAACCAGGCGGTCGCATTGGAGAGGGCGATGCGCATGTACCCGACGCCGGTGCCAGTCGGGTTCGCGTGGTAGTGCCCGCGGATGGCGGTCGTTGCCGTAAGGTTTGTCGCTGCGAACGGGCTGATCCGCCCGAAGCTGGTGGTGTCGCTCACCTGTGTGCCGCTGATCGCTCCGCTCGGGGTCGAGTTGTTCCAACCCCTCCCGCCGTTGACAAACGGGAGAAGGGTGTCGCCGGCAGTCCAATGCGAGATCGTCGGCTGGTACATCATCGACGCAAGCCCGATCACCGGCACCGGCCCAGAGTCAAGATTGGTAACCAGCGTTCGCGCGTACACCCGCGAGCCCGGCAGTGCGTTCACCGAACTGCTCCAGTTCACTGCATCCGTTGACACCTGAAACTCAAGGCGCGTGTTCTGCACGGCATAAGTCAATGGGCACAGACCGGCCACGGCGACAACAGCGGCGACTCCAGGGCGCATGCTCTCTCTCCTCACGGGCGTAAGCCCGTGTACCGCGGAGCATACCACCAACAGTCGCGGGCCATTCCGCCGTTAGTGGCCTTCGATCGCTTTTCGCCGCTTGTACTCGGCCAGCAGCTTGCGGCCCTTCCGCGCGATGGCCCGCGCCTGGGCCTCGGTTTTGGGCACCTTCTCGCCCCACGCCGCGGCGGTGAGGGCCAGGCGCGTGGGCCGGCCCTTGGCGTCCACCAGCGGCGGAAGCGGGCCGAAGCGCCCATAGAACCGCACGGCCCAGCTGCCCTTGCGCCGCATCTCCTCGAGCGTCATATCGCGCGCCGCCTTCTTGACCCCAGGCTTGAGGCGCATGCCGAACTTCTCGCGGTACCAGCGGCGGCCCGCGGCGGTGAGGCCGCCGCGGGGGTCCTTGAGCGTGCTCATACCCGGGAGTTCGCCGGTGCGCCCGCCGCCGGATGCACGCGGTGCCGGTAGACTTGGCCGCACACCGGGCGCCGTTCACCGATGCGACTTCACGCCATCATGATCGTCCGAGATGAGGCCGACATCATCGGCGAGTGCATGGAGCACCTGCTGAGCTGGTGCGACGCCCTGCACGTCTACGACACCGGCTCGACCGACGGCACCTGGGACCTCGTGAACGATGCGGCGCGGCGCGACCGGCGCGTGAACCCGTTGGCCAGCGAGCCGGTGGTGCCCGAGGGCGACACCCGCGGGTACCTCTTCTCGCGCGTGCGGCACACCTTCAGGGCAGGCGACTGGGTGGCCCGCGTGGACGCGGATGAGTTCTACCACGTGTCGCCGCGGGAGTGGCTGCCGGCGCACGTGCGCCCGCACGAGTCCCGCGTGTTCGCGCAGATGTACGAGTTCGTGCTGACGCACGCGGAGCTGGCCTCACACGAGCGCGGCGAGTACGTGCGGGCCATCGACAGGGCCCTGCCTGTGCCAGAGCGGCTGAACCGCTGCGTGATTGAGCCGGTCGTCGAGCCGCGGTTCTTCCGCTTCCGCCGCAACATGCACTGGGCGCCGACGCACGGCAACCCATGGAACCCGGGCCTGCCAGCGGTGCAGCGCATCCCCGTTCGGCATTACCGGTGGAGGTCGTTCGAGCAGATGCGTAGCCGCTGCGAACTGCGGCGGGCAATGGCGGCGATCTCCTACCACGGCGTGCACTGGCACAAAGGTTGGCGCGAATGGCTGTGGGATGACCGCGACCCGCGCCTGCTGACATGGAGGCCCGGCGACCAGCTGCCGCGCCGCAATCACACAAACCACCTCTCAACGGGCATGCGGAAGGTGGCGCAGCAGCTGCTGTACCGCTCCGGGTTGCCGCACGTGCTGGATGTTGTGCGCAGGCCGTGGCCGGACGGCGTGAAGCCGCGTCCGTTGCCCCAAGGAACGGTCGTCCCGCGTTCGGGTGCGTGTGTGACCGCTTAGCCAGGTGGCGGTGCCATGAGGTGGCACTCGATCGCTGTCCCGATCGGCTCGCTTCGAGCGAGCTCGACTCTTCAGCAGCTGCCCCCGCCCAGCACGCGGAAGAACGCCTCGATGTCCTGGTCGGTCCCGGTGTCGCCGTCGAAGTTAAAGTCGGCCGTGCCGCACAGCGGGCAGCAGGTGCCGCCCAGGCAGGCGAAGAACGCCTCGATGTCCTGGTCGGTGCCGGTGTCACCATCGCCGTTGAAGTCGGCCGTGCCGCACAGCGGCGGCAGCGGCTCCTCGTCAAAGTTGAGCACACCGTCGAGGTCGCGGTCGATGCCGATGCGCGTCTCGGAGTTCTTGGGCACTACGGTGTACGTGACGCCGGCGAGCGCCTGCACCTGAGCCGAGGTGAGTGTCTCGCCCGCGTGGTCGGACTGCCACACGCCGCCGCCGTTGTAGCGGTAGCCGCGGTTGCGGCCGTTCACCTGCGCCTTGGCCACCAGGCCCACCTTGCCGGTGTTCGCCTGCGCGATCATGCTGCTGATAAGGGTGAGCTGCCCGGCTTCCGGCGCGCCGGGGTTGATCAGCGTGGTCTGCACGCCGACCGACGCCGGAACGTCGTTGCTGAGAGGGCCCGGCGGCTCCAGCGGCCCGGGCGCGGCGAAATCGCTCCCCGCGAATGCCAGCATGAACGCGACCATGTCCGCAGTCTCCTGGTCGTTGGCCAGCGTGAACACCGGCTCGTTCACGAACCGCTCGATGGAGTCCACGCTGCCGTCATGCAGGTAGCCGAACCCCGCGTTGTTGCTGGTCTTTGTCGCGTTGAATCCGGTCTTCTTGTAGACGTTCCGCAGCTGCGCCACCTTGATGGTTGTCTGCGTCGAGCCGTCCACCGACACCACGCCGATGTGCCGCTGCCCCATGCTGCCGGGGCTGATCGCGTCCCATGCGCCGGTCGAGTTGTTGCGGCGGTGGTCTGGCCCAGCGCCCGTTGGAAGCGTGTGACACGTGGCGCACGCGAACGTGTTGCCGTCCAGCCGCCGGTTCGTGCTGCGGTACATCGCCAGCCCGTTCTGCGCGTTGCCGTTGGGCAGCGGCGTTCCCGCGGCCAGCCCGCCGCTTCCCGCGTACCGCCCCGTCGCGAAGTGCCCCGGCAGCGGCAGGCTCGTCGGCAGCGAGTTGTCGAAGTTGCGGAAGGGGTTGGGCGGGAAGTAGATCGTCGCCAGGAACTCCTCGAACTGCTGCATCTCCTGCGGCGTCAGCATCTGATCATCGCCCTGCAGCCCCATGAACGCGCCGTTGAAGTTCTCCAGCCCCGCGCGGTCCGCACGCCAGTGCAGGGGCTCCAGTCCGATGATGTGCTGGAGCGTCTGCGTCGTCATCGGCCCCTTCATCGGGTGGAACGCCGAGTACGCGGGCGCGCCCGTCCCCGGCGCCAGCGCCGGCACCCCGAACCCCTGGTTGAGGTCCACCAGCGGCGCCACCGTCCCCGACGGGTCGCCCAGGTCCCACGCAAGGCGGTCCATTTTGGAATCGATGTGGCACGAAGCGCACGACGCCTGCCCCAGCCCCGAGTTCTTGTGCGTGTCGTAGAGGTGCTTGCGGCCGAGCTTGATGGCCGCGGGCGTGGGGTCAAAGAACGGCACGCGTGCCCCCTCGACCTCGTCGGCCAGCCCCACCACCGAGATGCTCGCGTCGAAGCGGTTGAGCACGTACATGCGGCCGCGGGCCTCATCGAGGGCGATGCCGGTCGGGCCCTCCCCCACTTCGATCGTCTGCGTCGCCGGCGAGCCGCCGGCCCGCGCCCCGGCGGCGTTCACCACGACGACGTTGTTCGAGCCCATGCCGCTCACGTAGGCCTTGGTGCCCGCGCTGTTCCACACGATCGCCCGCGGGTCACCGATGGCCCGGTCACGCTCGCCCTGTGTCGGCAGCGTCGAGCCCGCGTACGTCAGGTGCGGGTTGAGGTCGACGATTGTCTTCTGCCCGAGGTTCGCCGCGTTTACCGAGGCCATGTTGACACGCACAAACGTGCCGTTGACGTTGGGCTCGAACCGGACATGGTTGGTCGCTTCGGTGCCCACTACCGTGACGACGCCGGTCGCCGGGTTCACGCCCACCGACATGCAGATGTTCATCAGCGTCGTCGCGTAGCTCACGCTTAGAGTGCTCGTGCTGATCGCCGCGAGGTCGCGGTCGGGCAGGTCCCAGCCCACCGGCCGGCCCGAGCGCGAAGCCTGCGGGCCGCTCACGAGGCCGGTCCAGTTGCGGTTGTTGTCGTCCATCCACTGACCCGCGGCGTTCTTCCTGACAATCAGCCCCACCGCGGGCGCCGCCGGGTTGCCCGGTGTCCTGGCAGGCACAAAGGCGTTGCCGCTGTTGGGCGGCGGGTTCACGCCGCCGTACGGGCCAGTCGAGTCGCCCACCACGTTGGGAGGAAACTGCAGCACGTTGCCGGTCGTTCCGGCGCCGCCCCCGAGGATTGTCGTGCCGTTGCCGCTCTCGAAGATGGCGGCGTAGACGGTCTGGCCGTCGGGGCTGACCGCGAGGGAGCGCGGCCGCTGGGCATCGATCACCACCGTCACCGGCGCCACGCCCGGATTGGCCGGGTCGAACACCTGCACCGCGTCGATCATCGAGCAGCTCACGAACGCCCGCTCCGGCGTGCCCGCGAACACCACGTCGAAGGGTTCGTCGCCTGTCTTCAGCGTGCGCGTGACCCGCATCGCACCCACATCCACGATGCTCACCGAGTCGGAGATGTTGTTGACAACCCACGCCTCGCCGTTCGCGCGGCAGCGGACCGTCACGGGGTCCAGCCCCACTGGCACCGAACCCAGCGACACCAGGCTGCCCGACACGATCTGGAACACCTCGAGGCTGTTGTCCGCGGTGTTCACCGCCAGCAGCCGCTGGCCATCGGGCGTCAGCTCCAGCGGGTGGCAGTGCGGGGTCTCGAAGTTGACGAAGGTCGGGTTCACACGCCCCTGGTAGGCCGGCGCGGCCTCATCACCGGTTGCCAGCAGCGCACAGCCGATGCCGGCCGCGGCCAGCGCAATGAAGGACAGGAAGGCGGATTCAAGGCGCAGCGGCATCGTGGCTTCTCCGTAGAAGCCCGCAGGATACCACCCGGCCCTGCGATCTCCGAGAGCAATGTTGCTCCCCAGAGGACCTAGAGATTTTCGCCGACCTATAGGACCTGTTCAGGGTGGGCCATCGCGACGCGGATGGAGCTTGCCTAACGGGCCAGCATCTTCAGGAACTCCAGCACCGCCCGTTCGGGCATCCGCAGCTCCCGCGGCTTGCTCTGCTCCTGTGCCTTGTCAAATGCCTTCACCAACCGCCCGTCCGCGTACGCCTCGATCAGCATCGGGTGCACGTAGAACTTCCGGCATGTCGCCACCGTGTTGTACAGCTCGTGCGACGCGGCCTTCACCGCCGCGGTCTCGCGCCGCTTCAGCTCCGCCTTCGTGATCGGCTCGTCGTTGTCCTTGTAACGGGGCGGGCCGAACTTCATCAGCGTCTCCGCCGCGATCACCGTGCCGCCCCAGGTGCGGAAGTCCTTCGCGGTCAGCGGCAGCCCCGAGATCTCCAGCAGGTAGTCGTTGATGTCCGTCGAGGTGATGTCGCGCGGGCGCCCGTGCGGGTCCACGTACGCGAACAGCTCCTGCCCGGGAAGGTCCTGGCAGTTCTTGGCGATCTTCGCCACCCGCGGCGAATCGATCACCATCTCGCACATCTGGCCGCTCTTCGCGCGGAACCGCAGCCGCATCTGGCCGCCCACAATCTTCGCGTGGCTGTCGCGGATCGTCGTCAGCCCGTACGAGTCGTTCTCTTTCGCGTACTCGGCGTTGCCGATGCGGATGCGCGTCTCATCCAGCAGGTGCACGACGGTGGCGCACACCTTGTCCTTGCCCAGGCCCTTCTGGTCCATGTCCCGCTGGATGCGCCGTCGCATGGCGGGCAGTGCGTTCGCAAAGTCCAGCAGGCCGGAGAACTTCGACAGGTTCCGGTGCTTCGTCCAGTCGGGGTGGTAGCGGTACTGCTTGCGGCCCCTGGCATCGATGCCGGTGGCCTGGAGGTGCCCGTTCTCGTGCGGGCTGATCCAGACCTTCTCCCAGGCGGGCGGGATGGCGAGCGACCTGATGCGGTCAACATCTCCAGGGCGCGCGGGCTTCCCCTTGCAATCGACGTAGCGGAACGCCTTGCCCACACGGACCCGCTTGAGCCCGGGCACACCGTCACAGCAGTAACGAAGTGAAGCCTTCCTGGCCGCGTGTTGGGACGGAGCAAGCCGCATGCAGTGTTATCGGCTGGCGGCGCGTGCAGGATTCGCCAGACTCGGTGAGTCCCCGTTCACAATCGGCGCTTTCGCCGCAAACATCCCCGCCCCAAAAGGGCCCCGGAGTGTTGCCATCAGTGAAGCGCAGCGGCGCTTCGCCGCAAGCGCAACGAGTGGATCCCGAGCCTCAGCTTCCCCGCCCCGAAGGGGCGCCAGAGTGTTGCCACCAGTGGAGCGCGGCGGCACTTCGCCGCAAGCGCAACGAGTGGATCCCGAGCCTCAGCTTCCCCGCCCCGAAGGGGCGCCAGAGTGTTGCCACCAGTGGAGCGCCGCGGCGCCTCGCCGCAAGCGCAACGAGTGGATCCTGAGCCTCAGCTTCCCCGCCCCGAAGGGGCGCCAGAGTGTTGCCACCAGTGGAGCGCCGCGGCGCTTCGCCGCAAGCGCAACTGGTGGAAAACGGCCCGCGTGACGAGCCGCCCCGAAAAGGGGCGGAGGAGTGCCCAGCACATCGAGAGCGCAACCAAGCGCAACCGTTGTCTCAAAAACCGCGCAAACCCCCTTCCCTCCAACCCCACCCCCACCCGCCACTTACACCCCTAAATCCACGTTTGTGCGCACAACCCCGCCCGCGCAAAACCACAATCCGCCACTTTCCCAATTTTTCTGACCCCGAGAATCACAGCCCCAACGCCCCACCACCCCCGCGCGCAAGTCAAACCCGCGCGCACAAACATGACCGCCCCCGGGTTGGTTAGAGGCCCACCATGAACCACAACAACGCAGATTCCGGTCCCCTGCCCCGCAGAGAGAGGGCTAGGGAGGGGTTGGTGGAAGCACCACCGGACGCACATCCGGCACCGATCAGCAACCCGAGCTCCAACGAGCCCTCCGGTTTCCGGTTTCCCGTTTCAGACTTGCCCCCCCTCCCCCCCGCGACCAGGAAATCATGGAGGCTTGGTTCGCCCACGACACCCGCCTCCCCGAACTTGCGGGTGAGCTCAACACGTCCGTCCTCAAGCTCGCCGACTGGGCCGACCAGCCCCACATCCGCGCCCGCCTCGACAAGGTCGAGCGAATCGCGAACCAGCGCACGGCCACACTCCAGGCCGAGGCCACCCACCAAGCCCTTTCCCGCCTCGTTGCCATCACCCGCTTTTGCCAGCATGACGAAACCGCCCGCCGCGCAGCCAACATGATCCTGCGCAACAGGAGGCCCGACCGTCAGGAAGGGCTCGGCCCCGCCACGGGGCCGACCGAGCGATCACCGTCCCCCCCACCATCCACCTCAGGCCCTACGCCCCCAGACCCTGCCCCCTCCTCACACCTCCCGCGCCACCCTCTCGATCACGGCCGTGAGCACCTCGATGGCCCGGTGGTACTCACTGATGGAGATGTGCTCGTTGGGCGTGTGGTCGAGGCGCGAGTCGCCCGGGCCATAGGCGACGATCGGGCACTTCCAGATCGGGCCGACGATGTTCATGTCGCTCGTGCCGGTCTTGACGCGCAGGTGCGGCTTGGCCCCGTGCTGGCGGATGGTCGTGGTGAAGGCACGCACCACCGCGGTGTCGCGCGGCCCCATGTAGGCAACCTCGGGGCCGTCGGCGATGACCTCCGCGCTCGCGTGGCTGGGCTCCAGAAACTCGCTGGGGTAGTCGGTGTGCTCGGCCTCGTCGCGGCAGATCTGCGTGAGCTGATCGGGCTGCACATGCAGCGGGATGCGGAAGCTGACCACAGCATGGACCTGGTCGTACAGGCCGTCGCTGCTGGTGTTGATCCGGCGGAGCGTGGCCTGGACGATCTCGAATGGGCTGGTGCGCTCGCCGTTGAGCTCGCGCACGCGGCGCTTCACGTTCTCCCACCACGACGACACGAGCTCGGGAGCGGAGGGACCCGGGCCGGCGGAGTGCGAGCAGGCGCGGGTGAGGCGGTACTCCACCAGAAGGCGGCCTTTGTACCCGAGCGTGACGCCGTCCCAATGGCTGGGCTCGCCGATGATGCACAGGTCGGGCCGGAACTGCGTGGCGTTGAAGCGGGCGCCGCGCGAGGACACGCCCTCCTCGTCGGTTGCGCCGATCACGACCAGGCGCACGCCCGCCGGCAGTTTCGCGCGCGCGGCCGCGACAACGAACGTCGCCAGCGGTCCCTTGGCATCCACCGACCCGCGCCCATACAGCAGATCGCCCTCGCGCCGGATCGGCACCACGCCGGGCACGGTGTCCATGTGGCCCAGCAGGACGATGTCCTTCGTCGGCTCGCCCGCAGCTGCGGTGAATGGCGCGATCCCCACGGCCGAGCCCGACTCATCCACGTGCGCCTGGAACCCCAGCGAACGCATCATCTGCGCGAGGTATGTCGCGATGTGCTGCTCTTCACCCGATAGCGAAGGGATGCTCACCATTTCAGTGAGCAGCTGCGTCGCGAAGTTGTTGGAGGGCTCGAGAAAACGGGCAGGGACGGCGGGCATGACACCCGCCGCCCCCCCCTGCAAAAGAGGATCGGTTGCACCGGCAGCGCCGGCGGTGGTGCTGGTAGGGATGGTGTTGAGTGTGCTCATTGGATGACGGTCCCCGCGCCCGCCAGGGCCTTGGTGATCGGCGACTCCACGCGAGCATCGCCGAGGATGACGCGGGCGACGCCCTCCTCGAGCGCCTCGGCCGCGCCAAGCACCTTCTTCTTCATGCGGCCCTGGGCGTACTCGCTCGCCTGCTCGATGGCGCTCCGCTTCACCTCGCGGATGACGGTGGACTCGTCGGGGAAGGACCTCATCAGCCCCGCAACGTTGGACAGCAGCAGCAGCGTGTTGGCGCCCAGCGCCGCCGCGGTCTTCGCGGCCGCGCGGTCCGCATCGACGTTGATCGGCTCGTCGTTGGTCGAGATCGCCGGGGGGGACAGCACCGGCGTGTACCCCGCGCCCAGCAGCATGCGGAGCAGGTCGGTATTGACGGTGTCAACGGTGCCGGTGAAGTCGTCGCGGAGGATTCGGGTGCGGCCTTCCTCGACGATGCGGATCGCGTCCTTGCGCGTGCCCTGCCACGTGCGCCCGTCGAGGCCGGAGAGGCCAACCGCGTTGACGCCGTGGCGCTGCAGGTGCTCCACGAGCTGCTGGTTCATCTTGCCGCGGCAGGCCATCTGGAAGATCTCCAGTGTGCGCCGGTCCGTGCGCCGGCTGGTGTGGCCGGACGGGGAGGTCACGAACTGCGGCGGGTGGCCCAGTGCCTCGGAAAGCGTGTTGGTATCGTGCGAACCGCCGTGGACGATGACCAAGGCGTGCCCGGCCTTGATGAGGGCCGCGGCGTCGGCGGCGAACGCGCCCAGGTTGGTGCCCTCGGCGCCGCCGAGCTTGACAACGGTGATGTGGTTCGTTGTGGTCATGAGTTCAGATCGGGTGGAGGCCGGAGAACGTCAGCGCGGTCCGCTCCTCGAAGCCGCACATCAGGTTCATGCACTGCACGGCGGAGCCGGCCGCGCCCTTCATCAGGTTGTCGATCGCGGAGATCACGACGAGGCGGCCGGTGTCCGGGTCGCGCTCGAAGCCCACGTCGCAGTAGTTGGTGCCCGCGAGGAACTTGGGCTCGGGGAAGCGGTGGATGCCCTGCTTCTCCTTCACGATCCGTACGAACGGCTCGGCCCGGTACGCCTCGCGGTAGAGCTTCCAGATGTCCTTCTCCTGGAGGTCCTGCGTGAGGAACACGTGCGCGGTGCAGAGCACGCCGCGGACGAGCTCGACGCTGGTGATGGACATGTGCAGGTCAAACTCGCCCAGCTCCTGGCGGACCTCGGCCTGGTGGCGGTGGCCCGTGGGCGCGAAGGAGCGGACCGCGCCGCTGCGCTCGGGGTGGTGGCTGCCGGGGTTCACGGCGTTGCCGCCCTCGCTCGACCCGACCTTGAGGTCCACGATCGCGCTGCGGATCAGGCCCTTGCGGGCCAGCGGCAGCAGCGCGAGGTTCACGGCGGTGGCGTTGCAGCCCACGCCGCTCGCCAGCTTCGCGCCCTTCAGCCGCTCGCGGTGGATCTCGGGCAGGCCGTACACGCTGCGGTCCAGCCACTGCGGCGCGGGGTGCGGCTCGCCGTACCACTTCTGGTACGCCACTGGGTCCTTGATACGGAAGTCCGCGGAGAGGTCGACGATCCGCGGCGCGAGCTTGGTGTACTGCTCGATCTTCTTGCTGGCCTCGCCATGAGGGAGGCAGAGGAAGAGCACGTCGCACGGCGTGAGCTGGTCCGGCGTGACGAACTCGAGGTCGGTCCGCCCGCGGAGGTTGGGATGCGAGGAGGTCACGAAGTTGCCGGCCTGCTGGCGGCTGGTGACCTGCGCGACCTCGATATGCGGGTGGTCGAGCAGCAGGCGCAGGACCTCGCCGCCGCCGTAACCGGAGCCGCCGACGATGGAGGCGCGGAGCTTTGTTTGTGTACTCGTCACGAAAGGACTCCGGCGGCAGGCTTGGCTTCAGCGATCACAGAAGGAAGACCCTCGCTAGCGCTTCGGGCTCGTTCAAGAACGAAGTCGATCATCCGGCCCGGGATGTCCACGCCGGTGGGCTCGATGGAGTTGCGGAACTCCATGGTGTGGTTGATCTCGGAGACGAGCAGCCCGCGCCGGGGGCACTCGAGCAGGTCGATGGCGAGGACGCCGCCGCCGACCGCACGCGCGGCCCGCCGGCAGATGTCGGCGAGTTCGGGCGTGACGGTGTGCGCCGAGGCCTGGCCGCCGCGGGCGGTGTTGGTGATCCAGTGCTTGCTGTTGCGGCAGATCGCGGCGATCGCCTCGTCGCCCACCATGAACACGCGGAGGTCGCGCCCCGGCTTGTCGACGTACTCCTGGATGTAGAAGACGCCGTGCTGCACCGAACCCAAGGTCGACTTGTGCTCGACGATCGCCTCCGCGGCCTCGCGGTCGTTCACGCGGGCGAGCAGGCGGCCCCAGCTGCCCACGGTCGGCTTGAGCACGCACGGGTAGCCCATCTGCTCGATGGCCTCGAGAGCCGACTCGGGCTCCACGGCCACCTTCACGCGGGGCGTCGGGATGCCGGCGCGGGCGAGGGCGAGGGAGGTGACGAGCTTGTCACCGCAGGCCTCGATCACCGCGCTGGGGTTGACGCAGGGGATACCCATGCGCTCGAAGCAGCGGATGACCGTGGTGGCCTGCGTCTGGCTGATGCAGCGCTCAAAGACAACGTCGAAGCGCTGCCACGCGGCGGTGTCGTGGATGTCGAAGATCGCGGTGCGGACGTCGATCAGCTCATGCGGGATGCCGCGGCGGGTGAGCTCGTCGATGAGGAGACGTTCTTCGACGCGGATGCGGGAGTAGAGGAAGGCGATGTTCATGAGAATCTCTCGCGGAGACGCGGAGGCGCGGAGGAATGCAGTGCAGGAGTCGGTGAGTTAAGGGCTGTGGGCGCGTTGATTACTCGCCCCAGTCCTCCTCGACCTGCGGGGCGAGGGTGAGCTCGACGGGGGCGGTGTTGGTGACCTCGAGTTCGGCCTTGCACTCCTTGCAGCGGACGACCTCGCCCTGGAGCGGGGCGCGGGTGAAGGTGACGTCGGCGGCGCATTCGGGGCAGGTGGAGTTGGTGGCAGTCGTGCTCATGGGTTCCTCTCTTGTCTTGCTCGGTTGCTTGCTTGCTCGGACACTCAAACAGGGTTGCAAAAACACAGCGGGCCTGCACACCCGGCAGGCCCGTTCGAACGGCGGTGACCTTGCGGGATCACCTGTACGAAGGGGACAGCCGGGCCTGGAGGCCTTTGGCTTTGGTCACTTTGAGGGCTTTGGAAGCCGGCGCGACGCCCGTGGCGGTGTGGGCGGTCAGGATGGAGCGGCCAGGCTTCATGTGGTGGGAAAGGTACTGGGGGTGTTGCGTGGTGTCAAGTCAGGGCCTGGAGGCTGCCTCGTCGATCATCCGGGGCAGGAGGTTCTCGTTGTCGAGCTTGAACCTCGGAACGTGCTTCCCGTTGATGAAGATCATGGGGATGCTGGTGAGGCCGAGGGATTGGCCGGCGCGGGCGTGAGCCTGGATGGTCGCGGCGGGGGTGGGGTTCTGCATCGCGGCGGAGAGGGTGGCGGGGTCGGTATCCAGGAGCGAGGCCGCGGCGCCGAGGGAGTCGTTGTTGATGATGCCCTTGCTGAGCATCATCCAGTCGTGGACCTTCCAGAAGGCCTCGTCGCCGCCCATCATCTGCGCGGCCTCGGCGGCGAGGGCGGCGCGGCAGGAGTCGAACTTCTTCATGTTGGGGACGGCGGGGTTGCAGTCGCTGTTCACGGGGAAGTGGGCGAAGCTGTAGCGGATCTTGGAGGTGGGCCCGGTGGCGAAGAGGCGGAGCACACCGTCGGCCTCTTGCGTGCCGGGCTCCATGTAGTCGCCGAAGACGACCACGGTGACGGGTGCGTCGGCGGGGCCGAGGGCTCGCTGCATGAGCGCAGTGGGCAGTTGCCGCACGGGCGACTCGCGCCAGTCGGACATGTACTTGTCGAGTGCCGAGGGCATCGCGTCATCGGCGAAACTGCGGGGCTCGGGATTGCTGGCGAGCACGGCGGTGACGGCGCGGGTCAGCGCGTTGGGCGCGTTCCAGCCCTTGAGCTCGACGCCGTTGATGTAGATCAGGGGCGTGAAGAAGAGGCCGCGGTCGTAGCCCTCCTGCACGTCGGCCTTGACGCGGTCGAGGGTCTCCTGCGATTGCATGACCTGCTGGAACTGGCGGGGGTCAAACCCCAGCTGCTGGAGGGCCGGCGGGAGCGAGGCGTCGGTGAAGGAGCCGCCCTGGCTGAAGAGCCAGTAGTGCATCTTCCAGAAGCCCTCGTCACCCTGCAGGATGCCGGCGGCCTGGGCGGCACGCGCGGCCCAGCAGCCGTTGGGGTGCAGGTTCGGGGCCTTGGGGTTGCAGGCGCTGCAGAGCGGGAAGTGCTTGATGATGACGGCGATACTCGGGTTGCTCTGGAGCTCGGCGAGTTCGCCCTCGATCCGCTTGCAGTCGGGGCACTGGTAATCGGTGTACATCACGATGCGGACCGGCGCCTTCTCGGGTCCCCACGCGTAGCGGCCGGAGAAGCCCTTCGCGGTATTCGTGGGTGCGGCCGGCGTGTCCGTGGGCTGCGCGGGCGCGGCCGGCGGGCGCGGCTGGGTCATCTGGCGGGTGGACTCGGCAAGGGCCTGCTCGGCCTTGGCCTGGGCTTCTTTCTTGGCGCGGTGGTCGGCGACGCCCATGGTGGCGAGGGCCGCGATGCCGACGGCCGCGGCGGTGATGAAGGGCGTGTGTGCGGAGGTGCGGGCGCGCCGGGTCCCGAACTCGGCGAGGGCGACGAAGAAGAGATTGCAGGCGTGGGCGATGAGGCAGTAGGGGCAGGCGAGCTTCTCGACTGCGATGATGGCGAGGAAGGCGAGGCTCACGAGGGCGCCGAGCCTCGCGAGGGTGCGGGAGGCGGTGCTGAGGGCGCCGTGGCTGCCGGTCCAGGCGATGAGGAGGGCGGTGAAGAAGGCGAGGCCGACGAACGAGGTCGGGAGGTTGAGCACGGGGACAGTGCCCCAGCGGCTCGCGGCCGCGGCGTCGCAGGGGGAACCGGCGCCGCAGCCGGGGAGCTCAACCTTGAGGAAGTGGCGGAGCACCATCATGCCGGAGGCGGTGATAGCGGCGAGGAGCAGGAGCGTGCCGAGCATGACGACGCCGGTCGAGGGCCTGGGTTGCTCGTTGGGCATGGGGTGAGTTTAGGGTTGCGGGGTTCAGCGGTTGTGGGAGAGGCGCTCGCGGGCGGCGCTGGTGATCTGCTCGACGGCGGGGTGGCGGATGCGGCGCTCGACCGTGACGGCGTAGAACTGCTCCCGGAGGTCGGGGATGCGGCCGACGAGCTGGACGTTGTACTGCTGACGGATCTCGCGCTCGATAGCGAGCGGGGCGAAGAAGACGCCGCGGCCGGACTGGCCGAAAACTTTGACCAGGGCGCTGTCCTCGAACTCGCCGATGATGTCGGGGCGGAGGGAGCGGGCGGCGAGCCAGTGGTCGAGCGAGCGGCGGGCAAGAGTGTTGGCGGTCGGTACGAGGATCGGGGCGCGGTCGAGGGAGCCGGGGAACCCGGGGCGGAGGCGGCGGGCGAGGGTGGGCGCGGCGAAGGCGCCGAGGGCCGACTCGCCCAGGCGGTGGCTGAAGGCGCGGAAGCCGGAGGCTGGGGTGACGGGGGCGTCGCCGAGGACGACGTCGAGGTCGTGCACGGCCAGGCGTGCGAGCAGGTCGGGGGGCTTGCCCTCGAAGCAGCTGACGCGGACGGCCTCAGGCATGGCGAACGCGGGCGCGAGCATGCGGTAGACCATGAGCTTGGGCAGGACGTCGGAGATGCCGACGCGGACGGAGGGCTGCGCGGATGCGGGGCGGCCGCGGACGACCTCTCCGAGTTCGGCGCCGATGGTGAAGATCTCGTCGGCGTAGGCGAAGACGGTGCGGCCCATTTCGGTGAGGGCGAGGCCGCGGCCTTGTTTCTCGAGCAGGCGGTGGCCGAGCGACTGCTCGAGGGCCCGGAGCTGGCCGGAGATGGTGGGCTGGGAAAGGTGGAGCACGTCGCAGGCGGCGGCGATGGAGCCCTCTTTAGCGACGGTCCAGAAGTAGAGCAGGTGGTGGTAGTTGAGGCGGCTGGAGGGGGTCATGGCGGGAGCATCATAGATCGGTTTTTTCGATGTGTCTGCATGCCGTTTCCGCTCGATTCCGATGCGTTTCGCGCCGTACCAGTATGGGCACGCGGCGCTGGGCCGGGTCGCCCTGCTTGTTCTGGGAGCTTTCCTGAAGGAGTCGAGCGATGGTGATCACGGTTCAGTGTGCGGACGTGCAGGTGACGCCGAGCATCCGCGAGTGGGCGGAGCGGCGTGTCGCTTTCGCGCTGGGTCAGTTCGCGGGGCACGTGCGGTGCGTGCGGATCCGGGTCGCGGACCAGAACGGCCCGCGGGGCGGGGCGGACCAGCGGTGCGTGATGGTGGCGCCGGTGGCGAGGCTGGGCCCGGTTTCGGCCGAGGTGACCGACGCGGACCTGTACCGGGCGATCAGCCGGGCGGCGGACCGGCTGGGGCGGCGGGTGCGGGCGCTGCTGGACCGCGAGCGCACGGCGCGTCGCTACGGACTGTCGGATTCGACGAAGCGGTTGGGCCGGTGACACTTTTTCAGGGATGACCGATGATGACGCTGGTGCTTGCTGAGGCTGGGAGCTGGTTGACCCCGATGGCGTGGATGTACGTGGGGTTCATCGCTCTGGTGATGGTGTTCCTGGCGCTTGACCTGGGGGTGTTCCACCGTACGGCGCACGTGGTGTCGATGCGGGAGGCGGCGACATGGACGGGCGTGTGGTTCACGGCCGCGCTGCTTTTCAACGTGTTTGTCTACTTCGCGTACGAGGGGCACTGGCTGGGCATCGGAACGGCGGTGGCGCAGCTGGACGGGGGCGTGCGGGATGTGGGCGGCCTGGAGGCGGCGAAGCTGTACCTGACGGGGTACATCGTGGAAAAGTCGCTGGCGATGGACAACGTGTTCGTCATCGCGATGATCTTTTCGTACTTCGCGGTGCCGGCGATCTATCAGCACCGGGTGCTGTTCTGGGGGATCCTGGGCGCTCTGATCATGCGCGGCGCCATGATCGCGGTTGGGGCGGCGCTGATCCAGCAGTTCTCGTGGATTATCTATGTGTTCGGCGGATTCCTGATCCTGACGGCGCTCAAGATGGCGCTGGTCAAGAGCGACGGCATCGACCCGGAGAAGAACCCGCTGGTGCGGCTGGTGAAGCGGTTCTACCCGGTGAGCCCCAGGTACGAGGGCGACCACTTCTTCACGCGGGTGAACGGGGCGCGGGCGGTGACGCCGCTGCTCCTGGCGCTCGTGATGGTGGAGTTCACGGATGTCATCTTCGCGGTGGACTCGATCCCGGCGATCTTCGCGATCACGGCGGACCCGTTCCTGGTCTTCACTTCGAACATCTTCGCAATCCTGGGGCTGCGGTCGCTGTACTTCTGCCTGGCGAGCCTGATCGACAGGTTCCAGTACCTCAAGCCGGCGCTGATCGCGATCCTGTTCTTCGTGGGCGTGAAGATGATGCTGGTGCACACGACGTTCAAGGTCGATACGACGGTGTCGCTGCTGGTGGTGCTGGGGATTCTGGCGGCGGGAGTGGTGACATCGCTGATGCGCTCGCCGCGGGCGGTGCAGCGCGGGGCGGAACTGCCCCCTCGGACTGACGCGGTGCGTCAGGGGTAGATCAGAAGGGCCGCGATGTGGTTGAGGTTGGTGCCGGTTGGCGGGACGCGGACAAGGGCGCTCAATGCGTCGAGGAGTTCGTGGGAGTCGTGGCGCTGGAGCGCGGCCTCGGGGTTCAGGCCCTTGCGGCGGGCCTGGTCCGGGAGTAAAGGGGTGACGATGGCGCCCGCGGCGTCGGTTGGCCCGTCGTGCCCGTCGGTGGAGAAGGCGAGGAGGGCGCAGCTGTCCAGGCGGAGCTGCTCGGCGGCGAGAGCGAAGGCGAGGGCGAGCTCCTGGCTGGGGCCACCTGTCCCCGCGGCGGCGCCTGCTCCCCCACTGCTCACGGTGACGGTCCACTCGCCGCCAAGGATGCAGGCGGTTGGGCGGGAAACGGCCTGGAGCCGCTTGGCGGTATTCGCGAGCCCGGCGGCGACATCGGCGGCTTCGCCCTGCTTCTGCTGCTCGACCTCGTCGATGTGGAAGCCGAGGTGCTGCGCGGCCGCGGCG
Organism: Phycisphaerales bacterium; assembly: GCA_035627955.1. Lineage (NCBI taxonomy): Bacteria > Pseudomonadati > Planctomycetota > Phycisphaerae > Phycisphaerales > Phycisphaerales bacterium. Next base: position 88,995 of record DASPKU010000004.1, read on the forward strand.
ACGGCGTCGGTGACCTGGCGGTTGCTGGCGATGATGCGGTTGGTGACGCGGGCGAACGCGGGGTCCCTGGGCTTGGGGGTTTCGGGGTGATCGCCGAGGATGCCGCTGGTGAGGTGGGCGGAGATGTTGGGCAGGGTGATCGCGTGCGATGCGAGAACGTGCTGGGCGTCGCGGTAGGTGGTCGGGTCGGGGGCGGTGGGGCCGGAGGAGATGATGTCGAGCTTGTCGCCGATCACATCGGAGAGGATGTAGGCAACGAGCCTGCCGGCGCGGGAAAGGCGAGCGAGGTTGCCGCCCTTGAGCAGCTCGCAGTGCTTGCGCACGCAGTTGAGCTCGTCGATGGTGGCGCCGGCGAGCTGGAGCTCTCTGGTGACTTCGATGATGTCGTGGAGGGTGAGGTCGCCGGCGGGGAGGCAGAGGTGGGCGGAGCCGCCGCCGGAGATGAGGCAGAGGAGGGTGTCGTTCTCGCTGGCGCTGGTGATGAAGTCTCTGACCGCCTGCGCGGCTTCGATGTTGCGCTGGGTGGGGTAGGGGTGGTCGCAAGGAAAGAGCTGGGTGTTGGGGCGAAGGCCGCGAGGGTCGGACTGATCGGGGGGCGCGGTGATGAGGGCGCGGGTAATGCGGGGGCCGAGGTGCCGGAAGGCCTCGAGGGCCATGGGGCGGGCGGCCTTGCCGATGGCGAGGAGGTGGATGTCGCCGTGGAGGTCGGTGATGTTCCAGTGGCGCTGGAGCGCTGTGACAGGGTCGGCCGCTTTGAGGGCGGCGGTGATGAGTGCGTTTGCGTGCTCGGGATGTTGGTCGAGGTTCAGCATTCGAACTTCACCGCGGAGGTGCGCGGAGGGAGCGGAGTTGCGCGGAGCGGGGACGGTTTGAACGCAGAGGTTGGTCAGGCTCTCAGTTTGTCAAGACGCCGGATTGCTTCGGCAATGGTGTCGGGTTTCTTACAGAAAGCGAAGCGGACGAGGGGCTTGCCGAGGTCGGTGTTGTGGTAGAAGACGCTGGGCGGGATGGCGGCGACGCCGACGTGCTCAATGAGGTGCTTGCAGAAGGCGCGGTCGTCGGCGAGGCCGAGGCGCTGCGAGACGGGCGTATGGTCGGCCATGAGGAAGTACGTCGCGTCGCTGGGGTAGACGGTGAGTCCGGCGCGGGTGAGGGCGGCGGAGAGCTGGTCGCGCATCTGGATGTAGAGCGTGCGGGTCTTCTCGATGGTGTCGCCGGGGTTGGAGATTGCGGCCGCGGCGCCGTGCTGGAGGGGGGTGGCGGTGCTGAAGGTGTTGAACTGGTGGCAGGCGCGGACGCAGGCGGTGAGGGGCTCTTGGGCGATGGCCCAGCCGACCTTCCAGCCGGTGAGGGAGAAGGTCTTGCCGATGCTGCTGAGGGTGATGGTGCGCTCGCGCATGCCGGGGAGAGTGGAGAGCGGGATGTGCGGGAGGGCGGGGTTGTAGGTGAGGTGCTCGTAGACCTCGTCGGTGATGGCGACCGCGTTGTGCTTGCGGCAGAGCTCGGCGATGAGCTCGAGCTCGGCGCGAGTGAACACCTTGCCGGTGGGGTTGTGGGGCGAGTTGACGATGATGGCGCGGGTGCGGGTGGTGAAGGCGCGGCGGAGTTCCTTCTCGTCGAAGTGGAAGCCGCTTGCATCTGGCCGGAGCGGGACGAAGCGGGGGTTAGCGCCGGCCATGGATGCACCGGCGGTGTAGAAGTCGAAGAAGGGTTCGAAGATGACGAGCTCGTCACCGGGGTTGAGCAGGCCCATGAGGGCGCAGATGATGGCTTCGGAGCAGCCGCTGGTGACGGTGACGCAGGCGTGCGGGTCGTAGTCGCCGTGGCCGCGCTGGGACCAGGAGCGGGCGATGGCCTCGTTGAGGGCGGGGACGCCCTGCATGCGGGCGTACTGGTTGTAGCCGTTGTCAATCGCGGCCTTGGCCGCGGCCTTCGCGAGCTCGGGCCCGTCGAAGTCGGGGAAGCCCTGCGAGAGGTTGACGGCGTTGTGGGCGAGGGCGAGGCGGGTCATCTCCGCGAAGATGGAGGAGCCAAAGGGGGCGAAGCGGGTGGCGGGGGTCATGGGAGGTCGAAAGTCGTAAGTGGGAAGTCGGAAGTCGGAGCAAAGCGGAAAGCGGAAGGCGGAAAGCGGAGATGCGTCGGAGCGCCTAGGGCGTGCCGACGCGCTCGGGGTCGGGGAAGTCGCGGTAGAGGCCGGACTTGAAGTCGGTGACCATGGAGTAGACGGCGCGGTGGAGGTGCTCGGTGTGGCCCTCGCGCGGGGCGACCATGGAGAAGGCGGCGTCGAGCTGCGTCAGGTCCCTGGTCCAGACGGTGATGTTGAACTCGCCGAGGTTGTCGGGGCCGAAGCCGAACTTGCGGCGTGTGATGCGGAAGCCCTCGAGCTTGCCGGCGTCCTTGAGGTGGCCGAGGTAGGCGGTGACGTTGGCGCAGAACTCGAGGTCCTTGTGGGACTCGCGGAGGTTGCACCACATCTGGTAGTACTGCATTCCCTGAGCGTAGCGGAAAGGCGGGGTTTGAACCACAGAGCACACAGAGGGCACAGAGGAAGGCTTTTGGATCGGAATGAAGAGAAAGAGGAGGGGGCGGAGTGGGAGCGGAGGTTGCGGAGAGGACCTTGAATGTGTTGCCGCTCACTCCGCACAATCCGCGAGCTCTGCGTTCTCTTCGAGGGGGCGATACGCTGTGGGCGTGAGTGGTGAGCAGCGTCAACCTGGGTCCCCCACGGCTGCCGATGGGCGGGTGCCGCGGCTGTGCGTGATGATGTCGGGCGGGGGGCGGACGCTGCTGAACCTGCTGGCGCACATCCGGGCGGGGGAGCTGCGGGCGGAGATACCGCTGGTGATTTCGAGCCGCGAGGGGGCGGGGGTGGAGCGGGCCCGCGCCCAGGGGCTGAAGGTCGAGGTGGTGCCGGGGGTGATCGCCGCGGCGCGACTGGAGGAACTGCTGCGGGCCCACGGCGTCGATTGTGTGGTGCTCGCGGGGTACCTGCTGCTGGTGGACATCCCCGAGAGCTACCGCGGCCGGGTGGTGAACATCCACCCGGCGCTGCTGCCCAAGTTTGGGGGGAAGGGGATGTACGGGCGGCGGGTGCACGAGGCGGTGATCGCCGCGGGGGAGAAGGAGTCGGGGTGCAGCGTGCACTTTGCCGACAGCGAGTATGACCGGGGGGCGGTGATCCTGCAGCGGCGGTGCACCGTCTACCCGGGGGACACGCCGGACACGCTGGCGGCACGGGTGTTCGAGCTGGAGCAGGAGGCGTACCCGGCGGCGTTGAAGATGCTGCTTGAGGGCGGCGGGATAGATGCCACCGGAGGGGGCGGTCCGGCGGATAGAACGGGGTGAACGCTTGGGGTGTGAGGGCGCGCGATGAGCAGAAGGTGGTTGATCACTCTGGCGGTGGTGTGCGGCGTGAGCGCGGGGGCGCTGGCGCAGAACGATGTGCCGGTGCTGGATGCGCCGCCGTCGCCCAAAGCGAAGAAGCCGGGGGTCAGGACCGACCCGAAGGCGGTCGAGCCGGAAGAGAAGAGCGAGAAGCAGGAGGCCGCGGAACAGGCGTCCAGGCTGTCGCGCGAGTCGATCGCGGCGTTCCGCAAGGGTGAGTACGAGCAGGCGCAGGCGCTGCTGCTGGAGCAGCTGAAGCTGCAGCCGAAGAACTTCGTCGTGTTCTACAACCTGGCGTGCTGCCGGTGCCTGCTGGGAGACGCGGACGGGGGGCTCACGTACCTCACGAAGGCGATCGAGAACGGGTTCTGTGACCGGCGGCAGCTGGAGAGCGACCCGTCATTCGTCCCGCTGCGCGGGCTGGATGCGTACAAGCGGATCATCGAGAACTGGGGGGCGGTGCTGGAGGCCCGTCGCGATGCGAACCTCAAGGGCGCGGCCGAGCAGTTCAAGAAGGGGTACACGGAGTTCATGGAGCCTTCGCTGCGGCTGGCGTTCCGCTGCGGGTTCGATGAGCGGGCGGGGGAGTCGGCGCGGAAGGAGCTGGCGCTGATCGCCCGGTGGGGCCACGAGGAGCTGCTGGAGGGAATCCTCGACGAGAAGCTGATGGAGAACGACCCCTGGGTGGTGGTGATCCTGCCGCACCGGGCGGACTACATGCGGTGGCTGGTGTCGATGTACGGGCCGGAGGCGGCCACCGGCAACAGCATGATCGGCGGGAGCTATGAGCACGACAGCAAGCGGCTGATCTCGATGGACCTGGGCAGCACGCTGCGGCACGAGTTCTTCCACGTGCTGCACTGGCGCGACATGACGCGCCGCGGACAGATGCACCCGATCTGGATCATGGAGGGGCTGTGCTCGCTGGTGGAGGACTATGACCTGGACGCCAGCGGGAAGCTGAAGCCCGCGGCCTCTTGGCGGACGAACACGGTCAAGCGGCTGGAGAAGACCGCGAAGGTGACGCCCATCGAGAAGCTCGCGGCCATGAAGCCGCTGCAGTTCAGCGGCGACCGGCCGCTGGCGCACTACGCGGAGGCGCGGACGTTCTTCATGTACCTGTACGAGCGGAAGAAGCTCAAGGCCTGGTACAAGGAGTACACCTCGACGTACAAGGAGGACCCCACGGGGGCGAAGGCCATCGAGACCGTGATGGGCAAGGACTTCAAGTGGATCAACGCGGACTTCCGGAAGTGGGTGCGCGAGCTGGAGATGGTCCCCGAGCAGATCACGCGGGGGATGGCGAGCCTGGGGATGGAGCTGGAGAGCGGCAAGGCCGAGGGGCCGGTGGTGGTCGCGGTTGATCGGCGGCGGGGGGCGCCGGCGCTCAAGGTGGGCGATGTGGTGACCTCGATCGACCACAAGACGGTGCGCGACCTGGCGGAGCTGGTGCGTGTGCTGTCGACGTACCACGCGGGGACGACGGTGACGGTGGGGTACCGGCGCGGGAAGGTGTATGGGGAAGAGGTGGTGGAGCTGGTGGCGAAGGAGTGAGGGGATTGCTGCGCCGGCTGCTGGACTTCAGGGGGCGGCGGTACGCGGCGGAGCGGGCGGCGCTTGAGGCCGGGGCGGGACCGCGAGAGGTTGCGGCATTCCTGCTGCGGTGGCGGTTGAACTGGGAGGATGGGAGCCGGGCTTCGCTGCGGCGGGATGTGGAGCATCTCATGCTGCTGGCGGAGAGGGCGTGCGCGCTTGGGCATGAGGGTGCCGGGCGTGAGCTGTTGGAGCTGTGCCGTGAGTATCTGGAAGTGCTCAATGATGACGGGGCGTTCCGGGCGGATGGGCGGATGATGAAGGTCGAGGCGGCCCGTCGCGCTGCAGAGTTGATCCGCGCGGTCGAGTTGGGTGCACGCAAGCTGGCCGAGGGGATGGGCTGACCGACAGCGGGCTCCTCCGCCCCCTTCGGGGCGGTTGCGCTGTGCGCCTGCGACCACGGGTTGCGGTTGCTGCGCAACCTTCACCCGTGGCAACATTCAGCGGCCCCGATGGGGCCGAAGGCAGGAAGCCGCTGCGGGCGACGCGTTCAGCCGCCGCTCTGGAGCTTCTGGTACAGCTCGTCATCAATGCCGAGGTATTCGCGCATGTGCTTGTCGTAGAGGGCGGAGTCTTCGTCCTTGGAGAGGTCCAGGCGCAGCTCGTTGATGACCTTGGTGCCCTGGGCGATCCAGGCGTCGAAGGTTTCCTTGGTGATGTGCTCGAAAATCCAGTTGCCCACGGGACCTTTGAAGGGTGGGCGCGCCATCCTGGTTCCGGGGCGGCCGGTGACGGGGTCGATCATCTGGCCGGTGCCCGCGGCGACCTCCGGGCCCTTGGTGGCCACTTCGGGGACGGGGGCGTTGAGCTTGCGGAGGAGGTCGCCCATGGCCTTCTGCGGCATGCGGTCGCCGCGGGAGGCGGCGGACTTGAAGCCGGTGGTAAGGACCTCGACGGCGCGGGCGTGGTCGCCGGCGTTGATGAGGGCGTCGCCGGCGAGCTGGTAGGCCTTGCTCATGGCGGGGTTCTTGTCGATGCAGCGGAGGTAGGAGGTCGCGGCGTCGTTCCAGCGCTGGGCCTGGGCGTAGGCGTTGCCCAGGGAGTAGTGGGCCATGTCGTTGTCGGGGTCGGCCTGGACCATGTTCTCGAACTGGGCGATGCGCTGGTTGATGTCCATGGTTCACTGTAGGATGCGCTGGGTTGAACCACGGGGAGGCTGCATGGCCAAGTGCATCAACGGGAAGTACGTGAAGGGGCTGGCGCCGGGACCGGCCAACCACCAGTTCTGCACGGTGCACAAGCACATTGTGAACATCACGACCAAGGAGGTCGTGGTTGAGGCGTCGGCGCCCGCGGCCAAGCAGGCCGCGGCGAAGTACGCGGCGTCGAGCGCGAAGGCGGGCCCGGCCGGTCGGTAGCGGGGGTGGTTATGGCGGGCGCACGCGGACGCTGGTTGCGGCGCGGGGTTGCGGGCCTGCTGCTCGGCGCGGCGACCACGGTGCTGGTTTCGTGGAGCCTCGCGGCGTGGGGGAAGCTCGAGAAGAGCGAGTTCCGCCGGCCGCCCGAGAGGGCCGTCACGGCGGCGCGGGTGCGCGTGCCCGAGGCTTGGACGGTGCGGACGTGGCTGGAGTCTTGGGGCTTCGGCGTTGACCACCAGCTCATCAGCGAGTGCGTGTGGATGGGTTCGACGCTGGGCATGATGAGCGGCATGGGGCCGCAGCGGACGATGCTCCGGGCGGGCATGGGGTGGCCACTCCTGGCGATGGAGTATTCGGATGTGGACGACACCAACCGCGCGGCGGTCGGGACGGGCGTGAAGAGCTGGTGGGAGCTGGGCGTGCCGCTGCCGGCAAAGTACGTAGGGACCGGAAAGTTCTGGAGGAGCGATCGGCGGCTGCCGCTGCGGCCCCTGTGGCCGGGGTTTGCGGTGGACACGCTGGTGTACGCGTGCCTGTGGGCGGGCGTGCTCGGCGTGGGCGGGGCGTGGGTGCGTCGGCGGCGGGTGAAGCGGGGGGTGTGCGCCGAGTGCTGCTACCCCGTGGTTGGCGGGGTGTGCCCGGAGTGCGGGCGCGGGGGCCGTGCACCGTGAGCAGTGCTCTCTCAACCATGACGCGGCGGGCGCGGCGGCTCGTCCTCGCGGTGCGGATGGCGTGCGTGGTCGCGCTGGCGGTGCTCATCACGTTCGCGGTGTCGGTGCTGTGCTCGCTGCGCGATCCGGCGACGTTCAGCTGGACCAGCGAGATGGTGAACGGTCAGCCGGTGCTGCGGGGCTGGCTGTGGGCGTCGCCGCAGACGCAGGAGCTCCGCAGGCCGACCTCGTACACCTACGTCGATGAACTCGGGTACTCCATCGATGTTGTCACGCATTACACACCGCTCGCGCCGCTGCTGCCGGCGAACGTGCCGGGCGGGGTGCGCGGGTACTCGCAGACGCGGTACCGCGCGGGGTTCCCGGCGCGAGCGTTCGAGGCGCGGAACGATGTGCAGGGACCGCTGCCCGGCGCGACCGTGAAGTTGGGGCGGTTCACCTACCGCGGGATGTGGCAGGGGCTGACCTATCAGCTGCCGGGGTCGATCATCGTCGCCAACGTACCGGTGCGCCCGTGGTGGCCGGGGTTCCTGTTCAACGTGTTCTTCTACGGGGCGGTGATCATGGCGGTCACGGCCCCGTTCATCGGTGCGAGGGCACGCCGGCGGGGTCGGCTGGGGCAGTGCACGGCGTGCGGGTACCGCCTCGAGGGGCTCGCGCGATGCCCTGAATGCGGGGCCGAGGCATTGCCCGGGACGGATGGCGGGCTCCAGCCCACGGCGGCCACCGGTGCCAGTGCGGGTTCTCCGGGCCACAACTCCCCCACTGTCACCTAAACTCCGGGCATGACCACTCCCAGCACGGGCGAGAACGGGCACGCGAACGGGCAGCATCACGGGGGCAACGGCGTGGGCGTGAGCACGCCGGGCGTCGAGCGGATCGCGCGCGTGGCCGAGCGGGGGACGACGGCCGGCAGCGGCTGGAACCTGGAGTACGCGCCCGCGCCCGAGACGGTGAAGGCGCCGATCAAGGCGCGGTACGAGCACTTCATCGGGGGGAAGTGGGTCGCACCGAAGGCGAAGGGCGGGTACTTCGAGACGATCAACCCCGCGACTGAAGCGGTGCTGAGCGAGGTGGCGCAGGGCAGTGAGGCGGATGTGGAGGCCGCGGTCGCGGCGGCGGAGAAGGCCCAGGAGAAGTGGGCGGCGCTGCCTGGGAGTGAGCGGGCGAAGTACATCTTCCGCATCGCCCGCCGGATCCAGGAGCGGGCACGCGAGCTGGCGGTGCTGGAGACGCTCGACAGCGGCAAGCCGATCAAGGAGTCGCGGGATGTGGATGTGCCGCTGGTGGCGGCGCACTTCTTCTACTACGCGGGGTGGGCGGACAAGCTGGAGTATGCGTTCCCGGGTCGCGACCCGCGGCCGATCGGCGTGTGCGGGCAGGTGATCCCGTGGAACTTCCCGCTGCTGATGGCAGCGTGGAAGCTCGCCCCCGCGCTGGCGTGCGGCAACACGTGCGTGCTGAAGCCCGCGGAGACGACGCCGCTCACGGCCCTGCGGCTCGCGGAGATCATCGAGGAGTGCGACCTGCCGCCGGGGGTGGTCAACATCGTCACCGGCGACGGCAAGACCGGCGCGGCGATCGTGTCGCACCCGCGTGTTAAGAAGATCGCGTTCACCGGCAGCACCGAGGTGGGCAAACGAATCGCCGCGGCGGCGGCGGCGAGCGGGAAGAAGCTCACGCTGGAACTGGGCGGCAAATCGCCGCACATCATCTTTGAGGATGCCAGCCTGGACCAGGCGGTCGAGGGCATCATCTCGGGGATCTACTTCAACCAGGGCGAGGTGTGCTGCGCGGGCTCACGGCTGCTGGTGCAGGAGTCGATCCTGCCGACGGTGATCGAGAAGCTGGAGCACCGGCTGGCGTCGCTGCGGGTGGGCGACCCGATGGACAAGAACACGGATGTGGGCGCGGTGAACAGCAAGGAGCAGCTGACGCGGATCGAGCGGTACCTGTCACTCGCAGAAGAAGAAGGCGCGAAGCGGCACGGCTGCGGCGACGAGCCGAAAGCGCCGATCGCGGGCAAGGGCTACTGGTGCCGCCCCTGCTTCTTCAGCAATGTGCAGCCCAGCCACACCATCTCGCGCGAGGAGGTCTTCGGGCCGGTGCTCGCGGTGATGAGCTTCCGCACGCCGGAGGAGGCCCTCACCCGCGCCAACAACACGCCCTACGGCCTCGCGGCCGGGGTGTGGACCGACAAGGGCTCCAAGATCTTCGACATCGCCCGCAAGCTCAAGGCGGGCGTGGTGTGGTGCAACACGTACAACAAGTTCGACCCGGCCTCGCCCTTCGGCGGGTACAAGGAATCCGGCTTCGGACGCGAGGGCGGCGTGCACGGGCTGCGGACCTACGTGGAGGTTTGAAGGCGCTACCGCGGAGTTGGCGGAGTGAGCGGAGTTGCGCGGAGTAGGAACAGGAGTGGGTGCGGGCCAGGATCGGCGCAGATCGGTGACAGCTACCGGACTCGCTTGCCTCACTCCCTCTTCCTCCGCGGAACTCTGCTTACTCCGCAAACTCCGCGGTAGGGCCTCAGCTTCCCCATCTTCACACATCACTGCACCCGAGCCACGAGCGCACGCCTAACACGCCGCTCCGCCAGCGGTTTACGGCGCGGGCGTGTCAGATGGCGTTGCGAAACCGCCTACTGCTGGTAGGTTGAGAGTGCCGGGCCCGTTCTGGGCGTCCGGGAGAGAGACGACAAGACGAGGGAGATTCGTATGTCCCCGTCGTTGTCACGTTGCGTTTGTGCGTCCATTGCTGCTTCCGTGTTCGTGGCCGCCGCCCCTGCCCGGGGCGCGTTCGTCGGGCACGTGTACATGAACGACAACTACCGCGGGCCCACCACCATGGGCGGCGAGTTCCGCGTTGAGACGGTCAACTTCCACTTCACGCCCGCGGCCACGGGGACCATGTTCAAGTGGGGCCTCGCGCCCGCCCCTGGGCTGTTCGAGAGTTTCTGCCTCGAGAAGTTCGAGGACCAGGTGTACCACACGCTGCTGAGCGCCGACCTGAGCACCAGCACCACCGCCGGCAGCGCGGCGTACGCGGGCGTGGGGGGCGGGGCCCTGGGCGGCGCGGCCGACGCGCTTGACCCGCGCACGGCGTACCTCTACTCGCACTTCATCCACCAGACCCTGCTCACGCCCTACGACTACGCGGTGGAGGCTAACCGCCACCTGGACGCCGACGAGCTGCAGAAGGCGATCTGGTTCATCGAGGAGGAGGACGCCACCGCGCTGACAGGCAAGGCGCTGCTGTTCTTCAACGAGGCGCAGGCCGCGGTGTCCAGCGGGGCGTGGACGGGCCTGGGGGACGTGCGCGTGCTGAACCTCTACACCTTCGAGAACGGGGCGCGGGTGGACTGGCAGGACCAGCTCGTCGTGATCCCCGCGCCCGCGGGCGCGGCGGTCATTGGTGCAGGGTTGCTGAGCCTGACGCGCCGACGGCGGCGCTGACCGAATGACGGGAGAGACATCGTCAGGGGTGAGGGCCGTGCCCGTGAAGGGCGCGGCCCTTCTTGTTTCTCCTGTGCGGATCGGGAGGCATGTAACCGCAGAGCACGCAGAGAACGCTGAGAGAGGCGGGGAATGGATGCCATCGATCTGGGTCCGCCAAATCCCGGCCTGCCTTCTGCATTCCTCTGCGATCTCTGTGAGCTCTGCGGTTCAATGCTTCAGGACGCCGCGGGAGCTTGCGGGGCGTGGTCGTCGCCCAGGCCCAGGTTGTGCAGGCCGAGCTTGCCGCGGCCCCAGTGCAGGGCGTTGCGGACATTGCGGATGAGCTGCGTGGCGTACCAGCGGCGGAGGGCGCCGACCCCCTTGAGGCCCCGCCGGGCGAAGAGCCAGTTGGTGTTGTCGATGCCGAAGCGGAAGCCGTCGAAGCCCAGGCTCTTGAGGCGGCGGCAGACCTGAACGATCTCGTCCGCGGTGTTGAGGCCGCAGAAGTCGTGGAACTCCAGGGTGATCTGGTCGATCGAGCGCAGCAGCTCGTCGGGGGCGTTCATGATGAGCCCGACCTCGGCCCCCTCGATGTCAACCTTGAGCAGGTCCAGCCGCTGCCCGGTGGGCGAGAGCGCGAGCCCGAACCGCGCGAGGATATCGGGCAGGGTCAGCCCCTCGACGGTGACCACCCGCCCATTGGCGACCCCGGGCCGCAGGTCGCACACGCTGGAGGCGAGGATGTCGTCCGAGAGCCTGAACTCGATGGGGCCGCGCCGGCCCACGGCCGCGGCGTGGATGACCTCGACGCCCTCGATGGCCCGCACCTTGGGCACCAGGTCGGGGTTGGCCTCCACCGCGCAGACGCGGCAGCCGTAGCGGGCGCGGACCTGGCGGGAAAAGTCGCCGGTGTTGGCCCCCAGGTCAACGACGAGCGAGCCCGGGCCGATCGGGGCGGGCAGGAACGTGTGGCCCCGGAGGGTGATCATCTGCAGGAGGGTTGGAGCCTTCATTGCGTACGCACCTCCGAGGGGGTCGGGGATTATGGCAGATGGGAGCGGCGGTCGTATGAAAATCTTGCGGTCGCAAGACGCGGTTTTACTGACGCCGAGGTCGCAGCACCGGGCGCGAACCATACGTCACCGCAGCCGTTTCCGGTATACTCGGAGGCGTGACGGACGATCCGCTCATCGCGACGCGGACGACGACGCGGCTGCTGGATGCGCTGCGGGGCGTGGGGGATCAGTCCAACGAGTTGGCGTGGGCGCATATCGACCAGCGGTTCCGGCCGGTGATCGTGGGGCTGGCGCGGCGATTAGGCCTGCGCGAGAGCGAGGCGGACGAGGTCGGGCAGCAGACGCTCAGCGAGTTCGTGAAGGCCTATAGGGAAGGCCGGTACGACCGGACCAAGGGGCGGCTGTCGTCGTGGATCCTCGGCATTGCGCACCACACGACGCTGAAGGTGATGCGGGGATCGCGGCGCGCGGGGGGCGCGGGGGTCGGGGGGTCGACGTGGCTGGACGAGGTGCCCAGCGGTGAGGAGACGCACCCCCCCCACGAGCAGTTGCGGTCGATCTGGACCGACGAGCGCGACCGGTGCATCCTGGAGCGGGCGCTGGGGGTGCTGCGCGATGAGTCGGCTGTGGATGACCGCACGCTGCTCGCGTTTGAGCTGGTGGGGCTGCGCGGCGTGCCGGCGGCGCAGGTGGCCGAGCAGTGCGGGATGAGCGTGGACCAGGTGTACGTGGCCAAAAACCGGGTGACCAAACGGCTGCGGGGGCTGGTGGCGGAGCTGACGGAGGCGTTTGAGGCGGATGCGTAGGGCATTGAACCGCAGAGCACGCAGAGAACGCAGAGGAAGGCAAAGAAGCAGAGAAGACAGGAATACCAAACACGGAGGCACGGAGAGCACGGAGATTGGTCTGGAAAAAAGTCTGTTCCTGTTTCTCTCTGCGTTCTCTGCGTGCTCTGCGGTTAATTCTTCTGTTCGTTGCAAGACGGTGTGGGGAACGTGCAAGTCGTGATGGAGGAGCACACGGACGTGTCGGTGCAGCCGGACATCACGCCTTCCCCCCCAATCCCCGGCGCGTGCGCGAGCTATGAGCTGATCGAGCGGCACGCGGCGGGGGAGGCCTTGCCCGAGGGCGTGCTGGCACACATCGCGGGGTGTGGTGTGTGCCGGGCGCGGCTGGAGGAGGCGCGGGAGGACGCGGCGTTTTTGACGCGGGCGCGGTCGCTGGCGGGGCCGTCGCTGGCGCCCGAGGGAACGCCGCGGGTGCCGGGGTATGGGCACCTGCGGGTGCTGAGCCAGGGGGCGCAGGGGGTGGTGTACCGGGCGGTGCAGGAGAGCACGTCGCGGGAGGTGGCGATCAAGGTGCTGGCCCGCGCCGGCGGGTCCGGCCGGCAGCAGGCGCGGGCGGAGCGGGAGGCGGAGATCGCGGCCCGGCTGCGGCACCCGTCGATCGTCACGGTGTACGAGTCGCGGACCCTGAGCGACGGGCGCAAGGCCGTGGTGATGGAGTTTGTGGATGGCGTCGCGATCGATGAGTGGGAAGCGCCCGGGGCAACGGAGGAGCAGCAGCGGCGGTCGGTGCTGCGGGTGTTCATCGAGGTGTGCAGCGCCATCCACCACGCCCACCTCAACGGCGTGATCCACCGCGACCTCAAGCCCGACAACATCCTGGTGACCCAGGGCGATGAGCGCCGCAGCGGCCTGGCGGGCGTGGCCCGTCCGGTGGTGCTGGACTTCGGGATCGCCAAGGCGGGGGGCATCCAGGCGACGATCACCGGCGAGTTCGCGGGCACACCGGCGTACGCCTCGCCCGAGCAGGTCGCGGGCAAGCCCGAGGACGTGGACGCCCTGACGGACGTCTACTCGCTGGGGGTCATCCTGTACCGGCTGCTGTGCGGGGCGATGCCCTACGAGGTGGGCGGGTCGATCTTCGACATCGCGCGGACGATCACGGAGGTGGAGCCCGCGCCGGCGCGGACGCACGTGCCGGGGCTGCCCGGCGACCTTGAGGCGATCGTGCGGCGGGCCCTGCGGAAGGACAAGGCACTGCGGTACCAGTCCGCCGCGGCGCTGGCGCAGGACATCGAGCGGTACCTGGCGGGCGAGCCGGTGGAGGCGCGGGGCTCGTCGGGGTGGTACCTGCTGCGCAAGGCGCTGCTGGTGAACCGGCGGAAGCTGGTGTGGGCGGGGGCGGTGGTCGTGCTGCTGCTGGGGGCGGGCGCGACGGTGGCGGTGAGCCTGGCCACCGCGGCCAAAAGCGCCGAGGAGGCGGCGGCGCAGCAGGCGGCGGCGCGGGGCGAGGCGACGCGGGCCCGGGCGGTGACGGAGCTGCTGCGGGCGGCGCTGCCGAACTCTGACCCCAACCGCCCGGACCTGGACACGGCCATCGGCTCGGGGTTCAGCCGCCTGTACCTGCGGCTGGAAACGGGGGCGTTCAAGGACGACCCGGCGCTGGACCAGACGCTGCGACGGCTGTGGGGCGGGGTGTACACGGGGTTCGGGCAGGGCAAGGCCGCGGCGATGATCGAGTACGCGGAGGTGTCGCTGCGCAACGGCCTGGTGCGGCTGAAGCAGGAGCACGGGCCGGAGCACCCGCAGGTGGCGGCGACGATGCACGAGCTGGCGGGGGTGCTGCTGGCCCGCCGGCGCTACCCGGAGGCGGAGGCGCTGTGCCGCGAGGCCCTGGCGGTGCGCGAGAAGACGGTGGGCGTCGCGACCACGTTCAGCGCCGACTCGCGGGCGCTGCTGGCGCGGGTGCTGCACGCGAGCGGGAAGCCGGCGGAAGCGGAGCGGGAGGCGGACGCGGCGGTCACGGTGTACTCGGGACAGCCCGAGCACGAGGGTGACCTGCCGATCGCTTTGATGCAGGCGCTCAAGGCACGGATGCGGCTGGAGGCGGGGGACCTGCCGGCGTGCGAGCCGCTGCTGCGCGAGGCGCTGACGCGCCGCCTGAAACACCTGCCGCCGGAAGACGCGGAGCTGAACGCGTCACTGTCGGACGCAGCGGAGTTCATCGAGCGGTGCCCGGAGTGCCCGCTGGCGGCGGTGCTGCGGGCGGCATGGGGCGAGGGCGATACGGCGTCGGCGATCCGGCGCGACCTGCCGCGCCTGCGGGCGCAGGGGGCGGTGCGGCCGTACGAGACGTCGATCGTGCCAAAGACGGCGGCGCTCAACAGCCTGCTGCGGCTGCAGGAGGAGCTGCTGGGGCAGGACGATGTGGCGATCGTGGGGACGCTCATCGCGATCGTGCGGGCGGCGGAGGGGGACCTGGAGCCGCGGATCAAGGCGGACGCGGCCCTGCGGGCGGCGGGGATCCTGGAGAAGCGGTTCGGGCCCGACGACTTCTCGGTTTTGATCTGCATCGAGGAGGCGGCTTCGGTGATGGGGTTCACGGGGCGGGCGGCGGAGGCGGTGGACCTGGAGAAGCGGGCGCTGGCGATCTGGGCCAAGGTGCCCGAGCACGCGCGGGACGGGCTGCTGGTGGCGAACGAGCGTCGATACCTGGCGTGGTTCCTGGCGGTCGCGGGGCGGCACGAAGAAGCGATCAGCGAGTTTCAGCGTGTGATCGCGGAGCTGAGCGCGGCGGTGGGCGAGAAGCACCACACGATCGCGCTGAGCCGCGGCATGATGGGGTACTGCCGCGCGGAGCTGGGGCAGCTGGAGGAGGCTGAGCGGATCACGCGCGAGGCGATGGAGGAGCTGAAGGGGCTGCCGGCGACGCCGCGGGACGCGCGGTCGCACATGGCGTTCCTGCGCGGGCACGTGCTGACGAAGCTGGGCCGGTGGGCGGAGGCGCGGGCGCTGCTCGAGGGGGTGTGGGAGCCGGACTACCGCAGCAACCACCCGGAGTTCTCGTGGCGGGTGCAGTTCCTGGAGGACATGGTGAAGTGCTGCGAGGGGCTGGGAGACCGGGAGGGGGCGGGGTGGTGGCGGGCGGAGAGAGCGAGGAAGTGAACGAGATCAGGCGATCAGCGACTTGACCGCGGCCGTGGCGCAGTCGCTGAACTCGTTGCCGCGGTCGGCCTGCGCGAGCGTGAGGGCGCGCCGGCACTTGTCCTTGCTGTCGGCGAGTTTCTTCTTCTGCACGTCCTTGGGCTGGTTCACGACGTCGCAGTAGTTGTCGTACGTGTCGGCCAGCTTGATGAGGCGGGCCCGCCAGTCGGCGCGGGCGAGGCGGGCGTCGTACTCATCCTCGCGCTCGTCCTCGGGCAGGGCCATGTTCTTGGTGAGCGCGGCCACGGTATCAGCAACCTCGCGCCCGAAACGCTCCTCGAGATCGTCGTAGTCGGTGGTCGTGTCCTCGATGGTGTCGTGGAGGAGCGCGGCCGCGAGCACCGTCTCGTCGCTGCAGCCGAAGACCTGAGAGACGGTCATGGCAACGCGGAAGACATGCGAGACGTAGGGCGTCTTGTCGTCCTTGCGAATCTGGTGGCGGTGGGCGCGGGCGGCGAATGCGGCGGCCTCCTGCCAGAGGGGGCGGGGTTGCTGCTTCGGTGAGCTTCGCTTGGCCATGTGGCAGGCTAGGCGGTGCGTGGTATGCGGTCTATGGCGAAACATGGCCGCGAAGCGCGGCCATATCCCTCCCTGACGGTCGGGGTTCCTATCAGTGCGTGAGCTTGATCTTGCTGGGGTTGCCGCCGTGCTCGTCGAAGAGGACGAGCTCGTTGCCCTCGGGCTTGAGCCACGCGCTGGGGATGTAGTAGCGGTCCTGGCCGGGGATGGGCCTGCCGTCGGCGGTGGCGACGAAGTAGCGGCCCAGGTGCCGGCCGTTGATGTAGAGCTGACCCTTGGTCATGCCATGGGGCTCGATGAAGAGGGGCTGCTCGGGGCGGTCGATCGTGAAGGGCGCCTTCCACCACGTGGGGGCGTGGGTGTTTTTGGGCGTCTTCGCGGGCGTGTACATCGTGGGGCCGGGCTGCTCCCACTTGGCGAAGGACATCTCGGCATCAGCGGTGAGGGAGCCCTCGATGTCGTAGAAGTGCACCTCGCCCGCGAGGTCCTCCATCTCGGTCTCGACATCGGCGTGGGGCACGAGGGCGAGCTGGATGGTGTTGTTCCCGCGGGAGAGCTGGTCCTCGGGGATGACGACGTGCGTGGGGCCCGTGCGGTCGATGTACGCGATGGGCTTGTCGTTGAGCACCAGCAGCGCCGACTGCGGCGGCATGGGCAGGTGCACGAGCACCGCGGACTTCTTGCGGTGCGCCAGCGTCCACGTGAGGCGGTCGGGGCTGGTGGCGTCGCCCTCGCTCAGCTCCCACAAGGGCGCGCGGAAGGCGAGCACGTTGATGGGCGCGCCCCCCGCGAGCTTGGCCTTGCCGGCCTTGAGGGCGGTCACCTCGACGATGTCGCCGAAGAGGCCCTTGCCCTCGCCGAGGTTCGCGCCGCCGGCGAAGCGCCCGAGGTTCTCGGCGAGGATGACCAGCTGCTGCGGGCCCTTCTTCATGCCCACCACGGCCTCGTGGCCGGCGCCGGGGCCGACACCCGCGATCGACGTCAGCTTGCCGTCGCAGAAGACGTGCAGGCGGTCGCCCGCGCTGGGGAACATGAGGTGGGCACGCCGGGCGCCGTCACCCTTGTAGTTGATGCGGTACCACCCGTAGCCGGTGGGGCTGCCGAGCTTGGTAAGGTCGGCGGGGCCGGCGATGGTGGCGTAGCGCGGGCTGGTGCCGTCGATGTAGTCATCAACGGACGCGGTGGACCATTGGCCGATCCCGAGCTTCTCGTGCGCGGGCTTGGCCTTGGCGTGGTGGCCGGCGGGGACGGGCTTGCTCTTGCCGTCCATGCCGAAGCGCAATGCCTTAGCGCCCGCGAGCGGCACAGGATGGCCGTCGGCGGCGATGGTCTCGAGACCGACGTACACCGCGTCATCGGCGAAGAAGACGTGGTCGGCCGCGGCCTCGTTCACCAGGACGATGGTGAGGCCCTCGTGCTCGACAACCGCGGGCGCGGCGTCGGAGGGCACGGTTGCTTCCATGGGCGAGCCGTTCACCGAGAGCTGCGCGGTCGCGCCGGCGGGCCCGTAGCACACGAGCGTCTGGCCGATGGAGCCCAGGGCGCAGAGGTTGGAATAGTCGAGCCGCCCGCGGGCGGAGATGTTGACGTTGAAGAAGCACCAGACGACGGACTGGTTGCCGAAAGGAACGTAAAGATTCGAGCCGTCGGGCAGGAGCAGCGGGACATTGCGCTTGTCGATCCCATAGGGATCGCCGAATACAAAGGCAACGCCGCCCTGCGGCCCGAACGCGTGCAGCACGGCCGGGGGCTCGGGCTGCTCGGCGTGCTTGCCCTTCTTCCCGTTGCCGTTGGGCAGCGCATCCAGGGGCTGCACGGCGATGGGCTGATACGAGAGGTCAAGGTTCGAGAAGACACGCCCAAAGCGCGAGGCCGCGTGGGCCAGGCGCCGCACGGCGTTGTACGCGGGCGTGTGGCGGCCAGCGGCGTCGATCAGGGCGCCGTGGTCGGTGCTGGTGGTGCTGAAGGCGTTAGGGCCTTCGGTGAGGCGGCCGGCGCTGAAACCAAAGTTGGTACCGCCGCAGAAGGTCGAGATGTTGAACTGGCCGCCGCCGGCGAGGACCTCGGCGAGGCGCCGCTGCACCGTCCAGCCGTCGAGCGGGGCGTCGTGCTCACGCCCCCAAGCCCACGGGCGGGAGAGGGGCAGGTCGATGACCACGCGCGGCTGCGTCGGCCGCACCGACGCGAGCTGGCGCATGGTGGCCAGCAGGTTGGTATTGCCCGACCAGCCGTCGATCTGGCCCTCGACGCCCTGCCAGAGGTTGTTGGAGTTGATCAGCGGGACGTTGAGGCCGGCCTCGCGGATGTAGCGGGTGAGCTCGCCGAGGTAGGAGTTGGCGAGGGTCTCGTGCCCGCAGGTCCACTCGCTCTCGCACTGGAGCAGCAGCACGGGGCCGCCGGTGCCGGGGGCGGTCACCTGCCAGCCGCGGATCTGATCGGCGACGGCGGTGATGAAGCGGGAGCAGGCCTCGAGGAAGGGGCCGCCGGTGGTGCGGAGGGCGGGCGTGTTCTTCTCGCGCAGCCACGCGGGCAGCCCGCCGAAGTCGAAGGCGGAGTCGACGAAGGGGCCGATGCTGAGGATGCAGTACATCCCCGCCTTGCCCACGAGGTCGACGAAGTGGCGGAGGTCGTTGTCGCCGGTGAAGTCGAACTTGCCCGGGCGGGGCTCGTGGCGGCTCCACAGGACGGGTGTTTCGATGGTGTTGAGGCCTGCGAGCTTGGCCTGATGGATGCGGTCGGCCCAGGTGTCGCGCGGGAGGCGGGCGTAGGGGATGCGCCCCGACACGAGCCAGACCCGCCGGCCGTCGATCATGAAGCTGCGCCCGTCGTGGGTGACAGAGGGCATCCGGGGCAGAACCTTGCTCTAGAAAACAGTTGCCGCGTGGCTACGCCCTCGCCGACCCCTGTTTATGGCCTGTGCCAAAGGGGTCAAGGATAGGAACGACGCACGGGAACCGCAATTCGGGCGGCCTGTTTCGGTTGCAAGGGCCTATAAGAACGCGGTTTCCGGCGTGCCAGCGGGGGTAAGCGGTTGCAAATTCAACGTCCGTTTTGCGGGCGCGACGCCTTGTAGGGAAGAGGTCGGGGGCAGACAATCCCCTGATCAAGGGGTCTAGCAGGCCACCGCCGGCGCGGGCACCGGCTGGTCGAGCACGCTACGGGAATAAACCTCGTGAAGTTCCCAGCGGTCGCCGATCCGGATCGAGACCTTCTCGCTCGCCTGCCGCCGCAGGCCCACGTGGCGCGCCAGGCGGATGCTCGCGGCGTTGCCGGGCATGATCGCGGCCTGCACCTTGTGCAGCCCCAGCCCGGATGGCAGATCTGCCAGGGCGTAGTCGATCATCGCGGCCACCCCCTCGGTGCCAAGGCCCTGGCCGGAGACGTCGGCGCTCACCCACCAGTTCGCATCCGCCTCGAAGGTGAGGCCGCGGGTGATGGCGTTGAGGTTGAAGCAGCCGGCGATGCGGCCGCCGTCGAGCACGCCCACGCGCCGCCAGGCGGTGCCGCGTTCGTCGCCCACGCGGCACATCTCGAGCTGGCGGGCGAAGAGCTGGGCGTCGGACTCGCCCTCTCGATGCAGGCAGGAGAACTTGTGCAGGTGCTGCCGGCTGAGGGAGAGCACGCGGAGGAACTCGCCCTTGTCGCTCTCGCGGAGTGGCCGCAGCACCATGCGGGCGGTGCGAACGAGGCCCGGGGCGTGGACCTCGACCGGGCGGAAGGCCTGGGGGGCGAAGGGGAGGGCGGTCGCGCGCGTGGATCGGGACACCAGCAGACTCCGGAACGGAAGCGCCTCGTGATTGGGAAAGGAGGCATCGCGATATCGGTCTAAGCAGGTTGTGAAGGCGATTTTCTTGCGCTCCTGCGATCCGGAGGGGGACCACCGAGATGAAGACATCTCGGTGGCACGGTAACGTTGAGTGATGCACGCCGGCCTGAATGCGTACCTGACCGGCGATGGCGTCGCCCGGTTCCTTGATGAGCGGCATTCGATGCGCCCGCTGCCCCCTTTCCCGGGGTGGGTTGACCAGCCGGTGCGGCGTGGGCCGCTGCCGCTGGGGTTCCCGATCCGGGTGAAGTTCACGAGGGGGCGGGGGCGGGCCCGCGGGCGGACGGTCATCGAGCTCGTGAACGCGCCGCTGGCGCACTTTTACGGCACGGGCGAGCAGGCGGGGCGGCTGCTGCGCAACGGCACACGCAAGGTGCTGTGGAACCGCGACAGCTACGGGTACTCGGACAAGACCGAGAGCCTGTACCAGTCGCACCCCTTCGTGCTGGGGCTCTCCCGCGGGGTGGGCGGGTCGCGCCGGGTGCGGGCGTTCGGGATCGTCGTCGAGTCGACCTACCGCTGCGTGATCGACCTGCGGCGGGCGGGGCGGGTGCGCTTCGAGGTGGAGGGACCCAGCCCGGCGGTGACAGTGATCCCGCGCGACACGCCCGAGGAGGTCGTGCGCGTTCTGGCGGAGTTGACAGGGAAGATGGAGCTGCCGCCTAAGTGGGCGCTGGGGTACCACCAGTGCCGGTATACCTACACGCCCGACACGCGGGTGCTGGAGGTGGCCGGCACGATGCGGGAGCGGTGGATCCCGTGCGACGCGATGTGGCTCGACATCGACGTGATGGAGGGGTACCGCAGTTTTACTTTCGACCCGCACACGTTCCCCAACGCGGCCGCGATGGTGCGGGAGCTGCACGAGAAGAACTTCCGAGTCGTGTGCATGGTGGACCCGGGGCTGAAGGTGGATGAGGGCTACCCGTTGTACGCGGCGGGGCGCGACGGGCGGCACTTTGTCACCAGCGCGAACGGCGCGGAGTACCACGGCAAGGTATGGCCGGGCGACTGCGCGTTCCCTGACTTCACGAACGCGCGCACTCGCGAGTGGTTCACAGGGCTCTACCCGCACCTGCTGAACGTCGGCGTCGACGGCGTGTGGAACGACATGAACGAGCCGGCGGTGTTCGGGGTGCCGAGCAAGACGATGCCCGAGGACAACCGGCATGACGCCGATGAGGACCTTGGCGGCCCGGGGCCGCACGCGAAGTATCACAACATCTACGGCATGCAGATGGCCCGGGCGTCGCTGGAGGCCCTGCGTCGGCACGCGCCGGACACGCGCCCGTTCCTGCTCACGCGGGCCGGGTTCCTGGGCTCGCAGCGTTACGCGGCCACGTGGACGGGCGACAACGTCGCCAGCGAGGCGCACTACCGCTGGACGGTGCCCATGGCACTCAACCTGGGGCTGAGCGGGCAGCCCTTCTGCGGGCCGGATATCGGCGGCTTCGTGGGCAACACCGAGCCCGGGCTCTTCGCGCGGTGGATCGGCGTGGGGGCGCTCATGCCCTTCTGCCGCGGGCATAAGGACAAGGGCACGCTCGACCACGAGCCCTGGTCCTTCGGCGGCGATGTCGAGCACGCGTGCCGCCTCGCGCTGGAGCGGCGGTACCGGCTGATGCCGTACCTGTACACGGTGTTCTGGCAAGCGAGCCGCACGGGGGTGCCGGTGGTGCGGCCGGTGTTCTTTGTCGATGGAGAGGACCCCGCGCTGAGGGCCGTGGACAACGCCTTCCTGCTGGGGATCGATGTGCTGGTGTGCCTCCCGGGGGGGCGGGCTTTCAGCCCACAGCAGCACCGCGCCTTCGCGGCGTGGAAGCGCCTCCACGTGACTGAAGATCACCCCGCTCTCCCCCACTGCTACCTCGCCCCGGGCGCGGTGTTGCCCGTCGGGCCAGTCGTGCAGCACACGCGGGAGCCGCTGCGCGAGTTGACGCTCTTCGTGAACCTCGAAGACGGCGCCGCGAGCGGGCTGCTGTACGAGGACGACGGCCAGACGCTCGCGTACCAGCGCGGCGAGTTCCGGGTCACGCGCTTCAACGCCATCGAGGCGGACTCGGTGTGGGTGGCGGAGGTGCCCGAGCACGAGGGGTACCGGCCGCCTGAGAGGAGCACGGAGGTGGTGGTGCTGTGAACGACGCCGCGACTGAGCCGGTCGCCGCAGCGACGGCGAAGTCGCGGGTCCTGCTGCGGGCCGCGGGGGTACCCGGGACTTCGCTCGCGGACTCGCTCAGTCCCGGCGTCGGTTAGCCCTTCTTCGCGAGCTCGTCCACCTCGGCGCGGCGCGGCATGCTCGGGAGCGCCCCCGCCTTCGTGGTGGCCAGGCCACCCGCGATGGTGGCGATGCGTACCGCCTCCTCGACCAGCCGGTACTCGTCGTGGCTCTTGCTCTTGATCGCGGCGTGCACCTCGCCCCAGCCCGCGGCCAGGGCGCCGCAGAACGCGTCACCCGCGCCCACCGAGTCCACCGCGTGCACCGGCACCGCGGCCATGCGCCGCGGCCGTCCCTTGTGGGCGAGGATGGCCCCGTGCGCGCCCTGCGTCAGGATCACCGTGGGCGCGCCCAGGTCAGGCAGGCGCAGGGCCAGTCGCGCCGCATCCACGCTCGGGTCCATCGCCAGCATCACCGCGGCCTCTGACTTGTTCACCACCAGCACGTCGACCTGCTTGATGAGCTCGGGCGGCAGCGGGCGCGCCGGCGCGGCGTTGAGGATCACCGCCCGCCCGGCCTCCTTGGCGATCTTGACGCCTGCGGCGATGGCGGTGGTCGGCACCTCCAGCTGGCACAGCAGCACGCCCGCGGCCGCGATCGTGTCCTTCGCAGCCTCTACATCACCGGCGGTCAGCGAGGCATTCGCCCCCGGCGAGACCACGATCGTGTTCTCGCCGCCCTCGGCCACCGTGATCAGGGCCAGGCCCGTGGGGTGCATCTCGGGGTCTCGGGTGAGCACACGGGAGAGATCCACGCCCTCGGGCTCCAAGGCCGCCTTGAGCTTGGCCCCGTGCGGGTCGTCGCCGACGCAGCCGACCAGGGCCACCCAGCCCTGCCCGCCCAGCATCCGGGCGGCCGCGACCGCCTGGTTAGCCCCCTTGCCGCCCGCGAAGGTGCGGTAGGTGTTGCCCAGCAGCGTCTCGCCCGGGTGCGGGATCCGCGGCGCACGGACCACCAGGTCCATGTTCAGCGACCCCACCACGCAGACCGACGCCTGACCCTTCATCCCAACAGCTTACCGGGGGCGGGGGCTTCGTGTGCTGGTGCAAAAAAGGGGCCGGCGCAGACGCGCCGGCCCCGGGAAGAGATGGATGTAGCTTGAAGAGCAACCCCGCCGCGCTCAGGCCGCGAGCTTCACGCTCGCGAAGCCGCCGCCGCCCACGCCGAACTGGATCGTGAGCTGGTTGCTGGGCGTGCCCGCGGTCTGCCCGCGCCAGCCCTGCACGATGTAGGTCGCCCCCGCCACGCCCGCGGGGATGGTGGAGTCCACGTAGAACTTCTTGCCGCTGTTGCCGATGAGCGTGAAGACGCTCTCGCCGGTCAGCTTGCGGCTAACGGAGTAGAACCCGCCGCTGCCCGTGGGCTGCGTCGGAGGATGGGTCAGGGTAGGTTCGGAGGGGCTAGGAATTGCAGCCCTCTCAGACACTTTCAGTTTGTTGGTTGTGGCCGCGAAACCACACGGGGCATAGCGGCCGCGCTTATTCAGGGGGCGACTCGCGCCGATCGATCTCCCCTTGGTACCTCTCTGGAGAAAGTGAATCGCCCACAAGCGGCTCGGCATTGATCCTGCTGATCACCGTGGTCATGTCCTGGTCCAGCGTGACCTCGTCTCGTTCAGCGGCCTGTTGAATGAGCCAGGCCGCGTCTTTTCGCAAGTTCTGGTTCACATGGTAAAGCAAAGGCTCGAGCAATGGGATCGCCGGCGCACCGATCCATAGGAGCGCGTGGAAAGCTCCCGCGACATCTGCCTGAGGCGTTTTATAACCGGACCGCGCTGGCGGAAGTTGCTCAACTCCGGACACAAGCTGTTGTACCCATTCCTCTGGCGACTTCCCCGCGTCGGGCGGCGGGGGGTACCACGCCTTTGGAGGCCACTGTTTGCCGAGGTACGGAATACCTTTCCAGACGTGCGAACGATTGGTAAGGTCGAAGGGAGCATCGATCGGCTCGAAGCGCGCGCCGGTCCAGCGCTCGCGGCGTGCAAGCTCGAGCACCTTGCGCGTGCAGAATACCTGCAAAACAGGCTCCAAGTCCTCGGAAATGAATAAGTCCAAACCAGCCCAACTCCCTGGAACAACGTGCAGACCGCGCCGCTTGTGCGCTTGCCACGCCTTTGTGCGAGGTCCGGGGAGGTTCTCACGGAATCCACAGACAGGGCACAATTCGGGCCCCCTTGGAGGATCCGACCGCCTTCGTTCGCCTGAAGCCTCTAAGTCGATCCGTATGCCACTCTTGAGTAGCGGGACGAAGTACTTTGGGGCGTCGCTTTTTCGAAGTTTTTTGCTCCTGAGCAGGTCTATGTGGGTGGGGTGAACCTCGACGGCGACACCGGACGCGCGAAGCGCATCGACGACGCGCTCGCTGAAGAGAGGCCTACCGGCAAGGTTGGTTGACTCCATGATGTCCGGCCACGCAGAGCCCAACTCGCAGATGAGTTCGTACTGGTGACGTTCGATCTTGGTTTGCACGGGTCGGCTGCAGGCGACGCAACGCAGCGCTGTATAGATCGTGCGATCGACAAACGCGGTCGGGTACTTGTTGTCCGCCCTGCCTTCGAGGATAAAAAATTGCGGGTCAGGTGTCATGATTGATCGTACTTGAAGGCCCTGTGCAGTCGCTCCATTTCTGCAAGAATCTGGTCCGTACTGTATTCCGGCAGGCCATCTGTGTCACTCAAGTCTCCATCGACGGCTTCTCGACGGAAAAATGCTGCCCAAGCGGCGTTGAACTCATTGTTGCTGAATGGCGATCTGCTCTGATGCCTCGACGTCTTGACCCAAGCACCAAAGCGCGGATCATTCACGTCCAATCCTCGAGCTGCGAACTTCGCTCTGAATTTGTAGGGCAGCATGTGGTGCGCGGCATGATTCTTCAGATCCGATGGTATCGGTTTGATCAGGCGATCCGGGTCCAACATCGATTTCCTGAGACCGTCGTGCCAGGCGGCGGGCTTGATCACCACCCCGCGTGCTGCCAGGGTTTCTCGTTTTGCGAGGGGCAACTGCCGAAGTGTGGTGAACGCGATCTCATTGTTCCCTGCCCGGCTCGCATCTCGAAGCACCCGAAGCGTATTCTCATTGAGTTCCACCAACTCCGTGACGCGTCCATCTCGTCTGGCCACTATGCGAAGTTGCCGCATCGGCCTCACGGCGCTGTCAACGTTCTTGAGCGCGACCGCCAAAATCCTCGGCAACACGACGTTGCCAATGGTTGCGGCCGAGGCGATCTGCACACCGTCGCCATCAGCCAAGTCGCCGGCGGCCGCGACTAAGTCCGTGACGTCAAAGACGAACTCTGCACCGGCGCCTGCGATGCTGACCGCGCTAAAGTACAACTCGGCAACGGATGAGACAAGTTCAGCCGCTCTTGTCACAGCCTGTCGATAACTCCTTTCGAACGTTTCGATCGCATCCGGATCAAGATTCGGATCGATCTGATTGCGCACGGAGGTGTATGCGAGTGCTGCCTCGAGAACCTCGGACAAGTACTGTGCCGCCTGTACTGGATCGAGATCTCGATCGATCTGGGCAACCTCACCCGGCCCGCCGGTGAGAATGTCGACGTCGTATCGGTTATTGTGGGGCCACCACAAATTTGTGACTTGCACTTCGTGCCCAGCGGCATGGTAGTACCCGAATAAACGCACGCCGGCATCGCCATAAAGCATTTCAAACGTCGAGAAGAGCACCTCCCGGGTCAACGGGCCGCTACTTTCCCCGATAACTAGTCGGTCACCGCCCCGTGCACACTCCTCGGTAACAATCCGAGCGCCGGCCGCCTGAACGCGGTTGCCAGCCCGGTCCACAATGTCGTAGACGAGCTCGCCATCGCGCATGACCTGCTGCACGTTGTCTGGCCCAATCTTTTCGAGACCGAGCGGTAACTCGTCCGTTGTAATCAGCAGAATGCGTGGCCTACCGTCCTGCTGGATTACGACGGGGTATTGACGTGGCGGGCTGTACGTGAATGTCGCAAGTGGCTGAACAGTTCTGTTCTGCTCCAGCGCGACTACCGCGTGAGCGGCTGGCAGCAAGCCTTCGAATCGGCAGGTCAGTGGCGTGAAGTCGGAGGGGCCCGATCCCTCAAGGTGATTGTCAATATTTCGCACATACGGCATCAATCGCTTCGGCGGCAAGTTCTCGAAACTGGGCTTTATCCAGATGAGAGACGAGTTTTCTTCTGCCGTTGCCGATCGCCATCCACATGAAATTGTGGCCCGGTCCCACCCGACGTTGCCCGCAGCGTTGGCCGAGGTCTGAGCATTGACCACGACAACCCGTCCGCCCCAACTTCGGACATGGCCGGGGCGCTCCGGATCGGTCTCCGCGGGGATCGTGTAGATCCCGCTTCCGCTTGCCTCCAGTCGGAAGGGCTGGAATGGTGGATTGGCCTGTGTGGGACTGAGTCCTGGAAGCCCTTCAACTCGCCCGATTTCGGCACCGTTGGCGTAGAAAGCAACGGATTGCACGCGCAGTGCCGTGTCTTCGATGATCTCAGAGAGCCTGTCTTTGACATGCCAGTTGATGGTGACATCCATTCCTCCGTCCTCGCGGAGGATGGCTCCGACCACATTAATGGCTACTTCTGGACGAGGATCTTGGGGGGCGAACTCCGGACCCGCCGACAACTCGACTCCTGCGTCGGCATCATACGTGACAAACTGGCTTTCGATCGCTGTGAACTGTGCCACCTTCGTGACTGGAGAGTGACCCTCTTTGATGAGACTCACAGCAACTGCCACGTCGCCCGCAGATTCACTCGGCCTGACCGCCTCCACATACCACGTTGTCTGATCACCCGGTTGAAGTCCGAGCTGCGCCAGGGTGTAGGTCCCTGGACGAACGAGAACTCTTCCGCGGTAGATCGTGCCGGCTGGTGGGCAGAACGTTGATGTGTCTCGGACCGAGTTGTTGTTGGGATCCCGTAATCCGCTTGGCTGAGGGCCACTGACCATTCGACTCCATGGTGCAGTCCAAACGCGCAGCACACCATCTTGTGGCAGTTTGAACGGCTCACCGGCCTCTGGTTGGATCAGGTGTGGATCCGACAATGAGTACACAACTGACAGTTGGTCGGTAGGACCTACATCATCGGGCAGACACACCGTCAGTGGCACCAGCTGCGCCGCATAGTCCAATTGATCGAAGCGTCGCATCGCTTGCGACACATCATTCGAGTATTCAGGCGAGTCCAGAATGCCGAATCCGTCGGCATAGTCGGGGATGCCGTCGACGTCGGAGTCGCCGCTCGCGACCCATATGAGTTTGCCGGGGCGGTCACTTGGCAACTGAGACTCTACAACGTTGCCCGGGGCGACTGGAGGGAATTTATACCCGTCGTCATTGTCTTGGTCGAGAACGAGTTTGAAGAGACCAAGGCGAGGTGCTGCTGGTGTGAAACGCCAATCTTCCAGCACTATCCGGCGTTGCCAGCAGGAGGGTTCCATGCACTCAACGCGCGGCATTCTGCCCGTGTTATGCAATATGTCTTCTGGGGTGAAACTGCTCGGGGTTCCCCAGTTGAAGGTGCAGGTCCCTCCGTTCTCAGCCGCTATTTGCAGGTATGCCGACCCGATCCAGAGCCAGGTTCCTTCAAATGGACTTGAAAAGCCAATAATTGAGTAACTAAGGCTGTGGGTGCCGCTCGAGAGCGGGATGACAAGGGGCGATGCGATCCCATGAGTGCCGGTTTCATTGACTGAACTCAGAGGTACTGCGTTTCCATCGAGTGTCATCCACGAGCCAGCGGCACCACTCCCGCCCGCAATTAGCATGCATTGGCTGTGACTGGCTGAACACCCTGGCAGAATGTTGGGGTCGGGGCACGCCGCCTCATAATAATGCGGGCGGCGGGAGGAACCATCACACATCCCAGTCGCGGCCGAAAAGTGTGACGAGGGATCTGTCCCTGACGGACGTTCCCAATTGTTATGCAAGCCGTCATTGTCATGGTCCTCCGCCCCATCGGGAACCCCGTCGCTGTCAGAGTCAAGAGCGTGCGCATCGAGCCCCATCGCGATCTCGTCCCCGTCCAAGACTCCGTCGCGATCAGAATCCGGATTGGAGGCGCTCAATCCGAGCCTTGCCTCGAGTGAGTCAGTGAGTCCGTCTTTGTCGGTATCGGTGGGATCGGCTCCTGAGGCCGGGCCTTGGTCGGGCGCCTCAGGATCTAAGCCAACCAGTAACTCGAATGAATCAGGAAGCCCGTCCTTATCCTGATCCACAAGGCTGTGCGAATAGCCACGCGCCTCGAGGTACTGCTGGAAGACCCCGTGCTCGTGTCGCCGCAAACTGTGAATGGTCACTCCGTCACGGCCGCGCGGCTCGCTGGCGTTGCTCAGGGCGTTAAGCGGATCTAGGCCTAACTCGCTTTCGGCAAGGTCAGACGCATTATCGTCATCAGAATCGAAGTCGTATCGGTTTGTCCCCCGCGGCGCCTGCGGGCGCGGCGGCGGGAAGGGGGAGCCGTCGGGCCGGCGCGGGTGCTGGGTGCCCAACGGGTCGTACACGACCGGCTGGCCCTCGTAGTAGTCGGGGAGGCCGTCGTTGTCGGAATCGGTGATGATGTCGGGGAAGTTCGCGGGGTCGCAGCGCTGGTTGAGCTTCTCGGAGCCGTCGGGGAAGCCGTCGCCGTCGGAATCGGGGTTGGCAGGGTCGGGGCAGCCGCCCATGATCTCGAGGGTGTCGTTCAGGCCGTCCTGATCCTGGTCCCCGAGCACGTCGAAGAGGCACTCGGCCTCGACGGGGCCGCACTCGGTCATGACGCGCACATGCACGCGCACCCGGTTGGTGCTCGGCACGTTCTCAGCGGTGGCAGTGGTTTCGTTTGTCGTTTCGAAGAACGCGTACGGCCCCTCCCACCAGATCATCGGAACCGACAGCGACGGCCCGCCGCCCTCGGCGGTGACGGTCCATTCGTAGGTCCAGCCGGCGGGGTCCCAAGGGCCGTTGTCGCCGTCGGTGCACGCACTCACCCACAGCTCGCCCGCGCTGTTGACGGCGCGGGTCAGGTCGCAGGGGGCGAGGTCGATGCACTCGGGAGGTAGGCAGTCATAGCCGAATGAGACTCCGCACTCAGCCGTGAGGCAGCAAAGGTCGCCATTGGGCAAGCGGTAGGCGAAGCGCACCCGCGCGGACACCCCGCCTGCAACCGGCGAAGTGATGATGCCGCCGCTGACGATCGAGCCCTCGGGGCCGCTCAGCTTCTCGTAACACCACTCGCCTTGCGGCAGCTGCGACCAGTCGATCACGGCGCCAGCCGCATCCTTGAACGTTGGCCGGATCATGGCGACCGACCCGGGGCGCACGAGCGCCCCGAGCCCGCACTCCAGCGTCATCTGGAGCGTGCAGCCCGCGGGGGGCGTGCCCTCGGGGCAGGTGCAGTCGGCGGGCAGTGGCATTGGGAGGTTGGGGTTGGGATTGGACTCGATGCCTCCGCCGGCGATGCCGGGCGGGGTGCCAAGGGACATCACGGTGGTGAGGCCCTGCTGGTAGGCGTTCACCATCGCCACGAAGTCGGTGCCGTCGGCGGCGCCGTCGCCGTTGATGTCTGCCTGCGGGTCGTTGCCGGAGAGGTAGGAGAAGAACAGGTCGATGTCGGCGGAGTCGACCAGGCCGGAGTCGTCGAGGTCTTCGGGGGCGTAGAGGCGGCCGCCCACCGTGGCGTAGCCAGCGAGCGCGGCCAGCGTGCCCTGGCGCATGGCGAGCACGGTGCCACGGCCGCCCGAGATCAGCATGGCGGACTGGGCGGTCCCCTCATCGGCGGCGGTCAGCAGGTCGCACACGCCGTCGCCGTCCTGGTCGGCGATGGCCTCGACCGCGCCGCCGACGGTGCATCCCTGCGCACCCGGGATCATCCAGTCGATCGCGCCGGTGACCGGGTCGATCGCGATGGCGGCGCCGAGCGGGAGAGTGGCGTTCACCTGCAGGCCCGCGGCCACCGTCGGGACGCCAGGCGTCTGCACCGAGAACGCCGCGGCCGCGCCGGTGAACTCACGGGAGGCGTCCCCAGTGCTGAGAGCGTGCAGCAGAGCCCCGCCCTGCGCGCCCGAGATGACCTCCGCGGTCGTCGCGTCCGCACCGACTTGGAACGCATCGGAAATGCCGTCGAGGTTGAGGTCGAAGGGCTCGGGGCAGTTGCTGGGCAGCAGCATCGCCGAGGCGGCGAGCGGGAGTGCGCAGGCCGCGGCGATGGCGGCGAGGGCGGGCGCGTGGTGGTCATCGGCTCGCGCGGCACGGTAGAGATCAACCCGCGCGCGCTCATGTCGCGCGACGCGAGCATCCACGGCCTCACGCTCTTCAACGCCACGCCGCGCGAACTCGAAGACATTCACGCCGCCGTCGGCGCGGGCCTCGAAAGCGGGACGCTCAACCCCGTCGTCGGCCGCGAGCTGCCGCTCTCCGAAGCCGCGCGCGCGCACGAGGCCGTGCTCGAACCCGGCGCGTACGGGAAGATCGTGCTTATACCTTGAGTCGATTTTGGATTTTAGATTTTGGATTTTGGATTGTTCGAGTTTCGGCAGTTGAACTTTCAAAATCCGAAGTCGAGCTTGAGCAGCACGCTAATCCAAAATCTAAAATCTAAAATCCAAAATCCTTTTCAAAGGGTTGACGAACATGAAGAAGCCGATTCGCATTCTTTTGCAGACGACGATCCCGACGACGGAAGACGACTGGAGCATCGCGCGTTTTTCGATGCTGCGCGAGTATCTGGCGTCGCTGAAGGACGAGGCGGGCGCGGCGTTGTGCGAGGTGGTCGCGCGCGACCGCGAGCGCGACGCGGAGGGGAACGATCCTGTGTTGAGCAGGCT
>DASPKU010000005.1 GCA_035627955.1 Phycisphaerales bacterium
GAAAGGGCGGGTGCGCCCTTCTCGATGGGGATGATGCTCGCGCCGCAGAGGCGTCGAGATTGGAACTATGCGATCTGGCCGTGCGGCGTGGGGCTGGTGTTGTGGAAGATGTGCATCGTGTCGTACCGGCTGGGGGCGCGGCGTGGGTACCTGTGCCTGAAGTGCGGGTATGACAGGCGGGGGTTGGCGCGGGGGGCGGCGTGTCCGGAGTGTGGGGGGAAGTAGGGTGACGCGCGGGTTGATGGGGTGATGGACAGCGAAGGCACATAGCGACGAAGACGTCGCCATGGCACGCTTTGTAGTTGACGCCGGGGTGTGGTTCACGCGCTCCGCAAATGGCAGAGCGCGGCTTTCACGGGGGCAACCGCGGCATCGGCGGCCAGAGCTCCGCCAGTGGCACAGGGAGCATGAAAGGCACATAGCGACGAAGGCGTCGCCATGGCACGCTTGGCAAGTTGATTGTGGTCAGACGCTCGCGACGGCGGGCTTGATGGTGCCGGCGATTTCGGGGGCGGCGGCGGCGATCTGCTCGGCGATTTCGCGCCGGTTGATCTGGACGTCGCGGGGGAAGTCGAAGGCGATGCGGACGCGCTCGCCCTTTACCGAGGCGATGCGGACGATGCCGATCGGGTTCTTGGGGTCACCGATGACGACTTCCTCACCCTCACGACGCGTGATCACCAACATGGCTGCGCTCCCATCCTGGGCGTCCACTCTTCGGGCGTCAACAACCGTCCACCAGACGCGCCACCCCACAAGGCCACTCGAACATTTCGACTGCTCAGGCGGGGCCACCCCCCGCTTTGAACCACTCACCTGCCCGGTTTATACCACGCGGAATGGGGCGGGGAAAGGGAATCTTTGAACGCGTTTGTCGGATTCCGGGGGCGGCTCTTAACTTCACCCGGGGCAGGGGCTTGGGAAGTGGGGGAGTGGAGGAGAAGAGGAGTGGAGGAGTGGGGGAGGGGGTGTCGGAAGGGGGCAAACCGGAGACCGGAAAGCGGAGACCGAAAAGCGGAAAGCGGAAGGCGGAAGGCGGAAGGCGGAAGGCGGAAGGCTGAAAGCGGAAGCGGAGAGCGGGGGCGTTGTGCGATGAGTGAAGGGAACCCACCCCAACCCCTCCCTTGGGGAGGGGCTTCTATCAGCCGACGCTTTGGACGCCGCGGACTTCGGGGATGTGGGCTTTGAGGTTGCGCTCGATGCCGACCTTGAGGGTCATGGAGCTGGACGGGCAGCCGACGCAGGCGCCGTGGAGGCGGATGCGGACCAGGCCTTCGGGGGTGATGTCCACCAGCTCGAGATCGCCGCCGTCGGACTGCACGGCGGGGCGGATGAGGTTGAGCACGCGGCTGACCCGCTCGTGGAGCGAGGGCTGAGTCGCGGGGGCTTCGGCGGGGGTGGGCATCGGGGGGATGGTAGGGGCGGGGATGGGGATGTGGGGAGGTGGGGAGGTGGAGAGGTGATGGTGACGCCGTGGGCCACCTCCTCACCTGTTCACCTCCTCACCTCGGCACGGCGCGTGCCGGTACACTCGCAGCTATGAAGTCATGGATGACGTTGGCGGCGGGCGGGGTGGTGGCGTTGGCGGTGGTGGGGTGCTCGACGTACTCGCCCAGCGAGGAGCCGCTGGTGGATGTGTCGAATCGGGCGCTCGCGGGCAAGGCGCGGGTGCAGGCGATCGACGCGGCCCGCGAACGGGTGGCGGCCGATCCCGGGCGCACGGCGACGACGCAGCGGGTGCTGAAGGATGTGGCGTGGACGGCCAGCGAGCCGACGACGGTGCGGATGGCGGCGATCGGGGCGCTGCTGGATGACCCCAGCGAGGCGGTGAGAGCGGACGCGAAGGAGATGGTGAAGCTGCTGCTGCCGCGGGAGCGGTCGCTGGCGGTGGTGATTTACCTCAGCGAGGTGGCGAAGGCGCGGCGGTGGACGGACGCGATCCCGGCGCTGATCCGCAGCTATTCGCGGAGCGTGGAGAGTTTGGGTTGGACGGGGGGAATCCGGGATGCGGACCGGCCCGAGCGCGATGCGATCATCGCGCTGTCGGAGGGGCGGGCGATCGAGGAGGTCGTGTTCGGCGTGTTCCTGAAGCCGCCAGCGGTGCAGGACACGCTGGGTGCGGACTGGGAGGCGCGGCTGCGGTCGGACGCGTGGGACCTGCTGGCGCGGCTGGACAGGGACGGCACACAGCGGCGGCGGATGGTGGGGGCGGTGCCGCCGGGCGAGGCGGAGATCGTCGAGCAGATCCGGCGGTGCGTGCGCGACCTGCGGGCGATGCCGCTGACGGGCGATGAGCTGCGGTGGCTGTCGCGCCTGCTGGACGCGAAGAAGACGGGGAATGCGGAGTGGTGGTCGCAGGCGGCGGCGGCGATCGCGACGCTGCCGCCGGAGGTGCAGCTCTCGATGCGGCATGCGGAGCCGGTGCGGTGGGCGAGCGTGGCGCACAAGGAATGGCTGGGGGCCTCGAAGGAGGAACTGCTGGGCGTCCTGCGGGCGCGGCTGGAGAAGCGGCGGATCTGGGAGCGGAATGTCGAGCAGGCGCGGTACCGCGTGCGCGAGCGGCTGGACCATTGGGCGCCGACGATGGAGTGGGCGGATGTGCTGGCGCTGCTGATCGCGGATGAGGTGGTGCACGAGCCGGGGGTGTTGAAGGCGATCACGGCGCAGGCGGAGCTTGATCGCAACGACCAGACGACGGAGTATGGCGGGGCGATCCTGCGGAAGAACGTGGGGCTGGGGACGATCCCGCGGGAGGAGTGGGTGGCGATGCTGTTCCCGCCGCGGCCGGGGCAGCGGCAGGGGGACGAGCGGTTCGTGGCGTCGGATGACATGCTGAACGCGAGTGACGCGGCGCTGCTGCACTACCACATGCATGTGCAGAAGGAGCGGAACGAGCAGTACGCGGGGCCGAGCCCGGGGGACCTGATTTATGCGGCGCGGTTCGGGCGGTCGTGCGTGGTGTTCACGAGCGTTGGTAAGGGTGGGCGGATGAACGTGGACTACTACCAGCCGGATGGGGTGGTGGTGGACCTGGGGGAGGTGGAGCCGCCGGCGGTGGAGGTGGATTCGGGGATGCGGCGGGGGATTGGGCCGCGGTAATCCGGGTGGGGCTGGGCAATAGCAATGGGGAGCGTACGTTGAACGGGCAGCGTCCCCGCTCGGGGACGATTGTGGCGTTGCATAAAAATGTGGCGGATCAGACCCTCCCGTGGAGTCTAAGTCGATGAACCTCAAGAGCTTGAAGTCGAAGGCGGCGGTCCTGGTGGCGGCGGCGGTGGTGACTGGCGGCCTGGGGGCGAAGGCGCTGGCGCAGGGTCAGCGGCGGCCGGAGGGGGAGCGGCGGGAGCGTCAGCCGGGGAATCAGGAGCAGCGGCGGAACCAGGATGGGGGTCGGGACGGGGGGCAGGGCGGTGGTCGCGAGGGCGGCGGGCGTGGGGGCTTTGGCCGCATGGGCGGCGGGTTCATGGAAGGGATGATGGGGTCGGCGGTGACGAGCCGGCAGCTCGAGAAGTACACGACGATCCTGGGGCTGACCAAGGACCAGCAGCAGACGGTGAAGATGCTGCACGAGGGGTACAGCGAGCAGGCCCGCGAGGTGGGCGAGAAGGCGCGGGAGGAGATGCGGAAGCTGGGCGAGGAGATGCGCGACTCAGAGGACCGCGAGGGCCTCATGGAGAAGATGCAGAAGAGCATGCGGGAGGTGCGGGAGACCCGCCGCAAGCAGGATGAGAGCTTCGCCAACGACGTGAAGGCGGTGCTGACGCCCGAGCAGGCGGAGAAGTGGCCGGCGGTGGAGCGGATGCAGCGGCGGGAGGCCTCGATGCGGCGCGGGTTCATCAGCGGTGAGCGGGTGGACCTGTTCGCGCTGGTGAACGACAACAGCCTGTCGGCCGAGGCGCAGAAGAGCGCGGCGCCGATCCTGTCGGAGTATGAGGTGGAGCTGGACCGCGAGCTGATCAAGCGGAACCAGTGGCAGGAGAAGCAGTTCTCGAAGATGAACGAGCTGCGGCGGGAGGGGGACTTTGAGGCCATCCAGAAGCTGGTGGAGGAGGGGCGGGAGCTGGACGTGAAGGTGCGGGACGTGAACCGCAAGTATGCCAAGCAGATCGAGGGGGCGCTGCCCGAGGGGGAGAAGGAGCGGTTCCAGACTGCGTTCAAGCGGGCGAGCTTCCCGGACGTCTACCTCCAGACGCAGAGCGACGAGGCGATCGAGGTGGCGCTCAAGCTGAAGGACCTGACGCCCGAGCAGCGGGAGCAGGTGCAGGCGCTGCAAGCCTCGCACGTGAAGGCGCTGAACCCGCTGAACGAGAAGCTCGCGGCGGCCGTGGAAGAGGCGGAGATGAACTTCAATGTCGGGCAGATGGGGCGCGGCGGGTTCGGGCGGGATGAAGATTCGCCGGCGGGCAAGCTGCGGCGGGAGAAGCGGGACCTTGACCGCACGACGATGGAGTCGCTGCGGAAGGTGCTGACGGCGGAGCAGGCGGAGAAGCTGCCCCGGCGTGAGGAGCGCGGCGGGGGCGGGCAGCGGCGGCGCGAGAACGTGAACGAGGAGAACTGACCGGCCCCGAGGTGTGGGTCGCAGGCAGCGGTGCTGGCCGTGGCTGGGAAGCGGAGCCGGTGCGCGTGGGACTGGAAGCGCGTGCGACGGAAAGTCCGGGCGGCGGCATCTTCGGTGGGGGCGGGCGCGCGGTTCTGCGCGCCCGCGACACAGGAGAATGC
Organism: Phycisphaerales bacterium; assembly: GCA_035627955.1. Classification (NCBI taxonomy): domain Bacteria; kingdom Pseudomonadati; phylum Planctomycetota; class Phycisphaerae; order Phycisphaerales; species Phycisphaerales bacterium. The sequence goes on from DASPKU010000005.1 coordinate 4,720, forward strand.
ACGATGGCGCGGACAACGCTCACCGGTCGGATGGTTCTGGGAGTCCTTCTCGCGGCGGGGACGCTGGCGGGGGTGGAGGCGCTTGCGCAGCAGCCCGCGCGGGTGGTGCTTAATGTGAGCGACGGGCCCTTCGGTGGGAACGGCCTGGTGAGCAAGCGGAGTGTCGAGCGTTACGCGGAGCTGCTGAGCTTCAGCCCTGAGCAGAAGGAGTCGGCGCTGACCATCCACGAGGGGTACCAGGCGTCGATGAAGGAAGTGCAGAAGGCGCGCAGCTCGGCGACGGAGGACCTCAACCGCTCGGCGCAGGACAGCGGGGACTTCTCGGTGTTCGCGGAGAAGATGCCGGCGATCACCAAGGAGTACCGCGAGAAGGAGCAGAAGCTCGAGAGGACGCTGATGGAGGACCTCAAGAGCCTGTGCAGCGGGGCAGGGCAGGAGGACAAGTGGCCCAAGGTCGAGCGGATGCGGCGGCGCGAGGTTGAGCTCCGGCGCGGCAGCGTGGCGGGCGAGGCGCTGGACCTCATTGAGATCGTGCACAACATGAAGCTGGAGCCGTCGGTGCTCGCGCCCATCAGCGGGGCGCTGGACGAGTACGAGATTGAGGTCGATGCGGCCGTGAAGGAGCGGCAGTCGCAGCGCAGCGGCGCGCCGGAGTTCAAGCCGGGCGAGCCGCCGGATATCGAGGCGCTGCGGGCGCAGATGGACAAGATGCGGGAGGCGGGGCAGAAGATCAAGGGCGTGAACGACCGGTTCGCCAAGCGGATCGAGGCGGCGCTGCCGGAGGAAAAGCAGGCGGCGTTCAGGCAGGCGGTGCGGCAGGCGAGCTTCCCGCAGGTGTACCGCCGATCGCCGATCGTGCGCGACCTGGACAAGGCGCTGGCGCTCAAGGACCTTTCGAACGAGCAGCGGGAGAAGCTGACGGCGCTCAAGAAGAGCTACGAGCGGGACACTCGCCCGGTGAACGACGCGTGGGCCGCGGCGATCGAGGCGTCGGACAAGGAAAAGGGCGAGGGCGCCGGGATGCTGACCGCGCCGGGCGGGGGACCGATGATGATCCGCATGGGCGAGGAGCCCGAGGCGATCAAGGAGGCGAGGAAGGCGCGCCGGGAACTGGACGACAAGGCGCGCAAGGCGATGAAGGAGACGCTGAACGAGTCTCAGCAGGCGGCGATCAAGCCGCAGCCGGGCGAGGTTGAGGAAGGCATGGAGATGGTCACGGACTCGGTGATGATCCGCGCGACGAGGTGAGCCATGGCCGCAGCGGATAGGAGAGCTTGGTTCGCCGCGGTGGTGATGACTGCGGGCGCGCTGGGAGCGCTGGGGGCTCCCGGCGCCGCTCTTGCGCAGGATGCCGGCATCGTCGTGACCTCGATCCGGCATGGGCCGGGGACGGGGCAGGCGGGGCCGATTACCAGGCGCGGCGTTGAGCGGTACACCGAGCTGCTGGAGTTCACGCCCGAGCAGAGGGACGCGGCAATGGCTCTCTACGAGGGGTACCTCGTGGGGCGTCGGGCGGCGGACGGCGTCAAGCAGAGGGCCAACGAGGAAGCTATCAAGGCGTTCCGCGCCGGGAACCGGGAGGCCGGGGACCGGGCGGGGCTCTCGCGCGTCAACCAGGAACACGATGCGGAGATCAAGCGGCTGGAGAGGGCGTTCTTCGCCGACCTGCGGTCGCTGTGCACCGGGGCTAGCCAGGAGTCGAGCTGGGCGCGGGTGGAGCGGGCGCGCCGGCGCGAGGTCGAACTGCGGCACGGTTCGGTGAACGGCGAGAGCGTGGACCTGTTCGAGCTTGTGCACCGCCTCAGGCTGACGCCGGAGCAGGCCCGCGGCGTGCGGCCGCTGCTGGATGATTACGAGGTCGAGGTTGACGGCCATCTGAAGGCCCGCCAGCGGATCGCGGCGGAGACGCCGGGGTTCAACGGCGGCAACGTCTCGCTCGAGGATGTGAAAAAGCGGCTGGCGGAGGCGCGGGAGGCCGGAGGCGTCATCCGCGATCTCAACGAGCGGCACGAGCGGAAGATCCGCGCGGCGTTGCCCGAGGAGAGGCGGGCGGAGTTCCGGCGGGCCTTCCTGCTGTCTTCGTACCCGCCGGTATACCGGGCGTCACCGGCGGAGCGGCACCTTGAAGCGGCCCTGAAGCTCAAGGACCTCTCGGCAGCGCAGCGGGAGCAGCTCGTCGCGGCCAAAGCGTCGTATGAACGGGAGGCACGCCCACTCAACGAGGCGTGGGTCAAAGAGGTGCAGGAGGCCGACGGCCTTGAGGTGGGGGATTGGCTCTACCCCAGCGAGGCGGGCGACCCGATCCTGCTGCACCTGGACAAGGGGCCCCAGCCGAGGTCGGAGGCCGCAAGGGCGCGCCGGAACCTGGACAAGGCGGTGGTGGACCGTGTGCTGGCGGTTCTGTCGGATGAACAGCGCGCGGCGGTGTCTGTGGGGGAGAAGGAACTGGCGGACGCGGCTCCCAAGAAGGGGGACGGTGGTGCTGGGGAGGGCGACCTCGAATGACCGGCGGTGCACGGCTGGGGGGATGGCGGGTCACCTGCTCGCACCGTGTAACGGGGCTGGTGGGGATTCGTTTATACTCCCGGACAGGCGTTCCGCCTCAGGTCCGCAGGAGCAACTCGATGATTGGCCGCATGGTTTCCAAACTCGTTCGGGTCGTCGCCGTGGTTGTGGTGGCGGGGGCGGTCGCGTTCACGTCGTCGCCTGCACAGGCACAGTGGGGCGGGATGGGGATGGACGCGCGGGCAATGGACGTCTCCATTTCCCGCCGGACCGTGGACGCGATGACGCGGATCCTGATGCTCGACAAGGACCAGAAAGAGACGGTCCTCAACCTGCACGACGGGTACAAGAAGGACTATGAGGCCGCGCAGAACAAGATGACGGACGGGATGAAGGGGATCCAGGAGAAGGTCGCGGACACGGGCGACTTCACGCTGTTCCAGAAGGAGATCCCGAAGCTCGCCAAGGAGTTCTCGGAGAAGTCGCGGACGCTGGAGACGACGTTCCTGAACGACGTGAAGCTGGCGCTGACGGAGCCGCAGCTGGCGAAGTGGCCCCAGCTCGAGCGCTACCGCCGGCGTGACAAGATGATGCGGGTGGGTGTGGTGAGCGGCGCGGCGGTTGACCTGATCCGCGTGGTGGACCGCCTCAAGCTGACCGCGACAGACAAGGCGGAGCTCGATTCGCTGCTGGAGCGCTACGAGCTGGACATCGACAAGAGCGTGAGCGACCTGGAGCGTATGCAGAAGGAGATGGAAGAGAAGTTCATGAACGGCGACGGCCGCAACATGATGGACATTGGCAAGATCCAGGAGCAGCTGAAGGCGCTGTACGAGCCGGGCAAGGCGATGCGGGAGACCAACAAGGAGTACACCCGCAAGATCGGGCTGGTGCTGGACGAGAAGTCGCGGGAGCGGTTCGAGGCGGAGGTCAAGGCGCGCGGCTTCCCGCGTGTGTACCGGCAGGCGCACGTCATCAAGCAGATGGAGGCCGCGGAGAAGCTCGAGGGGCTGGACAAGGGCAAGAAGGACGAGATTGCGGCGTTGCGGGCGAGCTACCTGAAGGAGGCGGCGAGCACGAACGAGCGTTGGGCCAAGGCCATCGAGGAGCGCGACGACAAGGCGGGCGGCACATTCGCGGCCATGATGTCGAACATGACCGGCGGCGGGGGTGAGCTCAACAAGGACGTGAATGAGGCGCGCCAGGCCCGCAAGGAGCTGGACGCCAAGACCAAGGAGAAGCTGGAGTCGCTGCTGACCGAGGAGCAGTGGAGCAAGCTGCCCGCGGCCCCGCCCGAGCCGCGCGGCGGCCCGTGGGCCGACATGATGCCCCAGCCCGATGACGAGGACGAGCCGGGTCAGTGAGTGCGTGTGACCTCACGCGACCCGACAACGCCGATGGATGCCAAGGCGCAGGAAAGTTCAGGACGAATGACGGCGATCCAGTCCAGCCCGATCAAGCCCTCCAGTGCGGAGGAGAAGGCGCCCGTGCCCGGCACGGGCGGCCCTGTTGTCCTGCAGCAGAAGCCGGAGGTGGACGGGGCGGCGGCGGCGCTGCTGCCGGGCGATCAGGCGGTGCGGCTGCGGGCGATTCCGTACGCGTTCGAGAACGGGCGGCTGCTGGTGGCGATGCTCGACCCGGCGGACCTGATCGCGGCTGACGAGGTGTCAATCTGCGCCGGCAAGCCGGTGACGCGGGTGGGCATCGCGCAGGAAGCGTTCACCGAGCTGCTGCGGGACGTGCACGGCATCACGGCAGCGCAGATGGCGGCGCGCCTGGGCGGGGCGGAGGCGGACGAGGATGATCTCGTCACCAACCTCGAGGCGATTGAGGCTGACGACCTGCACCGGATGGCCGAGCAGCCGTCGCTGATCAACCTGGTGAACCTGATCATCCTGGAGGCGATCCGCGAGCGGGCCAGCGACGTGCACGTGGAGCCCTTCGAGAAGAAACTGGCGGTCAAGTACCGCATCGACGGCGTTCTCGTGGAGCGGGAGCCGCCGCCCAAGCAGCTGCAGCCGGCGATCACCAGCCGCATCAAGATCATGGCGGGGATGAACATCGCCGAGCGGTATGCGCCGCAGGACGGGCACATCTCGCTGCGGTTCGAGGGGCGGAAGATCGACATCCGCGTGAGCACGGTGCCGACCCTGTACGGCGAGAGCGTGGTGATGCGCATCCTGGACAAGGAGGCGATCAACCTCGACCTGATGGCGCTGGGCATGCGCGAGCCCGACCGCCAGGCGATGCAGAAGCTGATCGACCTGCCGCACGGCATGGTGCTGGTGACGGGGCCGACGGGCAGCGGCAAGACGACGACGCTGTACGCGGCCCTGAGCAAGCTGTACGACCCGACGCTCAAGATCATCACGATCGAGGACCCGGTGGAGTACGAGCTGTCGGGGGTGAACCAGATCCCGGTGAACCCTAAGCGCGGCTTGGACTTTGCGAACGGGCTGCGGAGCATCCTGCGGCAGGACCCGGACGTGATCATGGTGGGCGAGATCCGCGACGGGGAGACGGCGGAGATCGCCGTGCGTGCGGCGTTGACGGGGCACCTGGTGTTCTCGACGCTGCACACCAACAACGCGGTGAGCGCCGCGGGGCGGCTGCTCGATATGGGCGTGGAGCCGTTCCTGCTCTCGAGCGTGCTGGAGGGGATTCTGGCGCAGCGGCTGGGGCGGCGCGTGTGCCAGGCGTGCAAGGTTCCGATGCCGCTGCCGGAGGAAGTGAAGCACCGCCTCGCGGACGTGGAGATGAAGTTCTTCGAGGGTGGGCAGTGCTGGCGGGGCGTGGGCTGCGAGAAGTGCAACGGCATGGGGATGCGCGGGCGGCTGGGGTTCTACGAGGTCATCCTCACGAATACGCGGATGCGGCAGGCGATCGCCAAGCGCGTGGGGGCCGTGGAAATGGGCCAGACGCTGCCGCCGGGGTTCGTCACCATGCGGCGCGACGGCATGCTCAAGGCCGGTTCGGGCATGACGACGGTGGAAGAGGTGCTCCGCGCCACGCAGGATGCCGACGAGAGCGTCGGCGGGGCGGGTGAGTGATGCCCACGTTCGCGTACCGCACTCTTTCACAGAATGGATCAGCCAACGGACGCGCGGGGGCGACCATCGAGGCGGTGGACCGCGCCGCGGCCGTGCGGGAGCTGATGCGGCGGGGCGTGACGCCCACGTCGGTAGAGGTGGTCACCAACGGGCAGGCGAAGGCGCTGGCGAGGGCCGACGCGGGCGGGGGCGCGGTGATCGGGCCGGGGCAGGGCGCCGGAGTGATGTCGCTGTCAGAGATGGCGAACTTCATCCGCGAACTGGCGACGGCGTTGCAGGCGGGGCTGCCGCTGGTGCAGTCGCTCAAGACGATCGCGAAGCAGGGGCGCTCGCCCAAGCAGAAGGCGATGCTCGACTACATCATCGGGCAGGTGGAGCACGGCAAGAGCCTGGCGGACGCGATGGCGTCGTGGGGGGCGCCGTTCGGCGAGCTGACGATCAACATGACGCGGGCGGGGGACATCTCGGGGCGGATGGCCGAGGTGCTCAAGCAGGCGGCGGACCTATTGGACAAGGACGTGAAGCTGCGGCGGAGCCTCTTGAGCGCGACGCTGTACCCGATGATCCTCTGCGTGCTGGTGGTGGGGGCGATCATCGTGGTGGTGACGGTGATCGTGCCCAAGCTGCTCAAGCAGTTCGCGGGCAACGCGTCGGCGCTGCCGTGGCCGACGAAGGTGGTGCAGAACACAGCAGACTTCTTCGCGGGGTACTGGTGGGCGATCATCCCGGCGCTGGCGCTGGTGGTGTGGTCTTTCCTGCGGTACTACCGCACGCCCGAGGGGCGGCTGAATGTTGATACCAAGCTGCTGAGCGTGCCGGTGCTGGGGCGGCTGCTGCGGGATGTCGCGGTGGCGCGGTTCACGCGCACGCTGGGGACGCTCACGGCGTCGGGCATCCCGGTGATCATGGCCCTGCGCGTGACCAAGGGGACGCTCGGCAACAAGGCGATGGAGCAGGTGATCGAGGCGGTGATCGAGAAGGTCGCGGCCGGCAAGACGATCGCCGAGGTGATGGAACGGAGCAGCTACTTCCCGCCCATGCTGGTGCAGATCGTGAACCTGGGCGAGCGGTCGGGCAAGCTGGACGAACTGCTGAGCCAGGCGGCGACGGCGTTCGAGGACCGCACGGAGATGAGCATCAAGCTGTTCACGACGGTGCTGCCGCCGGTGCTGGTGGTGATGCTGGCGGGGGTGGTGGGTTTTGTCGTGCTGGCGATCATGCTGGCGCTGCTGGAGTTCCAGAACGCGGTCTCGGTCGCGTGAGGACGAGTTGTTTGCTTGGCGAAGTCGGCCGAACGCGGTGAGTGGTTGAGCTATCGAAAGGCAGGGATCATGAATCGGAGCTTCAGGAGCTTGAGGAACACGCGGCGTGCATTCACGATCATCGAGGTGATCGTGATCGTCGTCATCATCGGCGTCATCGCGGCGGTGGTCACACCGCGGCTGTTCTCGAAGGTGACAGAGAGCAAGAAGTCGATGGCGCAGAGCAACGCCGCGACGCTGTTCCAGGCGATGCAGACCTACTCGCTTGATTGCGGGATGCCGGAGCCCGGATCGTCGATCCGCATTCTCCTCGAGCGGCCGTCGAACGTGGACGAGGGCGCCTGGAAGGGTCCGTATGTGCAGAACGAGAACGACCTCAAGGACCCTTGGGGGAACTACTTCAACCTGGTGGTTCCCGGGCAGTTCAACGTGGACTTTGACATCGTGAGTTACGGCAAGGACGGCCAGCCCGATGGCGAGGGCGAGAACGAGGACATCATCTCAGGGAAGCGGTGAGCAGGATTGCAGGGAAGCCGACGCACATCCCGCAGCACTGGGTTTAGCCTCGTTGAGGTGATCGTTGTCATTGTGATTATCAGCGTGCTGGCGGCGGCGACCATTCCCCGGATCACCGGCATGGCGGGGCGGCGGGTGCGGGCGTCCGCGGAGCAGGTGGCGGACCTGCTGTCGGCGGCGTCGCGCCGGACGTCGCTCACCAGCCAGCAGGCGATGGTGGGGTACAACGCCGACCTGAACGCGGTGAGTTTCAGCGTGCTGGTGGCCGATGCGGGCGACAGCGCGAGCGCTTCGTGGCAGGAGGACCGGCTCGCGCCTTCGGTCATGCTCGGCGACACGATCATCGTCGCGGTGGAGGCCGATGGTGGCGCGATGGACCCTGCGGCGTGGCGGTTTGAGTTTGTTCCCGGCGTGCGGCGGCCGAACCTGGCGATCATCCTGAGCGACGCGAACGACCGCGAGCGGTGGCGGGTCGAGCTGCCCGCGACCACGGACCAGGCGGTGGTGAGTCCGGGCGAGCACGGTGTGCTGGCGGACCTGTCGATTGATCTGGACGCCGCGGGCGTGGGGAGCGCCGCGTGGTGAAGAAGCCCTGCACAACCCACCCCAACCCCTCCCTCAGGGAGGGGCTTCGGAGAAGGCATGGCGTGGTGCTGGTGGACGTGCTCGTCGCCACCATCATGCTGGGAGTGTCGCTGGCGACCCTGATCAGCCTGACGGGGCGGGCGCTGAGCACGCAGCGGCAGGGGGAGCAGCTGCAGATCGCTGCGATGCTGCTGGACACGCAGTTGAATCTGGTGCTGGCGCGGGGGCCGGATGACTACGGGTCGCGGTACACGCTCGAGGGGCCGTGCGAGGAGCCGTACACAAACTACACGTACCGGTTGGACTTCGAGGAGGGCGAGGGTGGGAACGCGTACCGCGTGGTCGCGACGGTGTCGTGGATGGACGGCGGCGCGGTGCGGTCGGAGACGGTTGAGACGATGATGTCGCCGCGGCTGGGCGATGATCCGGACCCGGACCGGCGTCCGGAGCAGCCGGCGGTGCGCGGGTACTAGGTTCGGTTTGCAGGGAGCGTGCGTTGCGGAAGGGCGGGCCAATCAGGCGAAGACGCGGCTTCACGATCGTGGAGCTGGTGGTCGCCTCGCTCGTGGGGGTGCTCGTGGCGACGGGCACGGCCGCGGCGATCTCGCAGATGTACAGGGCGCGGAACCACTCGCGGGCGCACCAGCAGGCGTTCCAGCGGGCGGACACAGCGGCGGCGCGGATCGCGCTGGACCTGACCACCGCGCTGCGGCGGAGCGACCCGCTGCAGCAGTGCGTGCGGATCATGAACGGCGGCGGCCCGGGGAGCGAGCGCGACGAGCTGCTGGTGCTGATGACGAGCATGCGGCCCCTGCGCGGGGCCGATGGCGAGGCGGAGGGGCAGGAATACGAGGTCCAGTACCGCGTCGAGCCGGGGATCGACGGGCGCGAGGCGCTGTGGCGGCGGATGGACATCGGGATGGATGATTACATCGACGGCGGCGGCATCGCCACGCCGATCGCGGGCGGTGTGACGGCCCTGAGCTTCCTGGCGACGGACCAGAGCGGCGAGTGGATCGAGCAGTGGGACTCGGACGCTGATGGGCTGCCGCACGCGGTGAAGATCACGGTGACGGCGCTGGCGGATGATGGGCGGGCCAGCGCGACGGGCGTGCGGATCGTGGCCCTGGACCGCGTGCCGCTGCCGCCGGTGGTTGAGGGTGAGGGGGAGGAGTCGAGCGAGGGCGAGTCGGGGGCATCCACGGGCGGTTCAAGCGGCAGCAGCGGGGGTGGGCGTTGAGCCGGCATCGTGCACGCTTCGGTGGACAGCGACGGGCCCGGCGCGGGTTCGCGACCGTGATGGTGTTCGGCATCATCATCGTGGCGGCAGTGATCATCAGCATGATTCAGTCGTCGGCGTTCTCGCAGGCCGCGGCGGGACGGGAGAGCATGGCACGGGTGCGGGCAACGTGGGCGGCGCGGGCGGGGGTGGAGGCCACGCTGGCGCGCCTGGAGTACGCCACCGAGAACCCCGAGCCGGGGGACGCCTTCAAGCTGATGGACGACATGGTCGAGATCGCCGACGGCGTGCTGATCGACGCCACGTACCGCATCGCGACGACCGAGGGCAACAAGGAGGTCCCCGGGCCCCTGGACGCGCACGCGAAGCTCAACATCAACCGCATGACCCGGGACCAGCTGCTCACCATCGAGCCGCTGATGACGGAGGACATCGCGGACTCCATCCTCGATTGGATCGACACCGACGAGGAGCCCAACCCGATGGGCGCCGAGAGCCCTTACTACATGAGCCTGCCCTACAGCTACCTCGCCCGCAACGGCCCCATGCAGTCGATCATGGAGCTCGAGCTCGTGGCGGGGGTCGACCAGCGCGACCTGCGGGGCGAAGATTGGAACGGCAACGGGCTGCTGGACCCCAACGAGAACGACGGCGAGGCGAGCTGGCCGCCGGACAACGCGGACGGCATCCTCGACATGGGGTGGTCGGGGATCCTGACGGCGGCGAGCGTGGATGGCGGGCTGGGCGCGTCAGGCGAGCCGCGTCTGAACCTCAAGACCGCGAGCGAGTCGGACATCGCCCAGCGCACGACGGTGACCGGCGCGCAGGCGAGCGTGATCGCCAACTACGCCGCGAACAACGAGAACGCCACGATGGCGGACTTCATCGGGCGTAGCCTGCGCAGCCTGGGGCAGCAGCCGGGGCAGCCGCCGCCGCAGGTGGAAGCACTGACCGACGAGCAGCTGGGGCTGCTGCTGGATGAGTGCGACATCCCCGCGGAGCAGGCGGCGGGGCCGATCCCCGGGAAGCTGAACATCAACACCTGCCCGGCGGAGGTGATGCGGTTCATCCCCGAGATCGGCGACGAGATGGCGGACGCGATCATCTCGGACCGGTCGGGGCGGGCGGACGGGTACACGTCGATCATCGACCTGCTGGAAGTGCCGGGGATGAACCGGCGGACGCTGGCGACGCTCTACAACTTGTTGACGGTGCGGTCGAACGTGTACGTTGTGACCAGCCGTGGGCGGGATACGAAGACCGGGCTCGAAGTTGAAATGACGGTGACGCTGGACCGTTCGGCGGTCCCCGTGGTCATCAAAGAGGTGCGTGTGCGATGAAGGCAGGGCTGACATCCCGGACCGATGGCCGGAGCAATGGCCGCAGCAACGGTCGCAACGGCCGCAACGGCAGGCCCGGCGCGCTCGCGGTGCTGCACACGCAGGAGGGGCGGCACCGGCTGCTCATCGCGCGCCACCGCGAGCGGTGGGAGGTGGTGGAGGCGCGGACGCTCCAAAGCTTGGACAGCGCGGTGCTGACGCCGCTGTTCGAGGAGCACCTGGTGGCGCAGGTGGTGCGGGTCGCGCCGGGGCGCGAGTCGATCGCCCGGTGCGTACAGGTGCCGGGCGGGGATGACGCGTCGCTCGCGGGCGCGGTGTCGCTGCTGGCAGAGGCCGAGCTGCCGTCGACGCTGCCGGCCTACCGGCGCGCCGGCGGCGTGCTGCCGGGCGGGAACGCGGACCTCCGGACCGGCCTGCTGACGGGCTGGGTGCCTTCGGCGCGGACGCCCGAGCCGATCGGCGAGACCCCGGAGGTGTGGGTGTCGCCGGTGGCATGCCTGGCGATGCTGCGGGGGGACTCGGGACGCGCGGCCGTGTACTGCGAGGCTTCTGAGGGGCTGATCTGCCTTCTGGTGCCGGGTCCGGAGCGGACGGTGGCACGCGTGACGGTGGAGGAGCCGGCGGACGGCGAGGAGTGGGGGGCGCGGGTGGCGCGGGCGGTGGAAGAGACGGCGCAGATCGCCGGCGTCACCGCTGCATCGGTGGGCATCTTCAACACCGGCTCGCGGGCGAGCACGACCAGGCGTCTGCTGTTGGAGAGCGCGTCGGTCTCGAACGTGAAGGTGCGGGTGTCGGGCGTGCGAGAGGACTCGGGCTGGCTGGACGACTTTGGCCTCGCGTTGGGCGCCGTGCTGATCGCGGGGTCGGAGCATGCGGCGGTGCGGTCGCTGGCGGGGCTGCACGCGGACACGCCGCGTCAGCAGCTGTCGCCCATCGAGTCGGCAACAGCGTGGATCGCACGCCCGCGGAACGCGTGGGCCGTCATTGCGGCGTCGCTGGTGCTGATGCTGCTGGTGCCCTGGGGCCTGGCCCACGCCCGCGCGGCCATCCTGGCTCCCCGGGCCGAGTCGCTCAAGGAGTTGAAGGTCGGTCGCGAGGGCGCGGAGAAGAAGGCGGCGATGTACGAGCAGCTCCAGAAGAGCCGCTGGCCGATGACCAAGCTGCTGGCGGACATCTCGACGGCGGCGCCGCAGGGGGTGGTGATCTCGCAGCTGAGCCTGAACGTGGGGCAGGGCGTGACGATCAAGGGCACGGCGTCAAGCGAGGAGGAGATCACGAGGTTCCAGGAGAAGCTCGCGGGCACGCGGGTGTTCGGCAACGTGAGCATCGGGCGGCAGGCGGCCAAGGGCTCGGGGTACGAGTTCGACATGACCGCCAAGGTGACGGACAACGTGCACGCCCAGGTGAAGATCACGGAGGAGAACGACTACGCGGCCAAGCCGCTGGGCGTGCGGCTGCACGGCGAGGGTGCTTCGAACACGGCGGTGGCCCCGGCGAGCGAGCCGGAGCGGCGGGGCGGGCGGCGTCCAGATCGCGACCGCGGCGAGCGGAGCGGAGATGCCCCGGCGCGGACCGAGGGTGAGTCCCGGCGTCCGGCGAGCACGACGCCAACGGCGGTACCGCCGCCGCTGACGGATGCGGACATCGCCAAGATGGACCGCAACACGGCCATGAAGGAGTGGTCGTCGCGTCAGTCCTACGCGCAGAAGAACCCGAGCCTTGACTCGGCCACCAAGCAGCGGCTGAAGGACGAGGCGGAGAAGTGCAAGGCGCAGATGCAGAAGGCCGCGACAGCAGCCCCCGCGGGCGGCGCGCCCGCAGCACCGGCCGGCGCTGCACCGGCGACACCCGCCACGCAGCCCGTAGGAGGGACCAAGTAATGGGCAAGTACGCCGCCGCATTCCAGGCGCTGCCCCGCGCCGCCAAGTGGGCGATCTTCGGCCTCGGGCTGGTGCTCGTGTACTTCGGCGTGGTGGAGCCCATGCTGGTGCAGATCAACCAGGCATCCATGAAGGCTGATCAGCACGAGACGCTGGTGCGGTCGTTCACCGAAGAGGGTGGCACGCAGAAAAAGGCGATGCAGACGCTGCAGGCCGGCATCCGCAACTACGGTGACGTCGAGTACCTGGGCGACGAGGCCGGGCGCACGCTCAAGTTCAACAGCGACGTGGACCGCATCCTCCGCGAGAACAAGGTGACCGGCGCCAAGAGCAGCACCAAGAGCGTGTCCCTTGGCCAGGGCGTGCTCACCGCGAAGGTGGGCAGCGATTACCGCGTGCTCCGCATCGTGCGCGACATCGACTTTGAGGCGACGCCCGAGGAAGTCGCGGCGGTGGTCGCGGGGCTGGAGCGCAGCCCCGTGGTGGCCACCGTCTCGCGGGTGCAGATCAGGACGATTGAGGGCAAGCAGTCGGAGCGGACGGTGCACGCCACCCTCACGGCCGAGGCGTGGATCAGCGTGAAGAAGGGGTGACGATGAGCGGCTTCCAGGGAATCAGGGCTGTGTACGCGACCCTCGGGCCGGTGGGGGCGCTCGCGACCATCGCGGGCTGCGCAGCGGCCGTGGTGGTGGGGGCGTCGCTCGTGACCTTCACGCGCGGGGCGCTGACGACGGCGCCGGATGTGGACCCCAACGCGCAGGTAGCGGCAAAGGGCGACGACAAGACAGAGAAGTACCTGGCGCAGATCAACGGTCGCACGCTGTTCTACCAGCCGGTGCGCGTAGTCAAGGAAGAGCCCAAGGTCATCGAAGAAGACAAGGGTCCGCCCCCGCCCCCGCCGCCGACGACGGAGTACGGCGGGTCCCGCATCATCGCGATGGTGCTGGACACGGTGTGGTTCGAGGACGGCCGCAAGATGAAGGTGGGGGACGAGGAGAAGGACGACACCGTGGTGGTGTCGGTGAACTCGCCTTGGGACGCGAAGCTTCGGTGGAAGAAAGTGGAGTTCACGGTGCCGCTGTTCGGGCGGGACACGGTGGTGATCAAGAAGGAGCGGGGGTCGGAAACCGCGGCGGCCACGCCCGAACCGCCGAAGCCGCCGGAGGCCGCGCCCGCGGAGAAGGCTCCGGAAACCAAGACCGCGGGCACGCCGGGCGACAAGCCCGCCGAGCCCACGCCGGAGAAGCCCGCCGACCCACCCAAGCCCGGCGGCGAGAAGATCGCGGCGAACGAGGCCGCGCCAGCGAGCGCCGATAAGGCGACAGAAGCAAAGAAGGACGAGCCCGCCAAGGACGCGCAGCCCAGCGACGGCCAGCCCAAGTGATTGCAGGAAGTCAGCGAGGACAGCGAGAGAGAACAGGAGCAGCATGAAGACTCGCGCCGAGACCAACAGGATGTTCATCGCGTCGGCGGCGGTTCTGTCGGTGCTCGCCGGCACCGCGCTGGCGTGGCAGCCCACGACCAGTGCAACGGAACCGCAGCAGGGCAAGGACACGCCGGGCGAGCAGCGGCCGGTCGAGGTCGCCAAGGCCGACGCGCACACGGCCGCGCGACCAGCGGTGCGCGAGAGCGCGGACGCCGCGCCGAAGCTCTCCATGCCCACCGGCCCCGCCGGGCGGCGGGCGATCGCCGGTGAGCCCACGGCCCTGGGGTTCCGCAACGTCACGGTCGACCAGATCGTGCCGTTCATCGTGGAGTCCACGGGCAAGGTGGTCATGCCGCAGCAGGACGTGCTCAACCGCAAGGTCACGATCCTCAACGACCGCCCCATCCCGCGTGAGGACGCGCTCGACCTGGTGTTCCAGGCGCTGCAGCAGATCGGCGTGGCGGTGGTGGAGAGTTCGAGCGTGATCTCGCTGCGGGACATCGCGGAGATCACGCGTCAGGACGTCCCGGTGATCGGCCCCGACGAGTCGACGCTCGCCCGCAAGGACCTGGGCAACTTCGCCGAGAAGATCTACCGGCTGCGCTCCTCGACGGCCAAGTCGATGGGCGACACGCTGAAGGCGGGCCTGCCGGACTTCGCCAAGATGACGGTGGACGAGGAGTCCAACCAGATCGCAATCATGGGCAACATCGCGCTGCTGCAGCGGATCGAGTCCAAGATCAATGGGCTGGACCGGCCCCCGGCCGCGGCATTGCAGACCGAGACGTTCCGCCTGCGCTTCCAGGAGGCGGCGACGATCAAGGAGAACATCGAGGAGCTGTTCGGCGCGGGCAGCACGAGGAACAGGGGCGGCCAGAACCAGAACCAGGGCGGCAACCGCGGGGGGCCCAACTTCCAGTTCCAGGGGCGCGGCGGTCCCGAGCAGGCGCCCACGGCGGCGGCGAGCGAGGTTCGCGTCACCGCGAACACGCAGCAGAACTCGGTGACCGTGGCGGCGGACCCGGCGATCCTGGCGCAGATCGCCGAGCAGATCAACGAGCACTGGGACAAGGAGATGCCCCTCGACGTGCTCACGCCCAAGATCTACGACCTCAAGTACAGCGATCCGGTGAAGGTGGCGGCGCAGCTGGAGGGGATCTTCGGTCGCGGCACGCAGTCGCGCACGGGCGGGCAGCAGCAGCAGCAGAACCAGGGCGGGGGACCGTTCGGGTTCAATCAGGGCGGCAACGTCTCGCCCGCGACCGGCACGGGCGCGGGGCGGCTGGCCAATCAGTTCTCGTTCACGCCGATGCCCGACGCCGGGCGGCTGATGGTGGTGGCCAAGACGCCGGACAACATCAAGGTGCTGGATGATCTCATCGAGCAGATCGATCAGCCGCAGAACGCGGGGCTGCCGTCGGTGATCGAGCTCAAGCACGCGTCGGCGGAGGACCTGGCCGAGCAGCTCAACGCGCTGCTGGCGCAGGACGGCACGCTGGCGTCGATCCGCAGGGCGGCGAGCGGGCTGACCGAGAGCTCGGCCAACAGCAGTCCCTTTGCGACGTCGACCACAACCACCACTTCGAACCAGGAGGGCTTCTCGCAGGAGCAGCAGACCACCGGCAGCCAGGTGATCTCCTTCTGGTGGCAGCGCTCGCGGACGCCGACGGACCGGCGGGCGTCTTCGAACCTGATCGGGCAGCTGCGCATCGTGCCCATCTGGCGGCAGAACGCCTTGATGATCGTGTCGCCGCCGGAGTACAAGCAGTCGATCATCGACCTGGTGGCGCAGCTGGACAAGCCCGGGCGGCAGGTGCTGATCGCGGCGATCGTCGCGGAGATCTCGCGTGACGACGCCACGGCCTTGGGGCTGCGGTGGTCCAGCCAGCAGATCACGCCGACCAACCCGGACAACAGCTTCAGCATCGGCAACAACGCCACGGGGACGAAGAACGACTTCATCAACTCGCTGTTCGACACCTCGGTGCTGAACACCGAGGCGAACCTCAACCTTGTGCTGCAGGCCTTGGCGCAGAAGACCGACGTCAGCATCCTGAGCGAGCCCAAGATCTTCACCAGCGACAACCAGGAGGCGGAGTTCTTCGACGGCCAGGACATCCCCTTCGTGACCGACTCGCAGACGAACGCGCAGGGCAACCTGGTGCAGTCGTTTGACTACCGAGCGGTGGGCATCCAGCTGCGGGCGAGGCCCCGCATCACGGTGCAGGGCGACGTTGACCTCAAGGTGAACCTGGAGCTGTCGTCGATCGTGCCGGGGCAGACGCTGTTCGGCGGCTTCGTGGTCGATCGTCGCGAGACGACGACGCAGCTGATCGTCAAGAACAAGCAGACGATCGTGATCTCGGGCATTCTGCGGGCCGAATCCAGCGACATCGTGCGGAAGGTGCCCCTGCTGGGGGACATCCCGCTGCTGGGCGCGATCTTCCGCAGCAAGGAAAAGACCATCAAGAACACCGAGCTGCTGGTGTTCATCACGCCCATCGTGGTCGTCAACACCGACGGCACCGAGAGCGAGGCCCTCAACGCTCCCTACCGCGAGCGGCTGGAGCAGATCAAGAACCAGCTCCGCAAGGAGGAGCCTCTCAAGGGCAAGACCACCCTTCCCGAGCTGCACGACGGCCCGCGCCCAGCGGGCGACAGCGGCACCACGGGACCGACCCCCGGCGCCGATACACCCAACCCCAACCCGCGCCCGGGCCTCGACCAGCAGACCGTACCCGAGCGGGCCAAGGAGCTCTGAGAGCCGCCGATGCGAGCAGTACGCGCCATCCTCTGCAGCACCGTCACGAGCGTTGCGGCGGGTCTGCTGCTCGCCGGTTGTGTCACCGAGTCTGCGGGTCCTTCGCGGGGCGTGCGGGTCAGTCCCAGCGCGCCTCCGACGAATCAGCCCTCGCGCGCACCCGCGGGTCCGCAGCGGCCACAGCCCAGCGCTCCTGTTACGCTGCCGGCTGGGCCGATCGCCAGCCCAGCGCTCACCAGCCGAACCACGCTGTCGCGCATCGAGGTGGGCGTGGTGCCCTACGGCGTGGTGCGCAACGATGGCCAGTCGCTGCCGCTGGTGTCGCCCGACGGGCGGTTCATCGCGGTGCAGGAGGGCGAGGCGCCGACGTGGGAGGTGATCCTCGCCGAGCCCGGCGCGGCTCCGCCGATGCGGACCGTGATCAGCGTCTACCAGGTCGGCGAGCGCGAGCTGACGTGCGTGAGCCCGGCGCAGCCGCTGGCGACTGGGCTTGTGCTCGGGCGGGCGAGCGACCACGAAGGGTTCCTCGTCGAGGCGCCGCAGGCGGACGGCTCGCGCTGGATCGGGCGTGTGGAGTGGACGGGCGGGCTCGAATGGCTGGTGCAGGGGAACATGGTGAACTCCAGCGCGGTGCTGACGCCGCGGGGGGACCTGGTGTACGTGCGCCGGCCGATCGAGGGCGACTTCAACGAGCTGGTGGTGCTCTCGCGGGGCGGGCAGCCGTCCGTGCGGTCGGGCGACGGCGGGTCGTACGAGTTCCCGATGTGCACCAGCGACGTGAGCCTGGTGTACGCGCTGCGATTGACAGAGAAGAGCGGGATCGAACTCGAGGCGATCCGCCTTGACCGCGGCGGCGCCCTCGACGGCCCCGCGCGACTGACCTCAACGGTGTCCACGAAGGTGCTCCAGCCCAAGGCCGACCGCTTGCAGGCGTACCAGATCACCGCGGGCGTGACGCCGCCGATCGCCAGCCGCGGCGGTTTCAGCGGGGGCGAGTCGGCGCTCGCGCTCTTTCACCCGCGGATGGGTCGCGTTGCGGCTTTTCGGCTGGAGACGGGGCAGTTCGAGCCGCTCGCGGGCGGCTCGATGTCGGCGATCCCATCACAGGACGCGGCCCGGCCCGGGTTCTACTGCACGACGCCGGAAGGCCTGGTGTTCCAGCCGACGCTCGACAAACCCGCGCAGGGCGAGACGCCGACCATCCGCGTGCTGCCCTCTCCCTACGTCGGACGGCGGCTCGCGGGCACGCCCGAGTCGATGATGCTCTTTGGGCCCGTGAAGGGGAAGGCCGACGAGTTGGAGGTGGTCAAACTGGTGATCGGGCCGCCGACCGCGCCTGAGCCGGCCGCGCCGCAGTGACCGGTGCAGTTCTCGGGCGGGCGGTCCGCCGGCTCGAATCCACCGGCACCGCGGCGACTAATCTTCTTTCTCGTGCACCCTCTGCTACGTGAACTCGGCGCCCGCGTCGACGCCTGCATGCCCGCCGACCGGCGGCGGCTGACGGGGCGTCTGCACGGGCTGGGCCGGGTCCTCGCGGCGGCTAATGGTCAATCAGGCGGCGAGCTGCCGCCCCAGGTGGCGGCTTTCACGACTGACCTGGAGCAGGCGGAGGCGCGCCTGGCGCAGCGGCGAGCCCGCGTGCCGGTGATCCACTACCCCGAGGACCTGCCCGTCTCGCAGAGGCGGGAGGAGATCAAGCGGGCCATCGCCGAGCACCAGGTGGTGGTGATTTGTGGCGAGACCGGCTCGGGCAAGACAACGCAGATCCCCAAGATCTGCCTGGAGCTGGGGCGGGGTGTGACCGGGATGATCGGCCACACGCAGCCGCGGCGCATCGCGGCCCGCAGCGTGGGGCAGCGCATCGCCGAAGAGCTGGAGACGCGCTTGGGCGACCTCGTCGGCTACAAGGTTCGGTTCGGGGACAAGACGAGCCCCGGCACGTTTATCAAGCTGATGACGGACGGCATCCTGCTGGCGGAGACGCAGGGCGACCGCAACCTCGAGCAGTACGACACGATCATCATCGACGAGGCGCACGAGCGCAGCCTGAACATCGACTTCCTGCTGGGGTATCTGCGGACGCTGCTGCCGCGCCGCCCGGACCTCAAGGTGATCGTGACGTCGGCGACCATCGACCCGCAGCGGTTTGCGGACCACTTCGCGGGGCCGCGGGGGCCGGCGCCGATCATCATGGTCTCGGGCCGCACGTACCCGGTCGAGGTGCTGTACCGCCCTCCCGTCGCGGAAGAGAAGCTCGACGAGCTCGACGAGGACATGCAGCGGGCGATCCTGCACGCCGTGGACGAGGCCGCGAGCTATGGGGATGGCGACATCCTGGTGTTCCTGAGCGGCGAGCGGGAGATCCGTGAGACGGCGGAGCTGCTGAGCAAGCACCACGTGCCGGGGTCGCCTTCCACGGCCATTCTGCCGCTGTACGCCAAGCTCTCGGCCGAGGAGCAGATGAAGGTCTTCCAGCCGCACACGGGGCGGCGGGTGGTGCTGTCGACCAACGTCGCGGAGACGTCGCTGACGGTGCCGGGCATCCGCTACGTGGTGGACGTGGGCTTCGCGCGGATCAACCGCTACTCGCCGCGGACGAAGGTGCAGCGGCTGGAGATCGAGCCGATCTCGCGGGCGAGCGCCGACCAGCGGATGGGCCGGTGCGGGCGCATCGGGCCGGGCGTGTGCGTTCGGCTGTACGCGGAGGAGGACTACACGACGCGCGGGCAGTACACCGACCCCGAGATCGTGCGGGCGAACCTGGCGAGCGTGATCCTGCAGATGGCCGCGCTGCGGCTGGGGGACGTCGAGCGGTTCCCGTTCATCGATCCTCCGGACCCACGGGCGATCCGCGACGGGTACGAGACGCTGCACGAGCTGGGCGCGGTGAACGAGAAGCACGAGCTGACGCCGCTGGGGCGGGACCTCGCGCGCCTGCCCATCGACCCGCGGATCGGCCGCATGATCCTCGCAGCTAAGCGCGAGGGCTGCCTCGAGGACGTGCTGGTGATCGCCTCGGCCCTCTCCGTGCAGGACCCGCGTGAGCGGCCGATGGAGAAGGCGGACCGCGCCGACGAGGTGCACGCGGAGTTCAAGGACCCCTCGTCGGACTTCGGCGGGTACCTCAAGCTGTGGGCGGCGTACCACGACCGCAAGCGGCACCTCTCGGGCAGCAAGCTGCGGAAGTGGTGCAAGGAGAGTTTTCTATCGTTCGTGCGGCTGCGCGAGTGGGAGGACATCCACCGGCAGCTGAGCGAGCTGATCCAGGGGATGCAGGACCAGGACGGGCAGCGCACGGGTGGGCGAAGTGAGGGCGGTGCTGGGCGACGCGGCGAGCGCGGCGGTGGGGGGCGTGACGGGCGGGGCGGGCGCGGCGAGCGCGGGGAACGTGGCGGCCCGCGTCACCAGCGGCAGCCGGCGATGGCCGTGGAGTCGCGCGGGTCTGCGGCGCCGCCGGCGCGCGGGCGCGAGCGGCATAACGGCGGCCCTGAGCAGCAGGCACGGTCGAGTGCACCCGCGTCGAGCGCCGTCGCGCAGCTCGACCAGACGCAGCAGACGCGGTACAACCGCCTGCACCGGGCGCTTCTCACTGGCCTGCTGGGCAACATCGGATTCAAGACCGAGACCGGCGAGTACGCGGCGGGCCGCGGCGTGAAGTTCAACATCTTCCCGGGCTCGGCGCTGTTCAAGCAGGGGCCAAAGTGGGTGATGAGCGCGGAGCTGGTGCGCACGACCAAGCTGTACGCGCGCACCGTCGCGGGCATCCTGCCGGAGTGGGTGGAGGAGCTCGGAGCGCACCTGGTGAAGCGCACGTACTCCGAGCCGCACTGGTCGCGCCAGGCGGGGCGGGTGCTGGCGTATGAGCGGGTAACCATCAACGGGCTGGAGCTCGTCGCGCGCCGGCGCGTGCACTATGGGCCCATCGACCCGGTCGCCAGCCGCGAGATCTTCGTGCACCACGCGCTCGTCGAGGGTGACCTCGACACGCGGGCCCCCTTCTACTCGCACAACCAGGGGCTGGTGGAGCAGGTCAGGGAGCTGGAGATCAGGAGCCGCCGCAGCACGCTGCTGGCGGATGTCGAGCAGCGCTTCCGGTTCTATGACTCGCACATCCCCAGGGACATCCTGACCGCCGGCGCGTTTGAGCGCTGGCGTTTCGAGGAGACCAAGAAGAACCCGCGCCTGCTGTTCATGAACCTCGAGGACCTGATCGCGCCAGACGCGTCGCTGCCCACGCGCGACCAGTTCCCCGACGAGATCGACGCCGGGCCCGTCGTGCTGCCGGTCGTGTACCGCCTGGAGCCGGGGCACGAGGCCGACGGCGTCACCGTGCGCATCCCGATGGAGGCCCTCGGCCAGCTCGGCCCCGAGCGCTTCGTGTGGCTGGTGCCCGGGCACCTGCAGGAGAAGATCGACACCATCATCCGCGGCCTGCCCAAGGAGTTCCGGCGCGTGCTGCCGCCGGCCGCGGCCCTCGCGCAGCGGTGCATGACGGACCTCACCTTCGGCGAGGGCTCGCTCATCGACCGTCTGCGCGAGTGCATCCTGAGGGCGACCACCGTCGAGGTCCCGCGCGAGGTGCTCGCGGCGGTGCCGCTGCCGCCCTACCTGCGCATGCGTTTCGAGGTGATCGGGTCGGACGGCAAGGTGGTGGCCGCGGGGCGTGACCTGTCGGAGATCAAGGCCCAGCTGCGGACCGAGCTCAAGACGGGCCTGCTCGCAAGCGAAAAGACGTACACGCGCGAGGGTATCAGGGAGTGGAGCTTCGGCGACCTGCCCGAGCGGGTCGAAATCGACCGCTTCGGCGTTGCGTTCGCGGCGTTCCCAGGGATCGTCGACCAGGGCAAGGCGGTGGCCCTCAAGCTCTTTGACACCTTTGACGCCGCCCAGCTTGCAAGCCGCGCCGGCACGCGCCGCCTGTTCATGTTCGAGGCGAGCGAAGAGCTCAAGCGGCACACGATGTACATCCCGGGCGTGGAGAAGATGTCCCTCCAGTACGCCACCCTGGGAACGCCGCAGCAGTTCAAGGAGCTGCTGAAGGAGCTCATCGCCGACCGCGCCTTCATCGGCGACCAGCTGCCCGTGCGCACGGAGAAGGAGTTCGCCTTCCGCGTGGGCGTTGGCATCGATCGCCTGGGGGCCGCACGTGAGGAGGTGACTGCCCTCATGGGCACGGTGATGACGGCGTACCAGGCCGCGAAGTACGCGGTGGACCACGCGAGCAAGGCCCCCGCGTTCCAGGCCAACCTTGATGATGTGCGCGATCAGCTCGGCGCCCTCACGCCCCCCAGCTTCCTCGTGAGCACCCCCTACGAGTGGCTGCGGCACTACCCGCGGTACCTCCAGGCGATCCAGCTGCGCGTGCAGAAGATGACCGGCCCCGGCCTGCAGCGCGATGCCCGGAATATGGCGGAGATCGTCCCCCTGTGGAAGGGGTACTTTGAGCTCGAGAAGCGCCGCAAGGAGCTGGGCCTGAGCGAGAGCAAGATTATCGAGTACCGCTGGATGGTGGAGGAGCTGCGCGTGTCGCTCTTCGCGCAGGAGCTCCGCACCGCCGTCCCCGTTTCGGTGAAGCGCCTGCAGGAGCTGTGGCAGGCGATCGTCAAGGGCGCGTGACGCCGGCGGCCACCCGATGCGGCGGTGGATGCCGTTCACCGCAGGGGCGAGCTCCTACCGTTTCGCCGCCGCATGATCCAGGTCCTGCTCATCCTGCTGTTCGGCTCGATCTACCTGTTCGACTGGCAGGGCAGCGAGGGCGTGCTGGACCTGCCGCCGGGCGAGGTGCTTGCATGGCTGCTCGCGCCGCTCGCGGCCATGTGGGGCGTGTTCCAGGCGCTGTGCGTGCGGTGGGGGCGGCTGATTGACCGCAAGGGCAGCTACTCCGCCGTGCGGATGGCGGACACCACGATGCTGGCGCTGCGGCTGCTGGCGGGGGCGTGGTGGGGGTTCTGTCTGTTCGCGTTCGGATCGCTCGCGACCGTGCGCGGCCTTGTGGGCGACTTCATCATCGTCGACGAGCTGGCGACGATGCTCCCGGTGCTGCTGTTCTTCGCGGCGACCTGGTGGTCGCTGTACCCGCTGGAGCTTCGAATTCGCGAGGCCCTGCTGCTGCGCGAGCTCAACAACGCCGAGGGCACGCCCGTGCACCCGCCGCTCACCCGGGGGCAGTACGTGTCCTCGTGCCTGCGGCACCAGGCGATGCTGTTCCTGGCGCCGCTCACGATGATGATGGCCTGGCATGAGACGCTCGCGATGCACGTGGGGGAGTGGATCGTGCGCGAGTGGCGGGGTCAGGCCGAGTGGCTGCTGCCGGTTGTGACCTACGCGGGCATCATCGCCATCCTGATTACGTCCCCGGCCGTGATCCGGCGCGTGTGGGACACCGTGCCCATCGGCGACGGCCCCCTCCGCGAGCAGATGCGGGCGATGTGCAGGCAGTACCGAATCCGGGTGCGCGGCCCGCTGCTGTGGCGCACGCACGGAGCGATGGTGAACGGGGCAATCCTGGGCATCTTCTGGCCGCTGCGGTACATGCTGCTGAGCGACGCTCTGCTCGAGCGGCTCAACGCCGATCAAGTGGAGGCGGTGATGGCCCACGAGGTGGCGCACGTGCGGCGTCGGCACCTCATCTGGCTGGCGGTGTGCGTCATCTCGGCGGTGCTGGTGCTGGCGCTGGTGCTGGGAACGATAGTGGAGGGGTTCCATATCCGCGTGCTCAGCCCCACGACGCTGTCGGTGATCATGGGGCTGATGGGCATCGCCGGGGCGGGCACGGTGTTCGGCCTGGTAAGCCGCCGCTTCGAGTGGCAGGCGGACGCGTTCGCCGTGCAACACTTGACGCGTACGCGCGAGCATGAGGCCGCAGCGGTGACGGCGGGTGCGGTGGGGGTGATGTCCAGCGCCCTGCAATCCGTCGCCGACCTCAACGGCATCGACCCCGAGCGGTTCACGTGGCGGCACGGCTCGGTGCGCGAGCGGCAGCGGCGGCTGGCAACGCTGATCGACCGGCCGGTGGACGCCCTGCCCATCGACCGGCAGGTGAAATGGATCAAGATCGCGGCCGTGGTGGGCATCATCGCCTCCTTCGTGCCGTTCCTGCTCGGGGGGGCGTCATGAGCCTGACGGCGGCGGAGCAGCGGGTGTGCGGCATCATCTCGGGGCGGCACGCGGCAATGGTGGAGCAGCTGCGGCAACTGGTGAACATCCCCACGGGGCCGGGATCGGCAGGCGGGCTCGATGAGACGCGGGGGCTGTTGACGGAGCGGTTGGCGAAGCTTGGCGCCGCTGTGGAACTCGTCCCCGGTGACCCCAAGCCCACGTGGCTGGATCCTGAGGACCGCGGCAGTGTTCCGCCCACGGCGGTGTGCCGCCGGCCTCGCACGACGCCGCACCTGCCGAAGGAGCACCGCGCCGGTGTGTTGTTGTGTGGGCATCTCGACACCGTGCACCACGCCTCTTCCTCGTTCCGCGAGCTGTCAATCTCCCCTGATGGTCGCACCGCCACCGGTCCAGGCTGCGTCGACATGAAGGGCGGGCTGCTCGTGGGCGCGACAGCGCTGGAAGCGCTCGAGGAGGCGGGCGTGGCCGCGGGGTGGGGGTTCATCATGAACTCCGACGAAGAGACGGGGAGTTATCACTCAGACACGGCACTCCAAGCCGAGGCCAAGCGCGGGTACCGGGAGGGATTGGTGCTGGAGCCCGCGATGGCCGACGGCGGGCTCGTCACCGAGCGCCCCGGCAGCGGCCAGTTCATGATCGAGACACGCGGCAGGGCGTCGCACGTGGGGCGCGACTTCGGCGCGGGCGTGTCGGCGGTGAACGCGCTGGCCGCGTGCATCCTGCGGGTGTCGCAGCTGGTGGACACCTCGCGGGGGCGGATCGTCAACATCGGACCGCTCCAGGGCGGCGTCGCGGCCAACGTCGTCCCCGACCTCGCCCGCGCGTGGGGCAACGTTCGCTTTCCCACCTACGAGGCCGGCGAGGAACTCGGCCGAGCGCTCGAGGCGATGGAGACCGCGCCTAGCGAACTGCCGGGGGTGAAGGTCTACCGCAGCTTCAACAGGCCCGCCAAGCCGCGCACACCGCAGGTCGATGCACTTGCGATCCACGCACGCTGGGCCGCCGAGGCGCTCGGCCAGCAGCTGCCCTTCGGCAAAACCGGCGGCGTGTGCGATGGGAACAACCTGCAGGCCGCGGGGCTGCCGACGATTGACACGCTGGGCGTGAGGGGTGGGGGGCTGCACACGCCGCAGGAGTGGATCGAGCTGGCGAGCCTGGTGGAGCGGGCGCAGCTGCTCGCGGTACTGATTATGCGTCTATCGCAGTGAATAGCAGCGTGCGGGCACGGCCCGAAGACGGATCGTGCCACCCCGACCTCTCACAGATGAACTCCCCTCACCCGGTAAGCCGATGGACGCTGCATAAACTCGCGTCAGCACAGGAGCAGCAATGACCCAGGCCCCCGCCCAGCAGCCCGCCCGCCCCAGCACTCCCAATAGCTCCAGCTCGTCGGCCACGGCGCAGACCTTGGGCGACCAGCTGCACCACAGCCCGGCGGTGAAGGCCGCGGCGGCGGCGATGGTGGCGGAGCTGCGGGCCAAGTCGGCGCAGATCACCGACGTGCGGCCGCCCCGTCCCGAGCTCAAGCAGACCTACGACGCGCTGATGGCGCGGGCCGCGGCGGTGCGCGGGCGGGCGCTGCTGTACCCCTACCTCGGCTCTGGCCTGGGCAACGGCGCCCTGGTGGAGCTCGCCGACGGGTCGGTGAAGTGGGACATGATCTGCGGCATCGGCGTGCACTTCTTCGGCCACAGCGACCCGGAGCTGGCGGAGCTGGGCGTGCTCAGCGGCATGGACGATGTGCTCAAGCACGGCAACCTCTCCAGCAACTTCGAGCCCTACGCGTTCATGGAGACGCTGCTGAAGGAGGCCGGGAAGAACAGCAGGCTTAAGCATTGCTACCTCAGCACCAGCGGCGCCATGGCCAACGAGAACGCCCTGAAGGTGTGCTTCCAAAAGAACGCGCCGGCGCCGCGGGTGATCGCGTTCAAGGACTGCTTCATGGGGCGGAGCACGACCATGGCCCAGATCGGGGACACCCCGGACTACCGCCAGGGGCTGCCGCTGAACGTGCTCGTCGATTACATGCCGTTCTACAACGAGCACGAGGCGAAGCGCGTGGGCGAGGCCAGGCACATCGACGGGGCCGTCAAGCAGCTCACCGAGTACCTCGACCGCTACCCCGGCCAGCACGCGTGCTTCATCTTCGAGCTCGTGCAGGGCGAGGGCGGGTTCAACCCCGGCACGCGTGACTACTTCAAGGCCCTGATGGAGGTGTGCAAGGCGCGCAAGGTGATCGTGTGGGACGACGAGATCCAGACCTTCGGCCGCCTGCCCACCATGTTCGCCTATGAGTACTTCAACCTCGGCGAGTACGTGGACGTCTTCTGCGTGGGCAAGATGACGCAGGCGTGCGCCACAATGTGGACCGAGGAGATGAACCCCAAGGGCGGGCTGCTCAGCGGCACCTTCACGGGTGAGGGTGTCTCGTTCCGCATGGGCCAGCGCGTGATGGAGCGTCTGCGCGACGGGGGTTACTACGGGCCGCAGGGCTCCATCGCCCGCCACCACGCGCTTTTCCGTGAGCAGGTGCAGCAGCTGATCGCCAGGCACCCCGCGTGGTTCCCCGCGGTGGAAGGTCAGTCCGAGCTCGTGGGCGGCCTGGGCGGCATGATGAAGTTCACGCCCTTCGGCGGGCGCAAGGACAAGATCAACGCCGTGTGCAAGGCGTGCTTCGAAGAGGGCGTGATCCTCTTCTACTGCGGGCATGGGCCGTACCACGTGCGCATGCTGCCCCCGCTGGGGGTGATGAAGGATGCCGACTGGGCGCGCGTGTTCGCGTGCATCGAGAAGGGCCTGGCCAAGGTCGCGGGCTGATCCGGGGGGCGGCTCACCGCTCGGAATGAGCGCCGTTCCCCTGCGGGGGCCGCACGTGCGGGTGTGTGGATTCTGTGTTATGTCACATCACCCGCGCGGGTGATCGCGCGGTCGACAGTCATCCCACGCGTTGGGCATCGCTGCGCGGATCGATCAAATTTCTGTGTCGCGGCACTCGCTTGCACTCATGAATGCGCAACTCTTCTCCACATCAGTGCTAGAGGCCACGCGCTGGGGTGCGGCGCTCATCCCGGCGCGCGGCGCCCGCGCCGTCTCTCATCCCCGCGATCTGGTGCATAGAACCCACGAACCCGGGGACTTACCGCCCCTCGATCGGCGGGTATCGACCAGCTGGGTTAAACGCCCCCATGTCCCGCATGAGTGGGAAGTTAGGGACCACGTAGCCGCCCGGTTCCCGTATGGTGCCTCCGCACGACTGAGGCGGCGTTTATCGGAACTTGAGCTCGCCAAGAGCTTGGACCGAGAGCCCCCAAAGACCCGAGAGGCGGGTAGTGAACCTGTGCCGGTAAGGATGCTGGTGCGGTTGCTGCGGCCTCCAGAAGACAGTGAGAGTTGGCCGGGCGTACCGGTGAGGGGTCTTAGGGGCCGATGTTTCGCAGACTCGTCTTGGTTGTGCTGATGAGGAGTCTGTGATGATGAATCTCAAGTCCAAGGGCCAGGCCGCGGTCGTGGCGATGGTGCTCAGTGCCGGGACGGCGCTGGTCGCCCCCCTCAACCTGGCATCGCCCGCGGCGGCGCAGCTCAGCGGCACTCGTGTGCCCGCGGCGCCCAGCAGCATCGCGGCGACCGTTGATTCCACCGGTCTGGTCCGTGTGACCTGGCAGGACAACTCGAACAACGAGCTCGGCTTCCGCCTGGTGCGCGAGACCCGCCGCACCAACGGCAGCTGGACGACGTCCGCCAGCTACACCCTGGGCGCCAATGTGGCGCTCTACACCGAACGCCCGGGCACGGGCACCTTCCGCTACAAGGTCCGCTCGTACAACTCGCGCGGCAACTCCTCGTACACCTCCGCCGCGACTGTCACGGTGAACGGCACGGCAGGCACCACCACGCCCCCGCCGCCGCCCCCGCCCCCGACCTCTCCGCCCCCGCCCCCGCCCCCGGATGACACCACTGCGGTCCCCGCGGCCCCGACGAACTTCGCGGGCACGCCGGACGGGACGGGTCGCATCAACCTGACCTGGACCGACAACTCGAACAACGAGACCGCGTTCTGGATCGAGCGCACGCCCGCCTTCGGCGGCAACGGCATCATCGAGATCCCCGCGGACTGGACCGCCTGGGGCGACACGCCCGGGGCCGGCACTTTCCAGTACCGGATGCGTTCGCGCAATGCGAACGGCACCTCCGCGTACACGCCGTGGATCACCGTGAACTCGAGCATCCAGGCGCCCGCGGTCCCCGCGGCCCCCACGAACTTCACGGGGACGCCCGACGGCCAGGGCGGCGTGACGCTCGCGTGGACCGACAACTCCGACAACGAGACCGCCTTCTGGATCGAGCGCACGCCCGCCTTCGGCGGCAACGGCATCGTCGAGATCCCGGCGGGCTGGACCTCCTGGCGCGACACCCCCGGCGCCGGCACGTTCCAGTACAAGATGCGCTCGCACAACGGCAACGGCGAGTCGGCGTACACGTCGACGATCACCGTGAACTCCACGGTGGGCAGCACCCAGCCGCCTCCTCCGCCCCCCCCGCCCCCGCCGCCCAGCGGCACCTTCCCCGTGCTCCCTGCGGGCACGGGCTTCACCAGCGCCTCGCCGGAGCCGGGCGTGCAGGGGAGCGCCGGCCAGCTCGGCTACACCGCCAAGGCGATCGCCCGCTGGGACGTGGTCCCCTACCAGACCATCACGGGGAACTACAACATCGGCGTGGTGGCCTTCCACCTCTCGGGCATCAACCGCGTTGAGTTCTCGCTGAACGGCGGCGCGTGGACCTCCGTTTCGAGCATGGCCCTCAACCCCACCAGCAATGTGTGGGAGTACACGGCCACCATCAACGCCTCATCGCTGCCCGACGGCCCCTTCGAGGTCCGGGCCCGCGTGATCCCCAACGTGGGCGTCCCGCGCGTGCTCCAGGACAGCACGGGCACTGACCTTGGCGACAAGGCCCTGCGCCTGTACGCCAACGCTGGCGGCACGCTGCCCAATACCAACCGCACCGTGTACGTCTCGCCCAACGGCAGCGACACGGTGGGCAACGGCACGTCCTCGCTGCCCTTCTGGAGCATCCGGCGCGCCATCACCCACCTAGCGGCGCAGAACAGCACGGGCGCGGTCGAAGGCGCAACCGTGTACCTCATGCCCGGCATGTACACCATTCCCAACACCGGCTCTGACGGTGCGGCGAACCGCTGGTTCACCATCGAGGGCGCCCCGGGCACCAGCCGCAGCCAGGTGGTGATCACCACCGGCGGGGAGACCGTGTCCCAGCGCAAGCTCCGCGTGCGGAACCTGACGCTGCGGCAGCTGGCGAACACCACGCTGCTCACCCAGCCCAGCGACCCGTACGGCAACCACTTCTGGATCGACAACGTCGACATCGAGGGCCTGGGCTACATCGGCTCCACTACGTCCTGGATCCAGGCGGTGGCGAGCGGGCCGACCATCCCGGTCTGGTACACCGACGTCAACATCCGCAACACCATGCACACGGGCCTGAACCAGTACGTGATCATGGCGCGCAACATCAGCGCTCAGGACATCGGCGCCGACTTCAGCAACATGCGTCGCCTGATGGTCAACTGCTCGGTCAACCACATGCGGTACAACTCGGGCGTCCACCCCGACGTCGTGCAGGTGCCGGTGGAGGCCATCGAGAACATGATCATCTTCGGGCTCAAGGCCACCGACGTCGCCTGCCAGGGCATCACCCTCGGCAGCGGCACGCAGCCTGTGAAGAACGTGGCGATCGTCAACGTCCTGCTGGACAAGATCGCGACCGATCCCCAGGCGCAGTGGATGGGCGGCGGCAGCGTCACCGACCACTACCTCTGGTGGAACGTGACCTGGAACAACTACGCCGTCATGTTCAACGGCAACAACATCACCAACTTCAGCGTCCGCAACTGCGTCATGCCGCAGAAGAGCGACACCAGCACCATGAACTACCCGGGCTTCAACGCCGAGAACAACCACGTGACCAACGGGCAGTACCTGTTCGGCACGAACTGCACCTCGGGCAACCCGATGTTCACCAGCAGCACCGACTTCCACCCGATGAACGGGTCGCCGCTGACCAACCGCGTCACGACCCCGCTGGTCCCCGTCGACCTTGACTGGCGACCGATCAGCACCTCTTCGGGCGCTGCCGCCATCGGCGCCTTCCAGAAGCGGTAATATTCGGGGGCCCCGGACGGCCCGCGACTATGACCACCCTTCAGCATGAACCCAACCGCCAGGCCGGAACACTCCGGCCTGGCGGCTTTTTTGGCTGGACCCCCGGCGAGCGCATGCGCCTGGCCATGAAGGCCAGCGCCGTCTCGGCCGGCGGGTTCGCTCTGATGCAGGTCCTGCGTTTCGTGCAGAACCTGTACGTTGCCGACCAGATCAGCGTCAGCGCCTACGGGCAGGTGGGCCTGGTGATGCTGGTCATCTCGGGCCTGATGCTGCTGTCGGATATCGGCATCGCTACGAACGTGGTGCAGAGCCGGCGCGGTGACGACCCGGTCTTTCTCAACACCGCTTACTCCATGAACGTCGTGCGTGGGGGCGCGCTGTGGCTCATCGCCGCGATCATCGCCTTCCCCTTCGCTGCGTCGAACCACAACCCTGATCTGGTTGGCATGCTGGTCATCGCCGCGAGCACGACGTGCATCCGTGGTCTCTCGAGCTCGGCCCTATGGACCGCCACCCGCCACGTCCAGATGCACAAGATCACCGCGCTGAATGTGGGCAGCGAGGTCATCGGGTTCATCGTCGCGCTCGTGTGGGTCTGGCAGTCCCCCACCGCGTGGGCACTGATCGGCGGCAGTGTCGCGGCGGCCTCGGCTTTCGCGATCGGAAGCTTCTTCATGGGCCAGCGCCCGAAGCTGGAGTGGGAGAGCGCGGCCGCGCGGGAACTGATCTCCTTCGGCGTCTGGCTCTTCCTGTCCACGGCCACCTACTTTGCCGCGAGCCAGGCCGAGCGACTGCTGCTGGGTTGGACCGTGACAAAGGATGAGCTGGGCTGGTTCACCATGGCCTTCATGCTCGCCTCCGCCCCCACGCGGGCGATCCAGCAGCTCTTCGAGCAGGTGTTCTTCCCGCTCGTCTCGCGCCTATGCCGCGACGACCCGGCGCGGGCCATGCTCCAGTTCCGGCGCGTCAAGCTCATCGCCTTCGGCCTCGCCTGCGGCGCGGCCATTGTGTGCATCCTCGGCGGTCCATTTGCCGTGGAGAAGCTGCTGGACGACAAGTACAAGCCGTCCGGCTGGATGCTGCAGCTCCTGGGCTTCAGGGCGGCGCTGGACATCCTCATGGGCCCGACCGTGAACATGCTGTTTGCTTCCGGTCAGTCCAAGTTCGCGGCCACCGGCAACGTCATGCGGCTGGCGGTCCTGGCGCCCGGTCTCTGGATCACCCTGCGTTACTTCTCCCTCCGCGAAGCGGTGTGGGTTCTCACACTGGCACCGTTGGCCGGCTATGCCGCGACGCTGCACGCAGTCCGCCGCCACCTTCGCGCCGCGTTCACGCTCGAATGGGTCACCATGATCGCGCTCATTTTCCTTGGCGGGGCGCTTGGCCTCATGTACAAGTGGATGACCTGAAGGGGGGACGCGATGCACACCAGGCTGCTGCCGCGCCTGATCATGCCCTATACCCGGCGCGAACTGCCGGGGTGGGGGCGGCTTCTCGGGCTGGCCGGCGCGTACCGCCATGAGGACTGGAAGGGCGCGGGGACGGTGCAGGTCCGTGACAAGTGGCACGGGTACCTCATGACCCTTGACCTCGCCGACGCCTGGGACCGCACGGCCTACTTCCTCGCCCGCTACCACGAGCTGCCCTCGCAGCTGCTGATGCGCGAAGCCCTGCGGCCGGGCGACACCTTCGTGGACGTGGGCGCCAACACCGGCAAGCTGACGCTGCTGGGCGCGGGCTGCGTCGGGCCGCGCGGTCGCGTGTACGCGTTCGAGCCCAACCCACACCTGTTCGCACGCCTGACTGCCGACGTTCATGCCAACCACCTGAATCACGTGCACCTGCACCCCGCCGGCCTGGGCGATGCGCAGGCCGAGCTCGTTCTCAAGGTTCTGGGCGGCGAGGGGCTGCTGGGCACCTTCGCCGAGCACGCCGGTTCAGAGGATCAACCCGTCACGTCCGAGCACCGCGTGCAGGTCCTGCCCGGGGACGAGGTCCTGGCAGACGCACCCGACGCGCCCATGGCCATCAAGATCGACGTCGAGGGGTTTGAGTGCCGCGTGCTCAAAGGGCTCACCCGCACCCTCTCCCGCCGCCCGCTCGTTCTGACGGAAGCCGTACCGCAGTGGCTCGAGCGTGCGGGCTCCAGCATCGCGGAGCTGTTCGAGCTCATGACCTCCCGCGGCTATTCCGCCTCTGCCATTGGCGCGGCACGCAGGCCACTTCAGCACCGCCTGACCTTGAGGCCTGTCGCGGCCGCCGGCGACCTGAGGGACACCGACCTTCTGTGGATTCACCCGGAATCGCCGTTCGCGAAGCGCATCCGGGGCGAGTGTTTCCTGCCTGCGTGAGGCGATGCAGCCGGCCGGCTGCGGCCAAGTGCAGCACGTGCAACGGGTTATCGCCACGCCCTCCGCCGCTATTCAGCCTTCGTACGGCGGATATCCTGACGATCGCCGCACCATGCCCCGGGGAGCCCCGAACCGCTGCCGCTTCCGCCACGTCGTACCCGATACTCGAAGACGAACGCCGGCTCATGAAGATTCTGAGCCGGGATGGGCGAACGTAGGGCATGATGAGGGTCCAATGAGCAGCCGCGACGTTCAGCCACTCGTTGCCGTGATCCTGCCGCTCTTCAATGCGCGGCCCTACTTCCGCGCCGCTGTCGAGAGCGTGCTCAACCAGACGTACCGCGAGCTCGACGTCATCGTCGTCGACGATGGCAGCACCGACGGGTCTCTGGAAGTGATCTCCGATATCCGCGACTCCCGCCTGCGGACTGTTCGGCAGCCCAACTCTGGCAAGCCAGTGGCCATGAACCTCGCGCTCTCGATGACCGATGCCGAGTTCTACGCCATCAACGACGCCGACGACCTCAGCCACCCCGAGCGCATCCAGCGGCAGGTGGACTGCTTGCGTCGGAACTCCGATGTGGCCGCGGTGTTCAGCGGGCACGACATCATTGTGAGCAATCAGCGGCACGCCCCCCAGTTCCGCCCGCGTACGCGGGAGGAGTGCCGCGAGGAGATCGAGTGCCTGCGCATGCCAGCGCACGACCCCACGGCGCTCTGGCGGCTCAGCATGGTCCGGCACTTCAGTTACGAGCCCAGCCTGCCGGGGGTTGAGGGGTACGACTACATCCTCCGCGTGGGGGAGCAGTTCCCAATGCTGGTGCTTGGTGAGTGCCTGTATTCCTACCGTGTGCACCCCGACTCGATCACCAAGCGGGCGCCGGTGGAGCGTGAGCGGCGTGTCCGGGAAGTCCTCAGGCGGGCGTGCGAGCGCAGGGGGGCCAACCCCGAGGAGGTTCTGGGCCCCGCACCCGGTCCGGGAACGTATTCCAGGCTGCGCAACCGCGATCTGGACAACAACCTGGCGGCACACTTCATCGAGAGCGTGCTGGACCTGCGTTCTCATGGCAGAGTGATGGAGGCGATCCGGACGGGAATCGCCTGCGGGAAGTTCCACCCCACCGACCCTCACTACCTCAAGGCCCTCGCCTATGCCCTCCTCCCGTCGGGGTTCATCGCGAAGGTCCGATCACGGAAGAAGCCCAAGAGCGTGAGCTGGCCCACAACCCCCGCCATGGCTCACGCCGGTTGAGAGAGAAATGGACCCCCTGCCGATCACCATCATCCTCACGCTCGCGGCTTGCGCCGGGGCGCTGATGCTCCGCCCCGGCGCGGCGCTGGGCATGATCATCGCCTCGATGTTCCTGTGGCCGGAGTACCTCCGCGTGCCGGTCGGGATCGCCCAGATGTCGGTCCCCCGCATGGCCGCGCTCGTGCTCTACCTCCGGCTGGTGCTCAGCCCGGGGGACAACCCCCCGCGCTTCCGCTGGGCCGACGCGATGGTCATCCTCTTCTACCTGTGGATGGTCGCGGCCAATCTGATCGCCGGCACGCCGGTGGACAAGTTCAAGACGGTGGTGGGTTCGGGCTTTGACACCGTGCTGATGTACCTGATGGCCCGCAAGGTCTTCGCCGAGCCCGGCGCGGTCAAGGGCATCGTCAAGGGCTTGGCGGTATGCGTGCTGATCATGGCCCCGCTTGGGGTGCTGGAGAACGTGCTGCGGTTCTCGCCCTACATCCCGTTCCTATACCGCGAGGGCATCCGGATGGACGGCGGCGGCAGCGAGATCCGCCTTGGCATGCGCCGCGCCTTCGCCAGCACGGAGCAGCCGATCTTCTTCGGCATGGGCATGCTGCTGGTGACGGGTCTGCTGTTCAGCTTCCGGCGCGTGTTCGAGGCCCGGTGGACCTACCTCGCCGTGCTGGGCGCCGGCGTGCTTGCGATCCTCACCAGCCTTTCGAGCGGGCCGTGGTCGGGGCTGTTCGTGCTGGTGTGCCTCAACGCGCTGTTCTGGATGCCGCAACTGATCAAGCCCGGCCTGATCGCGACCACGCTGCTGCTCGTCGCGGTGGAGGTGCTCTCCAACCGCCACTTCTACCACCTCATCGACTACCTCGCCCTGGACAAGGGCAACGCCGGCGCGTACTACCGCAGCCGCCTGATGGAAGTCGCGGTCAAGTACCTGCCCAACTACTGGGCGGTGGGCTACGGCGGCAAAACCCTCGACAACTGGGGCCCCGACATTGACGGTCGCACCATCGTGGACATGGTCAACAACTACGTGCTGCTGGCGGCCTCCGGCGGGGTGCTCGCGGCCCTGCTCTACATCGGCGTCAAGATCGCCGCGCTGGTCACACTGATCAAGTGCTACCGCCAGGGCGAGCCCGCGGTCAAGGCTGTCGCGTTCGGCCTTGCGAGCGTGCTGATCGCGCTCTCCTTCAGCGAGCTTTCCGTGGGCCTCTTCGGCCCGCCCCTTCTGCTGAGCTTCATTACCCTTGGCATGTCCATCAGCTGCGCCGAATGGCTGGAGCTGCGGGCCCGCACCCGCCAGATGCGAGCGCCGGCCCGGCGCCTCGCAGTGGAGCCGCTCGAGGGCGTGCCCGCCACGGCGGAGGCGGCACCATGAGCCGACCCATCCGCGCCCTGTACAGCTTCGCCGGCCGCCTGGGACGCACCGGAATCGGCGTCACCGCGTGGAACCAGCTGCGCGGCCTCGTCGACGAGGGCATCGAGGTCCACCTTTTCTGCGGCACATGCGAGCGCGACGTGCCCGGCGTCAGCAGCATCACCCAGACGATGAAGCCCGCCGGCTTGCGTATCCCATATCGCGTGCTGGGGACTCAGCGCGCCTGGGGCTGGCACGACTGGTTTACGGCTCGGGCCGTGCGGCGTGGGCTCAACATCGACCTGGTGCACGCCTGGCCTCTGGGGGCGCGCCGAACCTTCGAGGCGGCGAAGGCGCGCCGAATCCCAACGCTGCTGGAGCGGCCGAACACGCACACTGGGTTCGCTTTCGAAGTAGTGGGGGAGGAGCTGCGGAAGTTGGGCCTGGAGCTCCCGCACGACCACTCGCACCGCGCCGACCCGCGCCGGCTCGCGGTCGAGGAGGAGGAGTACCGGATGGCGGAGCACTTCCTCTGCCCCTCGGAGTTTGTCGCTTCGACGTTCATCCAGCGAGGATTCCCGGCCGCCCGCATCTCGCGGACGCAGTATGGGTACGACCCGCGGGAGTTCTGGAGCCAGCCGCAGCGCCCGGCAGGGCCGCTCACCTTCGGGTTCGTCGGCAGCTGCGAGCCCCGCAAGGGCCTGCACCTCGCCCTGGAAGCCTGGAGCCGCTCACGCGCCCGCGAGGCAGGCCGCTTTGTCATCTGCGGCCGCTTCGTCCCCGGTTACCGCGAAAAGCTCGAGCCCTACCTCAAGGACCCCAGCGTGCAGGTGATCGGCTACCGCAGCGACGTCGGCGCCACGATGCGCGAGTGCGACGTGCTGGTCCTGCCATCGATCGAGGAGGGCAGCGCGCTGGTCACCTACGAGGCCCGCGCCTGCGGCTGCGTGCTCATGGTCTCTGACGCCGCGGGCGCCCGCTGCGAGCACATGGTCAACGGCCTCGTGCACACCGCCCGCAACGTGCAGCAGCTCCGCGAGCACTTCGACCTGCTCGCCGACAGCCCCGACCTGCTCGAGCAGCTCCGCCAGGCCAGCCTCGCCGGGGTCGGCAACCTCACCTGGAGCGCCGCGGCCAGGCGCCTCGTGTCCGTCTACCGGACCATCCTCGGGCGCGAGCCCCAGGAGCATCGGGACCACTACGTGCCGCGCGAGCGGGAGCCGGTGGTGCAACGGGAGACGGTGGCGTGACGAGCATGACGGCAGTGCGCGCGCATGATGTGCAGACGCCCGGCTGGACGTGGGCGGCATGCCCGCTCTGCGGCGGGCGCGAGCACCAGCTGCTGTTCGAGTCGCGCAACCGCCTCTTTGGGACCGACGACGTCGCGTGCCTGCGCCGCTGCCGCTGCGGGATGTGCCTGACAAACCCACAGCCCACCGACGAGACCCTCGCCCGCCTCTACGACACGCAGGAGTACTACACCCACGCCGGCGGTGGCACCTTCAAGGAGCGCCTCCGCGAGCGCACCCGCCGCTGGCAACTCCGCGGCCCGCTCGCCGCCCTCCGCCTCCGCGCCGAGCGCACCCGAGACGTCAGCCGCTTCACCAGCCGCTTCGCCCCCGAGCACTTCCCGCTCTCGCGCGGGCTCTCGCTGCTGGACTTTGGGTGCGGCGCCGGCGACATCGCTGTGCTGGGTATCGGCCTTGGCATGCGGGTGCTGGGCATCGAGCCCGACCGACAGGCACAGAAGGCCGCGGCGTCCCGCGGCGTGCGCGTGGTGCCCTCGCTCGACGCGGCGCCCGCCGAGCGGTTCGACCGAATCATCATGCGGCACGTCCTTGAACATGTCCCCGACCCCGTCGGCATGCTGCGGACCCTCGGCGGCCGTCTCGCCACCGATGGCCGCATGCTGGTCGCGGTGCCCAACGTGGACGCCCACCAGGCGCAGGTCTACGGCGAGCACTGGATCGGGTACGACATGCCGCGGCACCTGTGGCACTTCTCGGTGGCGACGCTCCGGCGGACGGCGGAGCAGGCCGGTCTGAGGGTGGTATGGATGGGCACGGTGGAGCTCGCCGGCTTCGCGCAGAAGTCGCTGGAGAACACGCCGGCCGATCGCCGCGCCGCAGCAGCGGCCCAAACCTGGTCCGCCCGGGAAGTCGAGCAGCAGGGCAGGGGCACCGAGATCGTTTGCGTGCTGGAGGGCGCGCTGGGCCGATGATCGAAGCAACGCGATGAACCCCGAACTGTCCATCCTGATCGTCAGCTACAACACGCGGGACATCACCCTCGCGTGCCTCGAGTCGGTGTACGCGCAGACCCGCGACACCAGCTTCGAGCTGATCATCCTCGACAACGCCTCGACGGATGGCTCCGCAGACGCGATCGCCGCCCGCTTCCCACAGGCCACGCTCATCCGCAGCACCGACAACCTCGGCTTCGCCGGCGGCAACAACGCTGCGGCGCAACACGCCACCGGCACCTACCTGCTGCTCCTCAACCCCGACACTGTCGTGCTCGACGGCGCCATTGACCGGCTCATGGCCTTTGCCAGGGCCAACCCCGCGGCCGGCATCTGGGGCGGCAGAACCCTCTTCCCCGACGGCACCGTCAACACAACCTACTGCTGGAAGCGCCAGACGCCCTGGAGCGCTTTCTGCTGCGGCACGGGCCTGCAGTCGGTGTTCCGCGGCAGTCGCCTGTTCGATCCCGAAGCCATGGGCGCGTGGAACCGCGAGCAGACGCCGGAGGTGGACATCGTGTCCGGCTGCTTCCTGCTCATCACCCGCGCGCTGTGGGACGACCTCGGCGGCTTCGACCCCGCGTTCTTCATGTACGGCGAGGAGGCCGACCTCTGCCTTCGCGCCCGCGCCCACCGCGCCCGCCCGCGTATCACCACCGACGCAACCATCATCCACCTGGGCGGCGCCAGCGAGAAGGTGCGTTCTGACAAGCTCGTTCGGCTGCTGAAGGCCAAGACGCTGCTGATCCGCCGCCATTGGTCGCCCGGCGCCGCCCGCTTCGGCGTCGCCATGCTCACCCTCTGGCCCTGGTCGCGGGCCGTGGCGTGGAAGCTGCTCGCGCCCATGCGAGGCCAGTCCGGGCGCGACTCCGCCGCCAGCTGGTCCAGCGTGTGGTCGCGCCGTCGCGAATGGCTCGATCAGCCCGACGCTCCCATCCAGCCGCGTGCGAAAACCTCCGCGCGCCTCCCGGAGCCCACCCATGCCTGAGCGCCGCAAGCGCATCCTGGCCGTGGCCTCCAGCGGTGGGCACTGGGTGCAGCTCCGCCGCCTCCGCCCCGCGTTCGAGGGCTGCGACGTCGCGTACCTGACGACCGACGCGGGCCACAAGGACCAAGTCGGCCCCGCCCGCTTTTACGTCACGAAGGACGCCAACCGCTGGAACAAGGTGGCCCTCGCCCTCAGCGCCCTCAAGGTGCTCTGGGTCGTGCTCCGCGAGCGACCCGACGTCGTCATCTCCACCGGCGCCGCCCCCGGCTACTTCGCCCTCCGCTTCGGCAAGCTCCTTGGCGCCCGCACGCTGTGGGTGGACAGCATCGCCAACGTCGAGGAGCTCTCGATGTCCGGCCGCATGGCCAGCGAGAAGGCCGACCTCTGCTTCACCCAGTGGTCGCACCTCGCCTCCACGAAGGTCCGCTACGAGGGGGCCGTGCTGTGATCTTCGTCACCGTCGGCACCCAGCTCACCTTTGACCGCCTCATCAAGGCCGTGGACGACTGGGCCGCCGCCCGCGCCCGCACCGACGTCTTCGCCCAGATCGGCCCCAGCGAGTTCAAGCCGCGCCACATCACCGCGCAGCAGTTCATCACGCCGCAGGAGTGCGACCGCCACATGCGCTCCGCCGACGTGATCATCGCGCACGCCGGCATGGGCTCGATCCTCACGGCCCTGGAGCTCGGCAAGCCCATCGTCATCATGCCCCGCAAGGCGTTGCTGGGCGAGCACCGCAACGACCACCAGCTCGCCACCGCCCGCCGCTTCGCCGAGATGGGCACCGTCACCGTCGCGATGGACGAGCGCGAGCTTGTCGAGAAGCTCGATGCGTTAGGGCAGCTCGGGGCCGCCCCCCGCATCAGCCCCTTCGCCTCCGACCGCCTCATCGGCGCGGTCAGCGCCTTCATTCATGGCGAACCAATCCCCGTCGTGAAGCCTACTCCTGCAGCGGCTTCTGTCATGGAGAGCGTCAACGCGTGAGCCAGGCCCCCGCCATCCCGGTCCAGCCCTCCCCCGTCTCCGCCCCGCCCCCCGCCACCATCGCGGCCACGGCCGACGGCGTCGTCTGCTTCGCCGCCGTGGACTGGTGGTACCACAACCGCGGCCACAGCGAGTGCCAGATCATGTCTCGCCTCGCAAGGCGCGTCCCCGTGCTCTGGGTCAACAGCATCGGCATGCGCGCCCCCACACCGGGCAAAACCGAGCTCGTGCTCCACCGCTACGTCCGCAAGCTCAAGAGCACGGTCAAGGGCCTCCGCCGCGACGAGGCTACGGGCATGTGGGTCTACAGCCCGCTGTTCATCCCGCGCTACAACCCGCGCATGGTCGAGCTCAACGGCCGCCTCGTCGGCCTCCAGGTCTCAACCCTGCTCCGCAAGCTCAAGATCAAGCGCCCCGCCGTCTGGGCCACCGTCCCCACCTGCGCCCCGATGGTCGAGCGTCGCCGCTGGGCCGCGTCAGTGTGGAACCGCTCCGACGAGTTCTCCGCCTTTCCCGAGGCGGACGCCAACCTGATCGCCCCCCTCGAGCAGCGCCTGCTCAAAGCCTGCGACAGCGCCGTCTACGTCAACCGCATCCTTTTTGAGCGTGAGCGCCGCAGCGTCAAGGCCGCGGAGTTCATCGGGCACGGCGTCGACTTCAATCACTTCGCCTCCGCCCGCCCGGATACCAAGCCGCCCGCGACGATCCCCGACGAGCTCAAGGACCTCCCCCGCCCCCTCGTCGGCTTCTACGGCGCCCTCGACGACTACACCGTGGACCTCGAGCTGCTCATCAAGGTCGCCCGCCACATCCGCCCCGCCACGCTCCTCATCATCGGCCCCAAGGCGATGGACATCTCGCGCCTCGTCGCCGAGCCCAACGTCAAGTACCTCGGCCCCGTGCCTTACGCCAAGCTCCCGCACTACGCGGCCCAGTTCGACTGCGCCCTCATGCCCTGGCTTCAGAACGACTGGATCAAGGGCTGCAACCCCATCAAGCTGAAGGAGTACCTCTCCCTCGGCTTCCCGGTCGTCTCCATCCGCTTCGCCGAGCTCGAGCGCTACGAGCACCTCGTCTACGGCGCCGACTCGCACGATGAGTTCCTCACGCAGATTGGCCGCGCCCTCAAAGAGAACAACCCGCAACTCGTCGAACAGCGCCGCGAGTCCGTCCGCAACGACAGCTGGGACGCCCTCGCAGACAAGGCCGCGTCGCTGCTGGGCCTCAACCCGCACCAACCCCACCACACCGGAGGGCCCCGCTGATGTGCGGCATCGCCGGCTACATCGACTTCAACGCCCCGCCCAGTGACGACGTCCTCCGCGCGATGGCCCAGACCATCCACCGGCGCGGCCCCGACGCTCAGGGCACGCTCATCGACGGCCCGTGCGGCCTCGCCCACCGCCGCCTCTCCATCATCGACCTCGCGGGCAGCCCCCAGCCCATGCAGGTCCCCGCCAGCGACGTGAGCCTCACGTTCAACGGCGAAATCTACAACTACCAGGACCTCCAGAAAGAACTCCGCGCCGCGAACGTCCCCCTCAAGTGGAGCGGCGACACCGAGGTCCTCCTCCGCTTCGTTGAGCGCGAGTGGGAGAAAGCCCTTCCGCGCTGCGACGGCATGTTCGCCTTCGGCGCCTGGCAACGGCGCCAGCAGAAACTCCTCCTCGCCCGCGACCCGCTCGGCAAGAAGCCGCTCTTCTACTGCACGCCCGAGCCCGGCCTCATTGTCTTCGGGTCCGAAATCAAGGCCCTGCTCGAGCACCCCGCCGTCACCGCAAAGCTCGACCTCGACGCCCTCCGCCAGGTCGTCCGCTTCCGCGCCGTCTACGGCGACCGCTCCCTCTACGAGGGCATCCGCCAGATCGAGCCCGGCTCCTGGCTCGAGTTCTCCCGCGACGGCGTCCGCACCGGCTGCTTCTACCACCTCGGGCGCGAGGTCGAGCGCGCCGCCGAATCCATCCGCGGCCTCGGCGATGTCCAGCTTCAGACCCGCTTCGGCGAGATGATCGAATCCGCTGTGCGCAAGCGCCTCATCGCCGACGTCCCCGTCGGCGCCTTCCTCTCTGGCGGCCTCGACTCCAGCGTCATCGTCGCCCTCATCCGCTCGCTCCGCGCCCGCGACGCCGAGGTCCGCACGTTCTCCGTCGGCTTCGCCGGGGATCAGCACAGCGAGCTGCCCTACGCCAGGCAGGTGGCCGACGCGATCGGCACCACCCACACCGAGGTCGCGCTCCACGAGAAGGACTACGCCGACCTCTTCGCGCAGATGACCGCCTGCCGTGACGCGCCCCTCAGCGAGCCCGCCGACCCCGCTATTGCCCGCATGAGCGAGGTGGCCAAACAGTCCGTCAAGGTCGTGCTCTCCGGCGAAGGCTCCGACGAGGCCTTCTGCGGCTACCCCAAGTACACCCTCGCCAAGGCGCCCAGCCTCCTCCGCGCCGGCGTGCGAACCATCGGCCCCGAGCGTGCCGCCGCCCTCGCGGGCGCCCTCGGCCTTGACCGCCGGCGGGCCCTCGTCGCCGCCCGCGCGTTGGGCCTGCCCAGCGAGATCGACCGACTTTCGCAGTGGTTCAGCTACCTTGACCGCGCCGCGCTCCAGTCCCTCCTCCCCGGTATGGGCTGGAGCGCCGACACGTGGTCGCGCACCACCCAGCCCCACACCGCCGCGCTCGCGATGAGCGACTGGCAGGGCAACCTCCGCCGCATGCAGGCCGTCGATTGCCTCACATGGCTCCCCGGCAACCTGCTCGAGCGCGGCGACCGCATGACCATGGCCGTGGGGCTCGAGATGCGAGTCCCCTTCCTCGACAAGGCCCTCGTGCCCTTCGGCATCGCCCTGCCCGACCATCTCAAGATCCGCGGCCGCAAGGGCAAGTGGATCGTGCGCCAATGGGCACAGGAAAAGCTCCCGCCCGCCATCCTCGCCCGCCGCAAGTGGGGTTTCCGAGTCCCCCTTGCCCATTGGTTCCGCGGCCACCTCCGCCCCATGCTCTTCGACTACCTCCGCAACCCCCGCGGCCTCTGCGGCACCTACGCCGACCGCCAGCAGGTCGAGTCACTGCTCACCTCCCACGACTCGGGGCAAACGGACGCCAACCTCGCACTCTGGACGCTCCTGGGGGCAGAGGTCTGGTACCAGGACGTGTTCCTGCCGCGCCTCGGCGTGCATTCAAACGGCACGCCCGAGATCCACCGCGCAGCGACACCGGCAATCGTTTAACATCCGTCTGTGCCGTTGTTGCCGTCTGCGCAACGGCTTACGGATCCGCGGGCCCCGCACATCTCCCTTCTCTCCCACCAAGTCGCCATCCAGGTGGCATGATTAAGCCGCATGACCCAGGTGGCACCACCGCCGCAGATCGAGACCACGCCCAGCCTCAGGCTGACGGCGTGCGTTCTGCTGGCCGGCAGCCTCCGCGCCTCGCCGCTCGCCGCCGCCGCGCGGTGCTCGGTGCTCGACCTATACCTGACGCCCTCCGAAACCGTGCTCGATGTCTGGATGCGTCACTTCGAGGCGATTGCCGCGGCCCTGGACCAGAAGCCCGTCGTCCACGTGATCTACGGCGCCGCTACGCCCGCGCCCCGCGTTCCCAAGCATTCCAACCGCCTCGAGTTCAAGCTCCAGGAGGACGCGCAGCAGTTCCGCGGCCCCGCCGGTGCCGTCCGCGACGCGTGCAGCTGCTACCCGCCTGATGCGACCGTCCTCGTTGTCGAGGCAGCCCGCTACGTGAGCGGCGACCTCACCCGCATGGTCGCCGAGCACCAGTCGAAGAACGCCGACATAACCGTCGCCTGCAACGAGGACAGCACGCCCGCCGGGCTCTTCCTCATCCGCTGCGCCACCCTCGAGCTTGTCCCCACGAAGGGCTTCACCGACCTCAAGGAGCAGTGGCTCAAGAAGGCCCTCGACAAGAGCCACAGCGTGCGCGTGCACCGACTGCGCGACGGCTACTCTTACGAACTCCGAACCCGCGAAGGGTTCCTTCACGCGGCGGCCGCGGCTGGCGGCCTGACCTCCACTTCAGTCCGTTCCTCAACAGATTCGGCGGTTGTTCCGGCTGACTCGCCGGACGTGGTGCATGCTGTAAGGGATGACGTGAGCATCGGAAACCGTGCCGTCATCGTTGATTCGGTAGTGATGCCGGGCGCGTCGATCGGAGAGGACGCCGTGGTTGCCCGCTCCATCCTGTGCCCCGGCGCACGGGTGAACGCGGGCGGGACGGTGGTTGAGGGTGTCGTGCCCGCAGGACAGACGCCAGGACGGGAGAGTGTCGGATGAACGCGGCGACGGCGTGGAAGTTCACTGACGGGGTCCTGCTATCGGCGCTACTCGCCCTGGCGGTCGCCGTTGGGTGGGCGCCTTGGAATGACGTGGCGTTCCTCGCCTGGAACGTCGAAGAGCAGTCGCACATCCTCCTGGGCCTGCCCGTGGCCCTGTGGCTGGGCTGGACGCGGCGCGACCGCCTCCGCTACGCACCGCCGCGGCGCACGCTCGTCGGCCCGCTCGTGTGCCTCGCCGGCTGGGGCATCTCGCGCTGGGGCTACCTCAACGGCACTGAGCTCGCCTGGCACGGCGGAGCGCTGCTCATCGTCTTCGGCGCGGTGCTCACGGTGGTCGGCTTCGCCTTCGTCCGCCAGTTTCTGCCCGCGTTCTGCGGCCTGATCTTCCTACTGCCGGTGCCCGGTCGCATCCGCCACATGATCGCCCTGCCGCTGCAGGAGATCTCCGCCCGCATCTCCGAGTTCTTCCTCATGCTCTTCAACGTGCCCGTCGAGCGGGCCGGCAACGTGCTCACGATCGCGGGCCATGAGGTTGCGATCGCCGAGGCGTGCAACGGCATGCGCATGGTCGCCGCCCTGGGCCTGGTCGCCTTCGCCTTCATCTACACCGTCCCGATGCGCTCCAGCGTGCGGATCCTGATCCTCTGCCTCAGCCCCCTGATCGCCCTGCTGGTGAACGTCATCCGCCTGGTGCCCACGGCCCTGCTCTACGGCTACGCCGACAAGTCCACCGCGGACATCTTCCACGACCTCAGCGGCTGGGGCGTGCTCGTCATCGCTCTCGGCATGCTCTGGGGCTTCCTGGGCCTGCTCCGCTGGATCGAGGTCCCGATCGCGCCTTACGCGGTGGCGGAGGAATAACCCATGGCCCTCAAGCGCAACGCATCCGGGCTCGGCCGCTTCGCACCCTACGCGTGCGCCGCCCTCCTTGCCGGTCTCTTCTTCGCCGGCGGCCTCAACGCCAGCACCCCGCACGGCGCCGAGGACTACATGGGGCGCGTCCGCAAGGTGATCGACACGATCCCCTACAAGGTCGGCCCCAC
This sequence comes from Phycisphaerales bacterium, assembly GCA_035627955.1. Lineage (NCBI taxonomy): Bacteria > Pseudomonadati > Planctomycetota > Phycisphaerae > Phycisphaerales > Phycisphaerales bacterium. Next base: position 49,081 of record DASPKU010000005.1, read on the forward strand.
CGTCGGCAACGACGTCGAGCCCACCAAGGCCGCGATCCTGCTGCTCTCACCCAACAAGCTCTTCCAGCGCCGCTACATCGACCCCGCCACCGGCTGGGGCATGTCGCTGCTCATCGTCCACTGCAAGGACGTGCGCGATATGACCGGCCACTACCCGCCCGTGTGCTACCCCGCCCACGGCTGGAAGCAGGTCTCCACCGAGCAATCACCGATCACCGTCAACGGCGAAGATTGGCAGGCGATGGTCTATCGCTTTTCCCGCTCGGCGGATATGTCCGAGCACCGCATGATTGTGCTGGACTTTTTCATCATTCCTGAGGGTGGGGGCACCATATTCGCAGACATGGCCGCGATGGACCGTGCCGCGCGGGCCAGCAAAGTGGGGGGCCTGGGCGTCGCTCAAGTGCAGATCGTGCTCGACGAGGACGCATCACCCCAATGGCGCGACGCGATGGTGAAGGAAACCCTCCACGCCATCGCTCCCGCCCTCAAGACAATCGGACAAGGGGTCCAAAGGTGAAAGACATTATTCCCAACGACTACGACAACTACTCCGGCGAGCCCCGCCGCCAGCACGAGAACCCCGTCATGATGCTGCACCGCCACCTGCGCGGTCGCTACGGGTGGGCCGCGCTCGTGGGCTTCCTCCTTGCCATCCCCCTCGCCATCACCGGCTACGTCGCCGTCAAGCCCACCTACACCAGCACCGGCATCATCCGCGTGGCCCCCACGATGGAGATGGTCCTGTACAACAACCTCGACGACGCCAAGGTCCCGGCGATGTTCGAGTCCATGGTGTCCACGCAGGCCGCCCTCCTCCAGAGCCGGCGCGTGCTCGACATGGCCATGCAGGACGAGAAGCTCCGCACCGCGGGCTGGCCCGAGGCCCCCGAGGGCCTTGCCCTGCTCCAGAAGAACCTGGAGGTCTCCAACCGGCGCGCGCTGGAGCTCATCACCGCAACGGTGAAGCACCCCAACCCAGAGCTCGCCCAGAAGGCCGTCAACGCGATCCTCGAGTCCTACCTCACCGTCTACGAGGAGAACCAGTCGGTCACCACCAGCGACAAGGAGCGCAAGATCCAGGAGCGGCGCGACAACCTCTCCCGTGAGATCGACCTCTACGCCGGCGAGATCAGCGAGTGGTCCAAGAAGTACGCCACCGACGACGTTGAGGGCCTGCACGCCGAGAAGATCATCGAGATCGACAGGCTCAGCCAGGACATCAAGTCCATGGAGATCGCTCTCGCAAACCGCGCCAAGGGTGAGAACGGCGAAGCCCCCGCCGTCACCGAGGACCTCAAGGACAGCATCGAAGTCCTCGCCCAGGAGGACCCCATCCTCACCCGCTGGCTCGAGGATGAGCGCGGCCTCCAGGCCAGCATGGCCGCCCTGCTCCGCAAGGTGACCAAGGACCACCGCGACTACAAGGCGCTCGAGGACCGGCTCGAGGGCGTCCGCGCCCAGATCCAGGCCCGCGCCGAGGAGCTCCGCCGCGTCCCCCGCGTGAACGAGGCGCCCAAGGCCTCACTGATCGCCACCATGACGACCGAGCAGCTCCAGACCCGCATCGACCAGTACAAGAGCCTCATCAGGCAGAAGACCGCCGAGGCCAACGACCTCCAGACCACCAAGCTCGCGATCGCCGAGCGCAAGGAGCGCATCGCCGACCGCAAGAAGGAGCGTGACCAGGTCAGCCAGACGCTCGAGCAGATCCGCTTCGAGAGCCGCGCCTACCAGATGGGCCGCGTCTCCGTCCTCCAGCGCGGCGACCGCCCCGTCGAGCCCTACACCGACCGTCGCGCCGCCCTCGCGGGCATCGGCGCCTTCGCCGGCCTGGGCCTGGGTGGCTTCATCGTCCTCCTCGTTGGCCTGGCCAAGGGCGGCTACCGCTACATCGACGACATCGAGCGCACCGAGGGCGGCGCCGTGCCCCTCCTGGGGACCGTCCCCGACCTCAGCGACGGCGGCATCGAGCAGGAGCAGATGGCCGCGCTCAGCGTCCACCACCTCCGCAACATGCTCCAGCTCCAGTTCGAGGGAACACCCGGCGGCAAGGTCTACACCATCACCAGCTCCTCCTCGGGCGACGGCAAGACCAGCCTCGCCATCGCGCTCGCCATGTCCTTCGCCGCTACCGGCCGCAAGACCATCATCGTGGACACCGACCTCGTCGGCCGCGGCCTCACGCGCCAGCTCGAGCTCCAGGGCCAGACGGGCCTCTGCGAGGCCCTCAACCACGACAAGCTCAACGGCGAGGTCAAGGAGACCAAGGTCCACGGCATGTGGGCCCTCCCCAGCGGCGTGCTCGGCAACTTCGTGCCCGAGCACCTCTCCAGCAACATGATGAAGGGGCTCATCAAGAAGCTCCGCGACCAGTACGACGCCGTCATCCTCGACACCGGCCCCATCCTGGGCAGCCTCGAGGCCAACGTCGTCGCCCCCGCGTCCGACGGCTGCGTGCTGGTCGTCTCCCGCGGCCAGAACGCCAAGACCGTCCGCGCTTCCATCGCGCGTCTCCGCCGTCTCGGCGCCACCTGCTCGGGCCTCATCTTCAACCGCGCCGGCGCCCGCGACTTCAGCCGTAGCGTCAGCACCGCGTCGGTGTCCGCACGCTCCATCCAGGCCAATTCCGCCGCGGCCCGCACCACCGGCACCGCCGGTCGCGCCGCCCTCCTCCGCGCCCTCGAGGCACCCAGCAACGAGCCCAGCCACTCATAAGCCGTGATCACCGTCGCTCCCAAACCCGTGTCAGCCACCGCCGGCAAGCCAGGCCAGCGCGCCGACACCGCCCCGCTGGGGCGCGTGTGGGGCCTCACGCCCGCCGAGCTCCACGACCGCTACTGGGCGTCCAAGCGCATCCAGGTCGTGCGCCTGGGGGGCGGCTCCTACGCCCCCAAGGGCCCGGGCATGTACCTGCTCATCGAGCCCAGCCAGCTCGTGATCTTTGACCTCAAGCAGGTGATGAAGCCCTTCAACGCCGTGCACCCACGGGCCGCCCGCGTCCGCATCCGCGACGAGGCCGACCAGTCCTACACCGAGACCGTCCTGGCCGACAAGGACGATCGCTTCATCGCCATCCGCCGCAACTACCGCGCCCGCACCCACTCCACCGCCCGCGTGTGGATGACCCCCGACCCCACGCTTGCCAGCATCTGGGCGAGCGCCGTCACCCTGCAGCAGGCCCGCAAAGACATCAAGAAAGCGTGCGGCCCCCGCCGCATGATTTCCGTCACCGGCTCCGGGCGTGTCTTCGGCGTCAGCAAGGAAGCGGTCGCCTGCACCCACGTCCTCATGCAGCGCTGGAAGGCCCCCAGCGGCCTCATCGACGACATCTACGAGTACCAGCCCGGCGTCTGGCTGCACGAGGACACCGACGTCCCCGCCGGCGTGCGCTTTGTCGCCCCCGTCTGGGGCGGCGCCGGCCTGAAGCTCACCCCCGGCCAGGTCTACATCGGCCCCCATGCGGTCGGCGACGCCCCCGGCGCCCACAAGCCTGTCGGCGACATCAAGTGGGAAGACCTTGAGATCCCCGCCTACCGCCTGCTCCCACAGGTGCCGCGCCGCCGCATCGGACGCGTCTTCAAGCGCGCCTTCGACATCGTGTTCAGCCTGCTCGTGCTCATCGCCACCGCCCCGCTCTACCCCCTCATCATCTTCGCCATCTGGCTCGAGGACGGTTGGCCCCCCTTCTTCGCCCACACCCGCCAGACCATCCACGGCCGCTCGTTCCCCTGCTTCAAGTTCCGCACGATGTTCCGCAATGCCGAGCACCTCAAGGCCCGGCTGGTCGGCGCCAACGTGTGCGACGGCCCGCAGTTCTACATCGCCGACGACCCGCGCGTCCTCAAGGTCGGCAAGTTCCTCCGCAAGTACCAGCTCGACGAAATCCCCCAGTTCTGGAACGTCCTCCTCGGCCACATGAGCGTGGTGGGCCCGCGCCCCTCCCCCGACAAGGAGAACCAGTTCTGCCCCGCGTGGCGCGAGGCCCGCCTCAGCGTGCGCCCGGGCATCACCGGGCTCTGGCAGGTCCGCCGCACGCGCGAGCCGCAGACCGACTTCCAGGAGTGGATCCGTTACGATCTCGAATACGTCCAGCACGCGAGCTGGAAGCTCGATCTCTGGATCATCATGCTCACGATCAGAAAAGTGCTCGGAGGGTGAGGAATATGTCTCGAAGGAAGCAGAAGCGCATCACGCTGCTGGTGGGCGTGCCGGTCGTGCTCGCCGTCGCCGTAGGAAGCGCCTACGCGTTCAAGGAAGTCCACCGCAACCGCAAGATGGACGTCTCCCTGCGCGAGGGCACCGCCGCCTATGAGGCCGGCGACTACCCCGGCACGATGGACAAGCTGGGCTACTACATCAGCCAGAACCGCAAGGACCCCAAGGCCCTGCTGATGATCGCCAACGCCCGCAAGAGCGTGCCGCTGGAGAACCGCCGTCATATCGCCGAGGCGATCCCCTACGCCAAGCTCGCCAGCGAGGCGGCGCCTGACGACGTCGCCGCCCTCGAACTCCTGCTCGACCTCTACTCCCAGGCCAACTACCGCACCGAGGCGCTCCAGACCGCCGACCGACTCCTCAAGATCACGCCTGCGCACAACGAGGCCCTCCGTGTCAAGGCGTTCCTCCTGGCCAGCACCGGCAAGTGGCCCGAGGCCATCGAGGTCGCCAAGAAGCGCGCCGCCGCCTACCCCGACGACGTCGACGCCAACAAGGACCTCGTCGGCATGATGGCCTCGGGCAACGTCAGCAAGGACGAGATCGCCGCCTTCGCCGACTCTCTCGCGGCTGGCAAGCCCGACGAGCCCCGCTACGTCGTCATGCAGGCAGCCGTCTACGCCCACAAGAATGAGAACGCCAAGGCCGTCATCCTCGCCAAGAAGGCGGCGGCGATGCCCATGACTTCCCCCCGCGCGGCGGAAGAGGTCCTCGCCCTCCTCGACCTCTTCAGCAACATCGACTCGACCCTCCACCCGCTCGGAGACGAGCTCCTCCAGCGCGAGCTCCAGTGCAAGTTCTCGCAGGACATCGCCGTCGTCGCCGCCCAGCGCTCCTGGAAGCACGGCAACACCACGGCCGCCCTCCAGTCCATTGCCAAGGCCTGCGACCCCACCAACCTCAAGGCCGCCAAGGACAACGCCCTCGGCTGGGCCGCGTACTTCCAGCTCGTCAGCGGCAAGAAGCTCGACAGCGCCGAAGTCGCCCCGCTCACGGCCGAGCTCAAGGCCCGCAGCACCAAGGAAGCCCTCTACTGGGGCGAGATCCTCGAGGCTCAGTCTCTCGTCACCGCCGGCAAGCCCCAGGACGCGCGCCCGCACCTGGTCGCCGCCCGCGGCTACGCACCCCAGAGCGACCTCGCCGAGTTCATCGAGGGCGACGTTGACCAACGCGTCGGCGAGTGGCGCCAGGCCGCGGCCCGCCTCAAGCTCCTCGTCCGGGATCAGCCGACGTGGCGCGTCGCCCGCGTCACGCTCGTCAACATCCTGCTGATGAACGGCGACGTCAACCAGGCGGTTGCCGAGGCCGAGGGAGCAATCAAGGCCCGCCAGGGTCCCGCCGAGTACACCATGCTCGCCCGCGCTTACACCCGTCTGGTCGAAGGAGACCAGGGCAGCACCGACAAGATCGAGCGCATCACCCGTTTCGCCGACCAGATCGTCGCCAGCGATTCCAAGGACCTCGAGCTCAAGGCCCTCGCCGCCCGCATTTACCTCGCCGTCAACCGCCAGGGCGAGGCCGAGACCATTGTGCGCTCGCTGCTCGAAGCCAGCCCACCGCCCGAATCCTCCGTCCTCTCCGCACTCTCCGCCGCGCTCCGTCGGCGCAATCCAGCGCTGAGCGAGCAGGTGCTCGCCCGCGCCGCCGCCGACGCCGAGACCCCCGAGCTCGCCCTCCAATCGGCCCTCCAACTCGCCGACAACGGCCAGCGCGAACAGGGCCGCGCCCTCCTCGAGCGCTCCATCCAGCGCAACAAGGGCTCGCGCGAGGTCGAGTACACCGTCCGCCTGGCGATGTACCTGGACTACCTCAACGACCCCGGCGCCCTCGCCCTCTACACCCGCCTCGCCGACGAAAACCCCAGCACCGCGTGGGTGCAGGCGGCGCTGCTCGATTCCCAGTGCGCCTGGAAGGATGAGCAGACCGTCACCACCGCCATCGAGCGCCTCCGCAACGTCACCGGCAAGGGCGGCAGCGGCTGGAAGCTCCAGGAGGCCCGCCGCCTCCTCACCTTCAACCCCAGCCAGCAGCGCGCGTCGCAGGTGGTGCAGCTCGTTGCCGAGGTCCTCAAGACCGACCCGCGCAACCTCATGGGCCTCGCCCTCTACGCAGAAGCCCAGATCCTGCTCGGCGACCGCAACAGCGCCATCGAGCTGCTCGCCCAGGCCGTCGACGCCGACGCCGACCGCCCCATGTTCTACCCGCGCCTGGTCGAGCTGCTCCAGCAGTCCGGCCGCACCGAGGAGGCCGCCCGCCGGCTGCTCGCCTTCACCAAGGTCCCGCGCCTCACGCCCGAGATGATCCGCCGCCGCGCCCGCCTGCTCTCGGCACAGGGCATGTGGGACCACGCCCTGGCCGACTACTCGCAGCTCATCAAGAGCGGCAGCGTTGAGGACAGGTACTCCTACGCCGCCGTGCTCTACCGCAAGGGCGACGTGAACGCCGCCCGCGCCGTGCTCGATGAGCTCGCCGCCGCCAAGGACCTCTCCGAGCTCGTGGTCATCCAGATCGCCGACTTCTACGCCAGCCAGGGCGACTTCGACAAGGGCCGCCAGGTCCTCGAGCAGAAGCTCCCCGCCACTTCCAACGCCAACCGCTCCCTTATCCTCGCCACCTTCTTCGACCGCCACAAGCACCCCGAGCTTGCGGAGCAGCAGTACATCGAGCAGGCCAAGGACAACAAGGCCGAGTCCGTCGCCGAGCTCGCCGCCTTCTACTTCAAGCAGCGCCGCCTTGCCGACGCCCAGAAGGCCCTCGACCGCGGCCTTGCCATCGACGCCAACAACCCCCGCCTCCGCCAGATCAAGGGCTTCATGGCGCTGGGCCAGGGCGAAGGCGCCAACAACGCCCAGGTCATGGCCGAGATCGTCGACGCGATGAACAACGCCAACGCCGACCCCGCGCTCCGCCGCCTCGCGCAGGCTATCCAGGAGTTCGAGCAGGACCCACGCCAGGTCGCCGAGTGGGTTGCGAAGCTTGAAGCCCTCACGCGCGACCACCCCGCCTTCTTTCCCGGCTGGCGCTTCCTGGTGCAGGCCCGCATGCAGCGAGGCCAGGTCCGCGAAGCCGTCGACGCCTCCCGCGCCGCCCTCAAAGCCATGCCCATCGACCCGCGCCCGGCGCAACTCGCGACCGAAGTCCTCGTTGAGGCACGAATGCTCGACGAGGCCCTCGTCACCGCCGACGCCTGGGGCCAGCGCCTCGGAGCCGAGTCCTACGAGCCCGACATGGTCCGCGGCGCCATCCTCGCCATGCTCGGCCGCTACCCCGAAGCGCTCCAGAAGATGGACCGCTGGCGCAACCGCATCATCAGCGAAGCGGACAAAAACCCCGGCCCGCTCGGCCAGTACGCCGAGGTGCTCGCCGCCGTTGGGCGCGAGGCGGACGCCAAGTCCCTCATCTGGCCCCGTATCGACACCGGCGAGGCGTGGGCGCTCACCGCTCTCCGAGTGGCCGAGAAGCTCGAGGGCAAGCAGCAGACCGAGTGGCTCGGACGCATCGAGCCCATCCTCCTTACGCAGAACACGACCCGCGTCGAGCTCGGGCGCGTCCTCTACTCCGCCGGCAGCAAGCGCTCGGACAAAGCCGCGTTCGCCAAGGCCGTCGAGGTCATGCGTCCCGCCCTCGACGACACCCGCACCCGGACGCCCGCGGCCCTCTACTCAGCCGGCTGCGAGGAGGGCCGGGGCAACCGCGCCGAGGCCATCCGCCTCTACCGCGTCGCCATGGAGCAGCTGCCCAACGACCCGCCCCTGCTCAACAACCTCGCCTACCTGCTGTGCGACAGCCCGGACACAGTCGGCGAGGCCGTGAAACTCTCTGCCCGCGCCGTCGAGCTCTCTGAACGCTCGGTCGCCGGCCCGCAGCTCCGAAAGGCCTTCCTCGAAACGCACGGCGTCTGCCTCCTCCGCGCCAACCAGGCGAAGGACGCCGAGTCCGCCTTCCGTAAGGCCATCGACCTCGACCCCAGCGGTATCGAAGCCGGCGTCGGCCTTGCCGAAGCGCTCGTGGCCCAGGAGCGCGGGACCGAGGCCCGCCCGATCCTCGACCGCATCGAGTCCTCGCCCAACAAGCCGACTGACGCCAAGGTTCTAGAGCGCATCAAGGCGCTCCGTGCCAAGCTCGGCTGAGTTCCAGGGAACCCTGCCCCGCCCGCCACAAGCCCGGCCCGCGCCGGGCTTTTTCGTACGCACACCGCGCCCCGTGGTTATCAGACTCGCCCGCACGCCCGGAAGCGTCTGAATAACGGACATCTTGTCGCCGCAATCCACTTCCGAACACGTTGCCGCTTCCATACTTGCGCCCGCGGCGTATATTCCCGGCAGCGGGTTTCCACCCGCTTTCGGTCTGTTTGACGAGAGCTTGGAAGAGAGGCCGCAGATATGAAGACGTCGTTCCTGGTCGGGCTCGCCGCCCTTTCGGCGAGTGTCGCGCTGTCCCCCGCGTTCGCGGGCACCGTGGTCATCGAGCAGCTCGGCGGCGGCATCACGCTCCGCTCAGGCGACCTCAGCGCCACCGTCTTCGGCGCCGGGCAGCCAGGCTGGTCCAACACCTCCCTCGCCAGCGTGCACGCCGCCCTCAACGCCGACGGCATCATCACTGACAACAAGGTCACGACGCTCCTGGCTGACACCGACCACGGCCTTGCCCTCCTGATCCTTATCGATCACGAGACGAACCCCACCCAGCAGTCCCCAGACGCCGCCATCCACATGGCCAGCTTCGGCCACGGCCAGAACATGGCCTACATCAACAACATCGCCTCCTCCGTGATGATCACCCCCAACTCGATCTCCTCGCGCCTGGCCGTCGCCGACTTTAACTGGGACAGCCACGCCGCCGGCGACGGTTTCGGCTGGGCCAACCTTGTGGAGGGAAACGCCCTCAGTTTCCACTTTGACAAGATCGCCGGCACCACGCTCGGCCTCGATGATCCCAACACCTTCCAGTTCGTCACCTATAACGGCAACTCCTGGGAACTCGTCCCCATCACGCCCCAGCAGGGCTCCTTCACAGACGCCGGCCAGTTCGGCTACGGCGCCCGCGTGATCCCGCTGCCCGGCGCTGCCGCGATGGCCGGCGTTTCCCTCGCCGGCGTCGGCCTGATTCGCCGCCGCCGCTGATCTCGTCTGCCCACAACCCGTTTCGTGCCTCCGTCTGTTCAAGGAGAGAGTGAGATGTTCCGTTCGGCCCTTTGCCTCGCCGCCGCGACCTGCCTGGCTTCCGCCGCCAGCGCGGGCGTGATCCACGTGTCCGGGATCGGCGGCGGTTTCGACATGGTCTCCGGCTCCGCGCCCGCCTTCGGCGCCGGTCCGTCCCTGGCCCCCGGTGCCCTCGCCGCGCTCCACGCGCAGCTCAACGCCGACGGCATCACCACCGACGGCCGGATCACGTTCGCCGCCGTGGACACCGACTCCGGCCTCGCAATGGTCGCACTGATCGACAGCCTCATCGCCCCAGTCGGCGGCCCCTCGGCCTCGGGCATCCACTTCAACGGCGTGAGCGATGCCCTCTCCCTGGGCCTCTCCACCGACCCCATCATGGTGTTCCCCAGCGGCCCTACCCGCATCGCCTTCGGCGACTTTGCGTGGGACGCCTCCGGCGGCGGCGACGGCTTCGCCTGGTCCAACCTCCGCCAGGGCACTGCCCTCACGTGGCGTTTCCAGAAGACCGGCCCCATGGGCCTGGTCGAGCCTTCCACGTTCCAGTACGTCACCCGTTCCGGTGACCAGTGGCAGCTCGTCAGCGTCGCCGGCGACCAGTCCGCCTTCAGTCAGAGCGGCGAGTTCGCCTTCGGGGCGACCGTCACCGTGGTCCCCTCCCCCGCCGGCCCTGCCGTGCTCGCCCTGGCCGGCCTGTTGGCGATCCGCCGCAAGCGCCGCTAAGCCCTTCCCCAGAACCCGTTTCCGAGGGGCTCGCCGCAGGGCGGGCCCTTTTTTTTCATCCCAGCCCGGCGGGGGCCCGGTTTGTATGTGAAACTAGGACGTACTTCCGGCCAGTTGGGGCCGGGAACTGTTCCACCCGCCTGATCCGCCGCCCCGGCGCGGCATCGGCGGACACCATTGGCCGATATTCAGACTGGGCCGCCGCTCAACCCGCGGCGTACGTCGGAGGGAGTTCACTTCATGAAGGGCATCATCCTCGCCGGTGGTCTGGGCTCGCGTCTGCGCCCCCTCACCTTCGTCACCAACAAGCACCTCCTCCCGGTCTACGACCGGCCCATGATCTACTACCCCATCCAGTGCCTGCTCAACGCGGGCATCCGTGACATCCTCATCGTCACCGGCGGCGAGCACGCGGGCGACTTCCTCAAGCTCCTCAAGAACGGCAAGCACCTGGGCTGCCGCCACCTCGAGTACACCTACCAGGAGGGCGAGGGCGGCATCGCCGACGCCCTCAAGCTCGCCGAGGACTTCGCCGACGGCGACAAGGTCTGCGTCGTGCTGGGCGACAACATCATCGAGGGCAACATCAAGCGCGCCGCCGGCGACTTCTTCACCCAGCCCTCCGGCGCCAAGATCCTCCTCAAGGAAGTCCCCGACCCCGAGCGCTTCGGCGTCTGCCGCTTCGAGGGCGAGCCCGGCGTCGGCCGCATCGCCGAGATTATCGAGAAGCCCAAGAAGGCTCCCAGCAACTTCGCCGTCACCGGCATCTACTTCTACGACAACACCGTCTTCGACATCTGCAAGACCCTCAAGCCCTCCGGCCGCGGCGAGCTCGAGATCACCGACGTGAACAACGAATACATCGACCGCGGGCTGATGGAGCACGACGTCATCTCGGGGTGGTGGGGCGACGCCGGCGAGTCGATCGATTCCTACCATCAGGCCTTCGACTTCGTGGCCGAGCACGGCGCCAATCGCGTCCGGGACCGGGTCTGAGCCGTGCGCGTCCTGGTCACCGGCGGCGCCGGCTTCATTGGCTCGGCCTTCGTCCACAACCTCCTGAGGTCAGACCCGCGGGCCGAGATCACCGTCCTCGACAAGCTCACCTACGCGGGCAACCTGGACAATCTGCTCCC
>DASPKU010000008.1 GCA_035627955.1 Phycisphaerales bacterium
AGGACGCGCTCCCCTTTTTGGGTTCTCAGGTGGATTTCGGACAGCAGATCGTCGACCTGCGCGGAGGCCGGGCGCACGATCACCTGAGGGTCGATGAGGCTGCCCACGCCGCCGCTGGTGTAGAAGGCCTCGTAATCCACACCCTCGAACGAGAAGTTCTCCAGGCCCTCCATCGCGGGGACGCTGGTCGGCTTGCCGCCGAGCATGACGCGGCAGGGCTCGCAGTACTCGTTCACCACGCCGGCGGTGGACCAGGTGATGTTGTACTTGAGCATGTTGGTGGGGAACTGCGGCAGGGCGCCCACGCGCAGCACAAGGTCGTGCACCTCGGTGTAGTCCCGCGCGATGTCGTTGGCGGCGATGGCGATGTAGCCGGGGGCGAGGCCGCACTGGGGCACGAGGGCGACCTTGGCGCGCCCCTCATCGGCGATGGCGCGGACGCGGTCGGTGGTCTCGACGTCCTCGGTCACGTCGAAGTAGTGCACGCCCAGCTCGTTCGCGGCCTCCGCGATGCCGGCGACGAAGTTGAAGGGCAGCATGCAGATCACGTAGTCGTGGCCGGCGAGGGCGGCCCGGACGGCGGCGTTGTCGGAGACATCGACGCGCTTGAGTGCATATTCAACCGGGTGCTGCACCAGGGTCTTGAGGCGCTTGAGGTTCTCCTCGGCGGCGCGGAGGTTGGCCTCGTCGCGGTCGGCGAAGGTGACGCTGTAGTGGCCGCCGCCGGCCCCGAGCAGGAGCTCGCCGACGGACTTGCCGACCTTGCCTGCGCCGAGTACGAGAACCTTCTTCATCAAAAACCTCCGGAGAGAAAGCGCACCCTGAACGAGTGAGCTCGCTCCGGCGCGGGCGTGATGGTAGAAGTCAGTTCGTCAAAGTCGGCCCGCGGGTTGATGGCGGCGGCGCAACGCGTTCTGAATATGCGGCCTGAAACGCGGAGGGGGCCCCGCTAAGGGCCCCCTCGCGACTGGAATCATTCAGTGAAACCGGCGAGGGCGGGCATCACTTCTTGTTGGGGTTGGGGTTCTGCGCCGGGGCGGGCGAGGAGTGGGTGTGGGGCACGGCGGGGTGGTGCGCGCCGGGCTTGCCGCCGTGGGAGTCCTCGTGGAGCTTGGGCTGCTCCTTGCTGACGCGCTTGGAGACGATCTCCATCATCTTGAACTCCTTGCCGTCGGTGTGGGGCCCGTACATCTCGAGCTTCATCTCGTCGGGGGAGATCATGGTGTCGACCTCGCGGAAGGTGACCTCGCCGCGGGTGGGGTGGTTCCACTTCATGGTCCAGGTGAGGGTCTTCTTGTCGGGGGAGGCCTCACCGGTGCCGATCATCATGCCGGTGCCCATGTTGTCGACCCAGACGACCTGGTACTTCTTGGAGACGTTGTCGTAGCCGTAGAGGGCGGCGCCCTCGAACATGCCCATGCCGGGCATGGGACCCTTGAAGTCGCCGTGGATGTAGCGGCCGCCGAGGGTGCTGGCGAAGCGGGCGGTGCTGGTGGTCTCCATCGGGGGGGCGTCGGGGGTCATCCACATCTTGTTCTTGCCCTCCCACGTGCCGACCATGGACTGGAGGTGCTGGTGCTCGGGGCCGGGCTGGGCCGCGATCATGCAGGCTTCCATTTCCTTCATCAGCTCGGGGGTCATGCCGGGGGGCATGGCGCCCTCGGGCATGCCCTCGGGCTGCTTCATGTCGGCGGGCTTCTTGTCGGTGGGCTTGCGGTCGGCGGGCTGCCGGTCGTTGGGCTGAGAGGGGCGGGCGGGCGACGCGGGGGTCGCGGCGGGGGCGCTCGGGCGGCCGGTGTCTTTCTTCTCGGGCTGGGCGTTCACGACCACAGCGCAGGCACCGACAACGGCAAGGACGGCGAGGACCTTCGTCATGACATCTCCTTTGTTCTGGGTATCCCACACACCTCGGTGGGGGAACCACAGTATACAACGAAGCCCGAACATTCCGGGGTTTCGCGGCCTGCGAGGCGTAACTCGGGGGGGCGTCGATGGTTGCGTGGGATGAATTCGGGCACGGGGGCGGATGTCGGTGTCGGGCGTGGACGGACGTTGTCGGTTGAGGCGCAGTTGAAGGCCCGGTCAGTACGCTCCGACCATGAACGCCCCGAAGCAGCTGGTTGTCGTCGCGTGCCTGATCATCCTCATCGGCGGCGGGTGGCTGCTGAGTGGCCTGGGCCTGATGCCGGACGTGAACTGGATCTGGGTGGGCGGGCTGATGCTGGCAGGGCTGCTGACCATCGCGCTGGGCGGGTTCGACAAGCTGACGCTGACGATCGGGCCGTGGCTGATTGTGGCGGGGATCGGGGCGTTTCTGCGCGAGGGCGGGTACGTGAGCAGCAAGGTAGAGATCCCGGCGCTGGTGCTGGCGTTCGGTGTGCTGATGCTGCTGAATCTGGTGCTGCCGGTGCCGGGGCCGCGATGGGCCAAAAACGGGAAGTAAGCGGCTACCCTCAGCCACCTCCCGCGCAGCGCGGGATGGAGACGCACTTACACGAGGTACACCATGCCCAGCGCGATCACGATGAGGTCCGGCCAGCTCCAGGTTCCCAATGACCCTGTCATCCCGTTCATCGAGGGTGACGGCACGGGGCCGGACATCTGGCGGGCGTCGGTGAAGGTGTTCGACGCGGCCGTGGCGAAGGCGTACGGCGGGCAGAAGAAGATCACATGGCAGGAAGTGCTGGCGGGGGAGAAGAGCTTCAACAAGACAGGGAACTGGCTGCCCGATGAGACGCTGACGGCGTTCCGGCAGTACCTCGTCGGAATCAAGGGGCCGCTGACGACGCCGGTGGGCGGGGGCATCCGCTCGCTGAACGTGGCCCTGCGGCAGATGCTGGACCTGTACGTGTGCCTGCGGCCGGTGCGGTGGTTCAAGGGTGTGCCCAGCCCGGTGAAGAAGCCCGAGGACTGCGACATGGTGATCTTCCGTGAGAACACGGAGGACATCTACGCGGGCATCGAGTACGCGGCGGGGACGCCCGAGGCCGCGAAGATGCTGGCGTTCATGCAGCAGAACTTCCCCAAGGACTTCGCCAAGGTGCGGTTCGGCACGCAGCAGCAGAGCGGGGAGTGGCAGAAGCAGCTGGAGGCGATCGGGAGCCCGACGCGGGCGGCCAACGAGCCGCCGCTGGCGACGGTGGATTCGCCCTTCGGGTTCGTGGGCATCGGCATCAAGCCGGTGTCGTACCTGGGGACCGAGCGGCTGGTGCACTCGGCGATCGCGTACGCCCTGAAGAACAAGCGTCGCAACGTGACGCTGGTGCACAAGGGCAACATCATGAAGTTCACCGAGGGCGCGTTCAAGGACTGGGGGTACAAGATCGCGACCTCGTTCTTCCGGGGCCAGGTGGTGACCGAGCGCGAGAGCTGGATCCTGGGGAACAAGGAGGCCAACGCGGGCCTGAGCTCCGAGGCCAACGCGAAGATGATCGACCCGGGCTTCGACATGATGACGCCCGAGCAGCAGAAGAAGGTCGTGGCGGAGGTGGACGGGGCACTGAAGCTGTGGCCCACGCACGGCGAGGGCAAGTGGAAGAAGATGCTGATGATCAAGGACAGCATCGCCGACATCACGCTGCAGCAGGTGCTGACGCGGGCGAAGGACTTCGACGTGATCGCCACGCTGAACCTCAACGGCGACTACCTGAGCGACGCGCTGGCGGCGCAGGTGGGCGGCATCGGCATCGCGCCGGGCGCCAACATCAACTACATCACCGGGCACGCGATCTTCGAGGCGACGCACGGCACGGCCCCGAAGTACGCCAACCTGGACCAGGTCAACCCGGGCTCGGTGATTTTGTCCGGCGAGATGATGCTGCGGTATATGGGCTGGACCGAGGCCGCGGACCTGATCATCAAGGGGATGGACGGGGCGATCAGCGCGAAGACGGTGACGTACGACTTCCACCGGATGATGGAGGGGGCGACGAAGCTGAAGTGCAGCGAGTTCGGGGATGCGGTGATCAAGCACATGTGAACGTGTGCGACGTGATTGGAGTACAGGGGGCGGGCCGCGGGGCCCGCCCTCTTTCAATTACGAGGCCGCAGGTGCGGGATGTGCAGTTCGAGGTACTCGCCGGGCTTCATTCGATCGACTGTTTGCGCGACGAGCGACGTATGGGCCTTGATACGGGGCCACCGAGTGGTCATCAGGACAAGGATTGCGATGCGGCGTGTCTGAATGTTCTGCTGGTACCGCAAGCTCTGGTCGGTCGTGATGAGGAGGTCAAATTCATCCTCAGCGCCCGCGAGGAGTGATCCATTCGTGCGGTTCGACCAACCCATCTCGTCAGCCGTGGCGACTAGGTGACCGACAAGCGCGTGTCGAAGCGGCGCGGGCGTTCCTTGATCGAACAAGATTCGCATGTCGCGTCCCCGCCTGTCTACGCGGCGAGGCTCTTGCTGGCGAAAATAAGGACCGCCTCTACCTGATCTCGCCTGATGCCCGGGAACCACTCGATGAACTCGTCGATCGTGGCGCCTTCCTCCAGGTTCTCGAACAGTGCGCGAACCGGCACGCGGCTGCCCTTGAAGACCCATGCGCCGCTCACCTTTTCGGGAGACCGTTCGACGGCTGGGCATTGACTCCAATCGATCATGCTGGATTCTAGTCACGGCCGCTCACTTGGCGTGCCGGTGGCGAGTGATGAGCCTCGACCGCTACCCTCCCGCATGGAGCCGCACTCGGTCACACCGGCAACGACGCCCGCCACCGCGTCGGCGTACTTCGGGCAGATGGTGGACGCGTACGACTCGCTGATCCGGCGGGCGGTGCCGCGGTATGAGGAGATGATCGAGCGGCTGCTTGAGATCCTGCCTCCGGTGGCGGTGAACGTGCTGGAGCTGGGGTGCGGGACGGGGAGCCTGACCCTGAAGCTGCTGTCGCGGTACAGGTCGGCGAACGTGACCACGGTGGACGCGGCCCCGGAGATGACGCGGGTGACCAGCGAGCGGGCAGGGTACGACCCGCGCCTGGTGGCGGTGACGGCCCGCTTCGAACAGCTGGAGTTTCCGGCTCAGAGCTTCGACCTGATCGCCTCCTCGATGAGCCTGCACCATGTGGTGGATAAGGCGGCGCTGTACCGCTCGTTCGCGGCGTGGCTCAAGCCGGGCGGAGAGCTGTGCTTCGCGGATCAGCTGGCGGGGGCGACTGAACGGGCCAACGAGGCGCACTGGGACCTCTGGTACCGCTTCTGCCGCGAACCGGGGCACTGCACGGAGGAAGAGATCGCAAGCCTGGTGGACCACTCGCACAAGCACGACCACTACGTGCCGCTGCGCGAGCACACCCGCATGCTGGAAGACGCAGGGTTCACCGGCGTGGACCTGCACTGGCGGACGGGGATGTACTCGGTGATGTCGGCGCGGCGTGGGGTGTGAGACGCGGGCGACGCTCAGGTGCGCTCGATGCGGACCTCGTTCGCGAGCACATGCACGCGCAGGTGCGACCACTCGAACGTACGCGGGTCGGTGCTGTGGTCTTTGATGGCACGCAGGGCGCCCTGGAGCACGCGGTGGCTGAGGCGGTCCATGTGCCAGCCGTCGGCGAGATCGCGGGCGGCGGTCCGGAGGAGCTCGCCCAGAATGATGCGGGGCGTGCGGCGCAGGCGGGTGCGGGGCCAGGCGAGGCTGTTCTCCAACCTTGTGGCCTGTTGCAAGAGGCGGCGGGCGTGGGCGCGGATGATGGCCGCGGCTTCGCCCACCAGTTCGGAGGTTACCGCCGCCTTCTGGGACACGAGGGGGGAGAGGCGGCGGAGGTGGGGGAGCACCGTCGCGCGGAGGTCGTTGCGGAGGCGTGAGGTATCGCTGTTGGTCGCGTCGGTGGCCCAATGGTGGCCGGCGAGCGTGCAGAGACGCTCCGCGTCGGCACGCGTGATGGCGAGCATGGGCCGGACAATGGTGACGCCCGTGAGGCGGCGGCGCGCGCGGATAGGGGCAAGGCCCGCGGGGCCGGTGCCGCGGATGAGGCGCATGAGCATGGTTTCGAGGAGGTCGTCCGCGTGGTGAGCGGTGACGAGGTAGGGGCAGGCTTGCTCGGCGGCCAGGCGGGCGAGTTCGTGGTAACGGAGGCGGCGCGACGCGGCCTCGAGGTTGCCGCCCACGCGACGGGCCTGGATGTGGCCTTCGACGAAAGGAATGCCGAGGCGCTGGGCAAGTCCTGCGGCGGTGTCCCGGTCGGCGAGGGCCTCTGCGGGGGAGCGGAAGTCGTGGACGATGTGGGCGGCGACCAGATTGTCGGTCGCCGCGGCGAGGGCGAGGAGCAGGGCGGATGAGTCGCAGCCGCCGGAGACAGCCACCAGCGTGCGGCGGTGGGGGTCGCGAACCTCCCGCCCACCCGTCAAGCGGCGCCAGGAGGCGACAATCGCGGCCCCCGCGGGGTCCTTTCGCAGGGCGGTTTTCACGCTCGCGTCCAGCACGCGCGGATGATACCTTGCACAGGTCCGCACCCAAGCCCATGGAGGGGCCCTATGAGCGTCGGCCACGATGGCACGGTCGAGAACGGCAGCCGCGGGAGCAACGCCGCGGTGAGCCCGAATGTTCCCAGCACCGCCAGCGGCGAGCCGTCCAAGGCTGCGCCGGATGTGCCGGTGAAGAGTGCCGCGGAGGCGGGTGAGTCGGCAGCGGTGGAGGACGTCGGTCCTGTGGCGATCAAAACGGAGCCGGAGCCACAGCAGGTTCAACCGCAGATGACCGAGCCGCAAAAGTCACAACGGCAGAAGGCCGTGCCAACGAACGAGAGCCAGTCGCTTGGGACGATCGCGAGCCGGTCACCGCTGACGACAACTGAGGCGGTCGCGGGCACGGCGATGCTGCTGGGTGTGCTGCTCATCGCGTACTTCCTCAAGTACCGCATGAATCGGAAGCCTGCCCAACGTGCTGCGGCCCAGGGCGGCGCCGGCGCGGAGGACAGGGAGCTACTGGGCGACATCCGCGAGCTCACCGACCGGCTTGCGTCGGAGCTTGATGCAAAGGCTGAGCGTCTAGAGCGTTTGCTGCGGGCCGCCGACGAGCGGATTCGGACCCTGGAGGCCGCGCACAAAGAGACGCGGCTGATCGAGCCCAAGGGCGAAGTGCGGCGGCCCGCCGCGTACGACCAGAGCCACCGCGACGTGTACGACCTGGCCGACCAGGGGCTGAGCGTGATCGAGATCGCGCAGAGGCTCGACCGGCCGACGGGGCAGGTGGAGCTCATCCTGAACCTGCGCAAGGGCACGGTGGCCCTGTGATGAGGGGCCTGTGAACACGCTGGGGCGGGGAGTTGCGGCGTCCGTCGCCGCGTCGGTGGATGCTCCCGAGGAGCTGTATCCGTACCTTGCCGAGCTGTTCAAGGGGATGCCGTCGCTTGGGAGCTCGCCTCGAGTGGTGGCGGGGCTGCTGAAAACACATGGGGTGACCGCTCGGTCGCGGGTGCTGGACCTCGCATGCGGGAAGGGCGCGGCTTCACTGGCCGTCGCGGGGGCGATTGGCTGCCGCGTGCTTGGGGTGGACGGGTACCTGCCCTTTATCGAGGCTGCACGGAGCAGCGCCCGGCGGCGTGGGCTGTACTCGCTCACGACATACGAGCACGCGGCCCTGGAGCGGTGGGAGCCGGCGCGGCGGTACGACGTTGCCATGATGCTGGGGCTGTGGCCGCTGAGCACGGCCGCGAGGTCGCTGCGGATGTGCGTACGAGCGGGCGGGCTGTACGTGATCGATGACGTGTTCTTCGATCCAGAGGGTGGGCCGTCGCCGAAGGGGCACAGGCGACCGCCCACTCTGAAGCGGGCGAACGCGGTGATCACGCGCCTCGGCGACCGGGTTGAGGAGGTGCGGGTGTTTACGGCGCGCGAAGTCGCGGCTGTCAATGGGCGGCTGTTCGCACGCCTAAAGGTCAACGCGGCGGCGCTCGCCCGCTTGCACCCGCGGCTCCGGGCCGTTCTCCGCGAGTACATCGAGCGGCAGATGCACGCAAACGCGCTCCTGAGCACGAGTTTTAGGCCGGCCATCTGGGTCGTCCGGCGATCGCGATGCGGGTGACATCGAGGCTGAAAGTGATGGTGGGGCGGTCTATAGTTTTCAAAGTTTTCTGAAAACACCCATGACGACAACCCTGCCTAAGCCGGTCCGCCCAAGCAAGCCCAACCACGATGGCCGCTTGGACCCCCTACGGGCCAAGCTGGAGGCGGGGGAGCGGCTGACCCTTGAGGACGGCGAGCTGCTGTACGCAACGCCGGACATCTGGTCGGTGCTGGAAATGGCCGACGGCGTGCGGCGGCGGCTGCACGGTGTTAACGCGTACTACAACATCAACCGCCACCTGAACTACTCGAACGTGTGCGCCCTGTCGTGCAAGTTCTGCGAGTTCTACGCCAAGCAGGGGGACGAGAAGGCGTACACGCGCGACCTTGAGTACGTCCGCGAGCAGGCCCGCAAGGCGGTGGAGAGCGGGGCGACGGAGATCCACTCGGTCGGCGGACTGCACCCGTACCTGCCGTTCAGCTATTACACGGACATGGTCGCGGCCATCCGCGAGGAAGCGCGGAAGCTCGGGAGCGATCTGCACGTCAAGGCGTTCACGGCCGTGGAGATCGTGCACCTGGCGAAGATCGCGAAGGTGTACAAGCAGAGCGACCGGCGCGCGGGCATCCGCTGGGTGCTGGAGAAGCTGAAGGAGGCGGGGCTGGGCTCGCTGCCTGGCGGCGGGGCCGAGGTCTTCGACGATCGGGTGCACGACGAGGCGTTCAAGGGCAAGATCCGGAGCGACGTGTGGCTGGATGTGCACACGATCGCTCACGAGCTGGGACTCAACACCAACGCCACGATGCTGTACGGCCACATCGAGGACCGGCGAGAGCGGCTGGTGCACATGGACATGCTGCGGAAGGCGCAGGATGTGGCGCTGGCGCGGCTCGAGTACGCCAGCGATGCCACTGGCGCGATCACGCTGACCCGCCCCGGCACGCCGCTCCCGGAGCACGTGGCATTCGGGGGCCGGACCCTCGCTGGCGCGTCGGGCTCGTCAGGACAGACGTTCGGTTACTTCCAGACCATCATCCCGCTGCCGTTCTTCCCTGATGGCTGCGAGCTCGAGCACCTGCCCGGGCCGAGCGGGCTGGAGAACTACCGGACGCTGGCGGTGGCCCGCCTGATGCTGGACAACTTTCCGCACGTGAAGGCGTTCTGGATCATGCAGACGCTGCCGATGGCGCAGGTGATGCTCCAGAGCGGGGCCGACGACATCGACGGCACGGTGGTGTGGTACGACATCACCAAGGTCGGCGGCGCGAGCACGCACCAGGAGGTGGACGTATGGGCCCTGCAGAAGGCCATCCGCGAGGCG
This sequence comes from Phycisphaerales bacterium, assembly GCA_035627955.1. Lineage (NCBI taxonomy): Bacteria > Pseudomonadati > Planctomycetota > Phycisphaerae > Phycisphaerales > Phycisphaerales bacterium. Next base: position 9,323 of record DASPKU010000008.1, read on the forward strand.
GGGTTCACGCCGGTTGAGCGGGACACGCTGTACCGGCGCGTGGTGCGCGACGGGAAGGCGTGGCGGGTGGCGTGAGCACGGAGTAACGAGCGGACGAGCCCCGAGCGTCAGCGAGCGGGTTCAGGTTACGCTGTGCTCATGCCGGTGCTCGCGTACTTCATTACGTTCCACACCTATGGCAGTTGGCTGCACGGGCGGGACAGAGGTTCCGTCGACCGTGACCACAACAGGCCAGGCACGCCCATGCTGCCGCCTGATGCTCTACGAGAGGCGGCAGAGTTTGCGGAACTGAAGCACCCTCCGATCGAGCTGTGCGCCGAGCGCAGATACGTGGTTCATCACACAATCGAAGAGGTCTGTGCGTATCGGAAGTGGATCCTGAAGGTTCACCATGTCCGGTCCACGCACGTTCATGTCGTCGTGTCCGCTGGAACCACTCCGGAGCGTGTGATGAACGACCTGAAGGGCTACTCGACCAGACGGATGCGTGAAGTGGGCGTGTACGCCATGGACATCTCGCCATGGTCATACCACGGCAGTACACGGTACATTGATTCGGAAGAATCTCTCGTGCGGGCAATCAAGTACGTGCGGGACGAGCAAGGGAGCCCGCTTGAGATGGCGCGGCCACTGGGTTGGGATGCCGCCAAAAGCAGAAGAACCCCGGGCTGAGTGCTCGGGGTTCACGACCGCAACACCCCTCGCTTACGCTCGGGGCTCGTTCGCTTACTTCTTCGCCGCGCCCTTCTTCTCGAAGTAGTTGCCGGCGTACTTGCGCTGGAACTTCTCGACGCGGCCCGCGGCGTCAACGAAGGTCTGCTTGCCGGTGAAGAACGGGTGCGAGCCCGACCACACTTCGACGTGCATCTCGGGCACGGTGGCGCCGACGGTCATGACGACCTGGCCGTTGTGGTAGACCTTGCAGTTGGGGTAGTACTTGGGGTGGATGTCGGTCTTCATGGCAAGCCTTTCCGGATCGGGCGGGAAGCATAGGCCCCGACCGACGAAAAAGCCCGCCGTGCGGCGGGCCTTTGAGGTGAACTCCCCGACTAGGACTCGAACCTAGAACCTAGCGGTTAACAGCCGCTCGCTCTACCATTGAGCTATCGGGGAATCCAGGGGCTGACCCGTTCCCGGGGCGGCCTGAACCCGCTCTTGCGGGGGCAGAACACTATCAGACTCCGGTCATCGGTCAAGTTGGGCGGGGACTTGATTGCGGGGTCCCTCTGGCGGGGGGTATCACGCCCCGAATGAGGCTGCGGCGGAGCGCAGGGCCGCCTGGTCGGCCGCGGGGACCTTCGCGAGGACGCCGAGAGCGGTAAGGGTGTCGAGGATCGAGCGGGCCTCGACCGCCGCGTATACCGCGTTGGCGTCCACGATCTTCTTGCCCATGATCGCTTCGAGCTGCGCCTGCGTGTAGGTGGGCTTGGCCGCGGCGGTGGACTTGGTGCCGTACTGGTTCAGGTTGCTGGCGAAGATGCCCGCGGCGGAGACGGGGAGGAAGTCCTCGTAGCGGAGGGCGTGGGCGCGGGCGTGGCCTTCGCGAACGAGCTGCTGGAGGTCGGTGGTCGCGAGCGTGCCCTTGGCGGCGAGGCCTTTAGGGGTCGGCTCGTAGCGGGCGTGGATGAGGCCTTGCGCGAGGAGGGCGTCGACGGTCTTTGGGAACGCGGCGAAGTGACTGGCGTACGCGGCCTCGTAGGCGGCGAAGTCCTTCTTCGCGGCGGCCACGGAGCAGGCGGGGTCGGCCTCGGCGGCGGCGAGGCACTGGTCGTAAAGGGCACGGCCTTTCGTCGTGGTGGCGTAGCCGCGCTGCTCAATCTCGCCGAAACGAGCGGTGTGCGTGGTCTCGGTGGTGGTCCCGTCGGGGTTCATGAAGGTCACGGCTTCGGTGAGTGCCTTGTACGCGTCCTGGCGGAGGAGGACGGGGGTGTCCTGGCTGGGGCCCTCTGTCGAGTCTTTGAAACCGGCGTGTTTGAGCTTGGTGAGGTCGAGGTCGGGACGGCGGAGCTGTTTGACGGTGGTGTCGACGATGCTGGTGATGGCCGCGTGGGGCAGCGGGGCGGGCTTGAGCGCGTCAAGCTCCTGCTGCGACAGGTGCTTGAACGTGAGGTGCATGTACTCGCGGTCGGCCTGGTGGGAGAGGCGGGTGAGGGCGGTGGTCGCACGGGAGCGGAAGGTCGCCTCGTCCATCTCGCCCATGCACAGTTTCATGGCGCTGGTGTACAGGTCCATGCAGAAGGTGTTGGGGGTGAGGTGGTTGAGGTGGTGGCGTTCGAAGCAGCAGATATCCGCGGCGATCTTGAAGCCGGCGTCACAAAGGTCCTTGTAGAGCTGGTGGTCGCGGGCGCGGGCCGTCCACTTGAAGATCCGCTGCGTGCCCTCGGCGACCAAGGCGTCGCCGTCGGTCGACGAGAGCCCGCCCTGCTGCTCGGACTTCTGGATCAACTCCTTGGCACGGTCGGAGAAGACTTGGCGAGTGGCCAGCAGGGCTTCGATCCGGGCGCGGGTGGCAGGGTCGAAGTAATCGGTCATGAGCAGCGACGTGAACACGCGGTGCTCGGGGTTGAGAACGGAGCGGAACGCGGTGGCGATAATGGGCTGGCTCTTGCCGCCCACGTTGGTCATGTCGTAGAAGTTGTGCGGCTCCATCGCGAAGCAGGCGAAGAAGCGCGCGATCCAGCGGTACTCGTCGGGGCGGCCGATGCGGATGGCCCCGTGGCGCTCGCCACTGGTCTTCTCGAGCTGCTGCGGCGTGATGGAGAACGAGTGGTAGATCTGCGAAAGCAGCGAGCACACGGCCGTGTTGGTCACCGTGTTCACCGCGAGCGACTTGTCGTACAGCGGGACCTCGCGTCCGAACATCGCGGAGAGCTCCGCGAACAGCCGGTTCTGCATCTCGACCTTGTCGGCGAGGTTCGTAAGAGCCGTGGCCGGTGTTGCGAGCGTGGTCATGCGGGATCGTAGGGGTGGAGGTCCAGGGGGCCCAAAAAGCAAACGCCCGCGGGGCATGCCCACGGGCGTTGTACGGTGTGGCCGACGACGCGTCGTTAGTGGCGGTGGCCCCAGTGGCCGTGCCCGCCGTGATGACGGTGCCCGCGGTGATGGTGATGCCCGCGGTGGTGGTGATGCCCGTAGTGTCGGTGGTGATGACGGGGCGACACGTACACGCGCTCGCGGTACACGCGCCGAGGGGCGCAGTGGCCTCGCGAGTAGTAGCCATCGTGGTAGCCCCCGGCGCGGACCTCGATGGACACGCCGCCGCGGGGGCCCGCCATCGCCGGGGCGGCGGTGAAGACGCCGGCCGAGAGCAGGGCGGCCGCGGCCAGGAACTTGGTGCTGAGGAGACCGAACATATGAACCTCCTTGTTCGCGCTGTGCCCGGACAGCGGGCCGGCGCTCGAGAGGCTGAACGACGGTGTGGCCGCGGTGATTGCGGGTCGAGGTGGCGGGTGATTTGCCTAGTGCGGCGGGCCGGGGGTGCCCTTGGGCAACTGCTTGAGCCAATGCGCTCGCGGGCGAAGAACCACCGAGATGAGGACATCTCGGTGGGACGTCGACCCCAAAAACGACAACGCCCGGGGCTGGCCCGGGCGTGTCATCTGAATGGGCAGTCCCGGACTTGAACCGGGGACACCCGCATTTTCAATGCGGTGCTCTACCAACTGAGCTAACTGCCCGCAGCCGGCTTTGTGGGCCGGGGAGCAAGCGTAGGGCGGCAGGGGGATGGGTCAAGTCGCCGGGTGTGGGGGGTGGGAGGGGACCGTGCCGATAGGATGCGGCATGGGCATGATGCCGGACTCGAGCGAGCCGCTGCTGCGGGTGACGGACCTGTGCGTGCACTTCCCGGTGCGCTCGGGCGTGCTGGCGCGCCGGACGGGGGTGGTGAAGGCGGTGGACGGGGTTTCGTTCGAGATTGGCCCGGGCGAGACGCTGGGATTAGTGGGGGAGTCGGGGTCGGGGAAGACGACGGTTGGGCGGGCCGTGCTGCGGCTGATGGAGCCCACGTCGGGCTTGATCGTGTTCGACGGTGTGGACGTTACCCGGGCGAGTGCGGGGGAACTGCGGCGGCTGCGGCGGCACATGCAGATCGTGTTTCAGGACCCGGCGAGCAGCCTCAACCCGCGGATGAGCGTGGGCGAGATCGTGGGCGAGCCGCTGGTCGTGCACGGCCTGGCAGGTGATTCGCGCACGCTGGCGGCGCGCGTCGGCGAGTTGCTGGAGCGGTGCGGGCTCCCGGCCGCGGCGGCGACGCGGTACCCGCACGAGTTCAGCGGCGGTCAGCGTCAGCGGGTGGGCATCGCGCGGGCGCTGGCGCTGCGGCCCAAGTTCATCGTGTGCGACGAGCCGACCAGTGCGCTCGACGTGTCGGTGCAGGCGCAGATCATCAACCTGCTGATGGACCTGCAGAAGGAGATGGGGCTCAGCTACCTGTTCATCAGCCACGACATGAACGTGGTGCAGCACGTGTGCTCGCGGATCGCGGTGATGCACAAGGGGCGGATCGTGGAGGTGGGGACGCGTGAGCGGGTGCTGGAGGCACCCGAGCACGAGTACACGCGGGGGCTGCTGCGGGCGGTGCCGCGGGCGGAGGTGGAGTGAAGCGCACAACCTCTAGCAGCTGCCGCCGCCCAGGACGCGGAAGAACGCCTCAATGTCCTGGTCGGTGCCGTAGTCTCCGTCGGCGTTGAAGTCTGAGCCGCGCGGGTGACAAAGAGGGCAGCAGGTGCCGCCGAGGCATGCGAAAAAGGCCTCGATGTCCTGGTCCGTCCCGGCATCTCCATCACCGTTGAAGTCAGCAGTCGGGGTGAGGACGTACCGTGCTTCCACATAATGAGTGACTGGCCATTCCCCCGTCCAATCGGAGTACTGACCTCGAACGAGTGCACCTCCATCGGACGTTTCGAACACGCCCTGGACGTACTCGACTCCAGTCCCCGGCACCGCAGCCCAACCCGCAGGAGACCAGAGGGCCAAGTTGTTGGCTGGAACTCCGCCGGCCGAATGGAACCATCCAGAGACGACCACGGTCTGATCGCGGAGGAGCGCCGCGGAGGATGCAATGGAGTCCAGGCCCGCACCCAAGGGCACCCAAGATGTACCGTTGAAGCGCGCCACGTTGTTGACGACCACTCCGCCCGCGTTCTGGAAGTGGCCAACCGCAACCAGGTCGCCGGAGGCGAGTTCTACAAGATCGAAGACAGCCGGATCACTGCCGTGCATCCCAAGCAGTGCTGCGCCGGTGGCGCCCTGGTCCAGGCGTGTCCAGGCGTTCCCTGACAGGCGTTCAACCTGGCAGGTGAACCGATTCTCCACCCACCTGAAGTTGGCGGCGACAACGTCGCCGTTCGCGAGCGTCTTCAGCAGCGAGGGTGCGTTTGTGAGTGCCGGCGAGGCGGAGACGGACTGCCATGTCTCACCGTCCCACGTCGCAATAAAGGGACCTGATGCGGGGCCGACGTTGTTGAAGCGTCCACCGGCATACAGAAGGCCGGAGGACACCGTGAGCGTCGTGACCGCGTTATTCATTCCAGGCCCGATCGCTTCCCAGTTCTCGCCGTCCCACGCTGCAATGTAGGGAATCGACTGCGTACTTGACGCCGTGAACTCGCCGCCGACGATGAGCCTGCCGTCCGGGCCCACCACCATGCATCGGATCGTCTGGTTGAGCGGCGGCGTCAGCAGAGTCCAGGTGCCGCCCGAAGAGACCGCGATGCCATACGCGGCCATGTTGAACTCATCGACCCCAAACCGCCCTGCCGCGTAGAGAGCGGCTGGCCGCAGGCCGCTGCCGTCTGGGTCCCACGTGACCGCGGCGACCACCTGCTCCTCACCGGTTGATGAAACCAGCCAGCCTGATTGGCATTGCGCGTGGAGGACGCTGGCGCATCCTGCGAGTGCCGCTGCGGTGCTCAAGACAACTCGTTGCATGGTTACCACTCCAGCAGGGTGGCGCGAGTCTAGCAGTTCCGAGGCTTTGCGTGCAGGATTCTCAGGGTGGGGGCGGAAAAGAAGCGACCCCGGCAGGGGTTGCCGGGGCCGCTGGTGCGTGCCAGGTTGTCGTGAGTGGCCTGCCGATCAGTGCGCCATCGCAAGCTGCTCGCTCGTCAGCATCGCGATGTTCGACTCCAGCCATTCGGCCATGCGCTCCTCCTCGTGCAGGATCTCCTCGCAGACGCGGGCGGTCTGCTCGTCCCCGATAGCGCGGGCGGCCGTGATCAGCGACTTGTAGCAGGCGATCTCGAAGTGCTCCGCGGCCACATCCTGCAGGCAGTCCTTGAGCAGCTCGTCCTTCGTGGCGCCGTGGAGGTTGCCCATAAGGCCGGCAAGCTTGCCCATGATGTTCTTGCCGGCGCTGGGCGACTCGCCGTGGCGCTCGATGCACTCGCGGATGAGCTCGGCGTGCCGGCGGGTCTCCTGCGCGTGCTGGCGCAGGCGGGCCTCGACGTCGGGGTGGCGCTTGGCGTCCTTGCAATGGTTGTCGAGGTTGTTCGCGAGGGTGGTCTCCATCGCGTACGCGTCCTTGAGCCATGCAACAACAAGGTCTTCGCTGGTCATGACGGAACCTCCTGTTCTTGAGGTGTCTCCCGCTCCTGCGGAGATGGCGCACGCCCTGGGTTGAGCACGACCTTCATGCAGCCGTCGTGCTTGTGCAGGAACATGTCGTAGGCCTTTGGCCCCTCCTCCAGCGACATGTGGTGGGTGATCACGAAGCTCGGGTCGATCTTGCCGTCGATGATGAGCTGCAGCAGGTCGGGCAGGTAGCGCTGCACGTGCGTCTGCCCGCCCTTGAGCGTCAGCCCCTTGCCGAACGCGGCCCCATACGGGAACTTGTCGATCAGCCCCGAGTAGACGCCCGGCACCGACAGCGTGCCACCCTTGCGGCAGCAGTGGATCATCTGCCGCAGCACGTGCGGGCGGTCGCTCTCGAGCATCAGCGACTGCTTGACCTTGTCGTACACGCCCATGGCGCCGAAGCCGTGGGCCTCCATGCCCACGGCGTCGATGCAAGCATCGGGACCGCGCCCGCCGGTCATGTCGCGGAGGGCTTCGTACACGTCGACGTCATCGAGGTGCAATGGCTCGGCCCCGCTGTTGGCAGCGGCCAGCATGAGACGGTCGTGCACGCGGTCGATGGCGATCACGCGCTCGGCCCCCTGCAGGAAGGCGGAGCGGATGGCGAACTGGCCGACGGGGCCGCAGCCCCAGACCGCGACCGTGTCGCCGCGCTGGATGTGGCAGTTCTCCGCGGCCATCCACCCTGTCGGGAAGATGTCGGTCAGGAACAGCACTTGCTCGTCGGAGAGGCCGCTGGGAATCTTCAGCGGCCCGATGTCGGCCATCGGGACGCGCACGTACTCGGCCTGCCCGCCGGCGTACCCGCCGAACATGTGCGAGTAGCCGAAAAGCCCCGCGGTGCTGAAGCCGTAGAGCTTTTCGACCCAATCGGCGTGCGGGTTGGTGTTGTCGCAGAGCGAGAACATCGCCCGCTTGCAGTAGTAGCACGCGCCGCAGGAAATGCAGAAGGGGACGACGACGCGGTCGCCCTCCTTGAGCGTCTGCACGCCGGGGCCGACCTCGACGACTTCGCCCATGAACTCGTGGCCGAGGATGTCGCCGGCCATCATCGTGGGGATGAAGCCGTCGTAGAGGTGCAGGTCGCTGCCGCAGATGGTGGTGGAGGTGACGCGGATGATGGCGTCGCGCGGGTTGAGGATCTTGGGGTCGGGGACTTCCTCAACCCGCATGTCCTTGGGGCCGTTCCAACAAAGGGCCTTCACTCGCCGCCCCCTTCCTCAGAGCTGTCCCCCGCGTGCCCGACGGGCTCCTGGTTCTGCTTGCGGGTGCGGGCGGGCCCGGACTGGCTGTCGCCCTTGTTCTGCTCCTGGTCCTCGCTGCGGGCGAAGCGGGCGCCCTGGTTGGGCTTGTGCTGGTCGGTGTTGCCCATCATGCGGGTAGCGTTCTCGACCATGGAGGTCTGCACGCGCCCGCGCTTGCCCTCGCCGCGTGGCTGCCCCTCGGTGGTGGGCACTTCGCCTGTCTCGATGATCTGGCGGAGGCGGCGGAGGTCATCGCGGACCTGCGCGCCGGGTGTCTTGCCGAAGGCTTTGGCGATCGCCAGGCCGAGCTTGCCGGCGGGCGGGAGGTACTCGAGCACAACGCGGACCTCGGTGCCGCGCCCGGCGGGGGCCTCGCGGAACTGAACGGTCCCAGTGTTGTCAACCTCCGCGCCTGGCAGGGACTTCCACGAGATAAGGCGGCCCTCTTCCTCGTTGATGATCTCGGCGTCCCACTCCACGTCCTTGCCCGCGGGCCCCTCGACGACCCAGTGCGAACGCTTCTCGTCGAGCACCTCGACCGACTTCACGTGCTTCATGAACTGGGCGAGGTTGGTGAAGTCGCGCCAGAAGGCGTACACCTGCGCGGCCGGGGCCTGCACGGTAACCGCCTCCTCAACGTGGATGCCGTGATTGAAGTAGTCGGCGGGCTTGGCCTCGCGCCCCTGGCCGAAGCCCGACTGGCCGAAGCCCAACTGGCCGAAGCCAAGCTTGGGCAGACGACCCTCCTGCACCATCTGCTTGACCTGGCAGTGTCCGGTGACGCCGCGCTTCACGAGTGCAGCCCCTGCGAGCGCGATGAGCACCCCCGAGACGCCGCCCCGGCGCAGGCCCTTGAGGGCGAGCCAGCCCCCGCCGATGGCGGAGAGGGCACGCTCGGCGTGGCCGACGTTCTGCTGGGCGTGGTCGGACTGTTGATCGGAATCTTCAGACGGATTGAAGTTGAGCTCCGCGGCTCTCATGCTCATCCCCTTGGGCGCGTTGTTTCCCCCACGCCACAGTGCATAGGTACGGGAGGGGTGGGGGCGGACGGCTGAAACGGGGGTAAAAGGGTGCGCCAGGCGGCGCGTGGGCGGCGCAGACGGGCTTGCCCTATGGCCCCAGCTTGGGGATAGTGTCGCCCCTATGAAGAACCAGCTGAAGCGGATGTTGGCGGGTGTGGCGGCTCTGAGTGTCGGTGCGTCGGCGCTGCTGCTGACAGCGTGCGCGGGCTCGAACCGGCCGGCGGTGCGCCCGGTGACGCGCATCACCACGCCGGGCGACGCGGGCATCCTGCTGGACGGGGATACCGCAGACTGGCCTTCGGACGTAGTGATCACGGCCGACCCGAACTATCTGTACCTGCGGTTCTCGCCCGGGCAGGCGTACACCCTCCAGGCGGCGAACGTCACGACGTCGATCCTCCTGGACGTCGATGCCGACAAGGGCACGGGCGAGGGCAGCTCTCTTGCCCCCTTCGACCAGATGGGTGTGGACCTCGAACTTGAGTTCTCGCCGCGCCAGGGCGCGGCCATCAAGAACGGCGTGTACGCGCACACGGTGGATTCGCAGGGCCGCCGCACGCCCATCCAAATCCAGGACCTCGACCTGACCTGCACGCCCACCTACGCGGCAACGTGGTACGAGCTGCGGATCTCCCGCACGCCGGAGAACGCCGGGCTGCTGCCGCGCGGCGGGCTGCTGTCGAGTGGGCGGGTGACAGGCGTGTTCGCGACGCGTGACGGCAACGGCAAGGTCACCGGTTACTCCGACCCGTTCAGCGCTGATGTGGGACCGGCGAGCGCAGGGACGGTGCTGGGGCGGGCCGACCTGCCCGGCAAGCCCGCGGGCGCGGTGCGGGTTATGGCGTACAACGTCGAGAAGAGCGGCCCGCTGAGCCAGCCGGAGGTGTTCCGGCGGGTCTTCGCGGCTGTGCGGCCCGATGTCGTCCTCATCAGCGAGTGGGAGCAGGGCGACGCCGAGAGCGTGCAGGGCTGGTTCGCCGCGATGGTGGGGGAGGGCTCCTGGAACGTGGTGAAGGCCCCCGGTGACAACGCTTCGGGCGGGGGTGTGGCGGTGGTGTCCCGCTGGCCGCTCACGCCCTTGCTGAAGAACTCCGTGACCCGCCCGGGCAGTGACGGCAACGGCACACGCCCGGTCCGCTTCATCGGCGCGACGATCGTGACGCCGATGGGCGATGTGGTCGCGGCGGCCACGCACCTCAAGTGCTGCGGCACCATGGACAGTTCAGAGGACCGCACGCGCCTGGCCGAAGCGAAGGCCATCAACGCGGCGGTCGGCGCGGCGCTGGCTGAGCTCCCGGCGACGACGCTGCGGGTGATCGGCGGGGACTTCAACCTGGTGGGCTCGCGTCCGCCGCTGGACCTGCTGCGTGCAGGGCTGGATTCGGATGGGAGCGACCTGTCGGTAGCGATGCCGGTCGTGCTGGGCGACCGCACGGTCACAACGTGGCGCGACCCCAAGAGCGGCTTCGGTCCCGGGCGGCTGGACTACCTGCTCTTCAGCGACGCCAACGCTGAGGTTGCGAACGCGTTCGTGCTCGACACCTGGAGGCTCAGTGATGAGTCGTTGGCGCGGATCGGGCTGGACCGCACCGACACCGAGGTGAGCGATCACCTGCCGGTCATCGTCGATCTCATGCCGCGTCGATGAAGACGTTCCTGCTGATATTCGCGGCCCTGTTCACGTGCGCTGGCCTGGCTGCTCTTCTGGGCGGTGTGTTCAACTGGTACTGCGTGATCTACAGCCGCAGGAATATCGGCCTGCTGCCCGACCTCGGCGAGCAGGGTGTCCGCGTCCTAAATATCGTGGGCGGCGCACTCGTGGTGGCACTGGTCGCGTGGCTCACAATCAGGTATCTGCTGCCGATGCCCTGAAAGATCAGGAGCGACGCCGGCGGCGGCTGGCGATCAACGCCGCCCCGACCGCGGCCAGCGAGACCGTGCCCGGCGCCGGGATCGGGCTGAAGCGGAAGTCATCGAGGATCGCGTGGACCTTCGTCACGGTCACGCTCGCGATGGGCGTGCTCGTGGTGATGCCCATGAAGCCGTAGTCGGCCGTGGTGTTGGGGATCGAGATCGTGTTGTCGATGAACATCGATCCCCAGGTGGCGGTCTCGAGCACATTGCCCTGCGCATCGCGGGCAACGAACACGGGTCCCGTCGGGTCGGCGATTCGGTTGTTGACCACGAAGAACCCGAGGGCCTGCACGGGCACGCTGAAGGTGACCGTAAAGGAGTTGGTCAGCGACGAGGGGATGGAGACATTGGGCGAACCGCCGAGCGTCTGCGCGGCATCGAAGGCCGCGTTGCCGTCGTTCACCCAGTACACGGGCTCGGAGCCCTTGCCGGCAAACGTCACACCCAGGGGGGAGTAGGCATTCGCGGGCATGGTGAGCCGCTGACCCTGAAGCAGCGTGATCGGGTTGCCCAGCACGTCCGTCTCGAAGTTGATGAGGGTGGTCGGGTAGGGAGTGAAGAAACTCGCGTCGGTGATGAGGGCCGCGTTGGCGGTGGCCGCGCTGAGCAGGCCTGCGGCGGCAACGAGCATCGTGCGGGCGTTGAACGAAGAACGCATCTCGATCCCTCCTGATCTTGAACTAAGCCGTCCATGGCGGCGGGGCTGAGACCCGGCCTGCACTCAACTCTGACCCAGATCAGTGGGGATGCCAGTAATCGCCGTCGGAAGTGGGGGTGCAACCACCGGCGCAGGCGGTACAACCGTCGCCCGTGTAAGGGGATAGCCAATGGGGGGTTGGGGCGTGAGCAGGGGAGGGAGCAGCGTCGCCATCGCGCCGATGGGAAACCCGTGCGGCGGGCGAGGAGGGCTCGGTGGGTGCTTTGCCCAGTGCCAAAGCCGCGGGCGCACCCAATGAAAAACGCGAACCTCAGCAAGAGATTCGCGTCAGGAATCGCCCGGTTCCGCGCTACTGGGGAGCGGAGCTCACTCCCGCGGCGTGCTCAGCGTGCTCGTTGTGTCGACGTTGGTGAAGGTGCTGCTTGTATCAACCTTGGCGGCTGCGAGGATGACGTCGTTGACGTACACAGCTCGCCCCAGCGAGTCGCCGGCGGCCAGGCTCAGGACGCGGTCGTTAGGGCCGACCATGCCCATGCTGGCCCGGTTGTTACGCCCGGAGGAGCAGCCACCCAGAACGACGGTCAGGACAGCGGCGGTGCAAAGGATCGTGCGACGGTTCATTCACAGCTCCGTTTCGCCGCCCGAGGGGGCGGCCAGGGTGGGCATCGACCAAAGTCCACGACGACTGAAGTCATGCGAAACAAAACCCTGGAGGGCGCAGGAACTGCGGCCGCGCAAAACGGAGAGGGGTGTTATCCACCGCAGTGTTCCCCCAACTTTTCATCATCGCCAACGGCGGTACCATGGATTGCCGATAACTCTCGGCGTTGGTGGTGGTTCCAGAAACTGAGGAAAGACAGGATGGCTCAGTCATTGGCGAGCAGGACGCCGGTTTGTGCACAGCGGCGGGCGGTGAGGATGGCTTGGGCGCTGGTCGCGGGCGCTGGGCTGGCAGTCAGCGTGTGCCCCGTGGCGATGGCGCAGGAGGAGGCTCCGCCCGCTCCGGCCGCTGCACCCTCAACCGTGCAGAGTCACCGCGTCACCGGGATCGTCATCCAGTACGTGACGCAGAACCCGCAGAACCCGCCTGCGGAGTCGCTGCTCGACGCAGCGTTCGAGGGCGTGCTCACGCCCGACGGCTGGTCGGCGCCGGCCCCGCAGGAACGCACCGAGCGTTTACGCCTGAGCGATATCCCCAACCTGCGCGAGCAGCGGTTCACCGACACCGGCCTGACCCTGCTCGCACCGGCGGTGGTGACGCTGCTCAAAAACCGCGGCCTGGGCGGCGTGTACGTGATGCCCGACCCCGCGCAGTTCCGGGTTGAAGAGGGGCGCGTTGTTGACCTGCGGCCCGAGGGGGAGACCACCGTCACGCTGCTGGTCACCCTCGGCACGATCACCGAGATGCACACCGTGGGCATCGGTGAGCGGCTGCCCAAGGACCAGACCATCGACCACCCGCTGCACGCGCGCGTGCTCGAGCGCTCGCCGGTGGTGGCGGGCGATCTGGTCTACCAGGAGACCATCGACGACTACCTCTACCTGCTCAAGCGTCGGCCCGGCCGGCGGGCGGACGTGGCGCTGTCGGCCCCCGGCGATGAGCCCGGGGCCGTGCGGCTGGATTACGTGGTGACGGAGAACCGCCCGTGGCTGCTGTTCGCGCAGATCGCGAATACCGGCACGGAATCCACCAGCCGACTGCGCGAGCGTTTCGGCTTCATCCACAACGACCTCAGTAACCACGACGACATCCTTGACATCCAGTACAGCACCGCAAACTTTGCGGACACGCACCAGGTGCAGGCCTCGTACGACCGCCCCTTCCCGGGCACCGACCGCTGGCGCTGGCGAGTGGACGGCTCGTGGTACCAGTACACCGCGTCCGACGTCGGCCTGCCTGGCCTGGACTTCAAGGGCGAGGGCTACACCGTCGGCGGCTCCATTTCCTGGAACTTCTACCAGAACGGCCCCACGTTCCTGGACCTCGTCGGCGGCGTGCACTGGAAGCACGTCGAGGTCGAGAACGAACTCGCGGCCATCGAGGGCGAGGACGACTTCTTCGTCCCCTCTATCGCCCTGGTGCTGGAGCGAAATACCGAGGCCGTGCAGACCAACGGCGTCGTTTCGCTGGAGGGCAACATCAGCGGCGTCGCCGGCACGAGCGAGAACCTTGATCCTCTGGGACGCTCCGACGCGGACGAGGATTACTACGTCCTCCGCGGCTCGATCAACCACGACTTCTACCTCGAGCCCTACTTCGACCCTTACGCAGAGAGCACCGGCGGGCTCGCGCACCAGATCCACCTTGGGGCCACGGCTCAGTACGCCTTCGACAACCGCCTCATCCCCAACGAGCAGCAGCCCGTCGGCGGCCTGTACACCGTCCGCGGCTACCCCGAGAGCGCCACGGCCGGCGATTCAGTGCTCATCGGCACCGCCGAGTACCGCTACCACCTGCCGCGGAACCTGAGCCCTGAACCCGTGGCGGGCACGTTCTTCGGCCAGCCGCACCGCTGGCGCCCCCAGTACCAGTACGGCCCGACCGACTGGGACCTCGTTTTCAAGGCGTTCATTGACGCCGCCCACGTCGAGAACACCGATCGGTTTTCGTTCGAGGCTGATAACAACCTGCTGGGCGCCGGTATCGGCGTGGACCTCGCGCTCACCCGCCGCTTCAACCTGCGGGTGGACTGGGGCTTCGCGCTCCTGGACCTGGAAAACGGTGACGGCTCCGTTGACGTTGATGCCGGTCATAACGAGCTCTCCTTCGTTCTGACGCTGATCTACTGACCAGCGGGTGGCGTATCGGGATTCCGGGGTGACACTTGGAGTAGCCGCGAGCGGTGCGGCGATTCCACCGGAGGGAAGCATGAAGACTCGTCGCAACAGCCTGCCCATGCGTCACGCCACGCTGCTGACCCTGGTCGCCGGTTCGATGCTCGGCGTCGCACGGGAGGCGGTCGCCGGGCCCGAGGGGGCGCAGGTCGTCCGCGGCCAGGCGAGCTTCAGCCGCAACGGGTCGACCACGACCATCACCGCCGGCAACAACGCGATCATCAACTACAACAGCTTCAACATCGGTCAGGGCGAGGCCGTGCGGTTCGTGCAGCCCGGCGCCAGCAGCCGCGTGCTCAACCGCATCACCGGCAGTACCCCGACTAAGATCGAGGGCACGCTGACCGCCAATGGCCAGGTGTACCTGGTCAACCCCGCGGGTGTGTTCTTCGGCCAGAACTCGGTGGTGAACACGGCCGGCTTCTATGCCGCCGCGGGCAAGATTTCTGACGCCGACTTCCTGTCGGGCGTCAACCACTTCTCGAACGTGACCGGCCCTGTGGTGAACCAGGGCATGATCGACTCGGGCACGGTCGCTCTGATTGGCGCCCGCGTGGCGAACTCGGGCACCATCGTCGCCAACGGCGGAATGGTGACCACGGTCGTCGGCAATGACGTGATGATCCGCGAAGGCCGCGGCGGCATCTATGTGAAGGTTGACGGCAAGCAGGTCAACACCGCAGCGGGCCCGGTAAACGCCAACCCTGGCGTCGCTGGAACCACCGCGTCCCTTGAGAACACCGGCACCATCTCCGCCCGCGGCGGCATCGTGACCCTCGCTGCGGGCGACGCCCTGTCGCTCGCCATTGCCAACAAGGGCATGGTCAGCGCCCCCGGCGGCAAGGTGAGCGTCACCAGCCACAGCGGCACCGTCCGCAACACGGGCACGATCACCGCGAGCGTCGAGAGCGGCCAGGCCGGCTCCGTCGTGGTGCAGGCCCCGCGCGTGATCAACAGCGGCACGGTCGCGGCCGTCTCGAGCAGCGGCGCTTCGGGCTACGCCGAGGTGACCAGCTCCCGCGAGACGCGTCTGGAGAGCGGCAGCGTGGTCTCGGCCGCGGGCGGCAGCGGCGTGGCTGATGCCGGCGAGGTGCTCATCCACAGCTATCACGGCGGCACGACGGTGGCCGCGGGGGCGACCGTCGATGTGTCCGGCGGCGAACTGGGCGGCGACGGCGGCTTTGCCGAGGTCAGCGGCGCCAAGCTCGCAGTGTACGGCACCGTGAAGGGCGACACCGCCGAGGGCTACGAGAGCGCGACCGTGCTCTTTGACCCCTTCAACATCTACATCGGCAACGGCAAGGGCAACAACGACAACGAGGTCGACGACGGCACGGTGGAGGACACCGACGGCCCCGGCGATACGTTTGTGATTACGCCCGACGCGATTGAGGGCTTCAACGGCGACGTCCGCCTCGAGGCCACCAACGACATCATCGTCGGCGAGAACATCAACAAGACCAACGGCGGCCTGACCCTGGAGGCCGGCAACGACATCCGCTTCGGCTTCGAGGGCGACATGTCCTTCGAGATGCTGGACATCCGTGCCAACTTCCTCAACTTCAAGGCCGGGCACAGCATCGTGGACAACCGCCTCCTGGGCACCGCCCTCACCGCCACGGCGGGCGACATCATCACCGAGGGCACGACGGGCGATGTGGACTTCGGCCTCGCCACCGTCCCCAACGGGCGCACGCTGTCGATCACCCAGGCCCAGAGCAAGTTCGTCGGCGCCAGCGAGTTCGGCTTCGTCGGCAACCCCACGGGCACCAACCTGGTGGTGCGGATCACCGACGGCTTCCTGATCTTCGGCGGCGACTTCGGCGGCACCAGCGGCTACCAGAACATTCTGAGCGTGGATGCCCACGCGACTGAGTTCCTCCGCGTCGAGGACGACCTGGACATCGGCACCACCGCGAACCTCCGCAGCAACGGAAACGTGGAGATCGACGGGTTCATCCACGCCGGCCAGTCCATCAACCTGCACGCGGGGCAGGATGGCACGGGCGATGTCAAGTTCATTTCCGCGGGCCAGAGCCTGTGGGGCGACACCATCGCCCTCCGCGCTGGCAGCAACACCGGCCTGGCCACCGCCCGCGTGGACGCCCTGACCAACTCGCCCACCTTCGCCGCGAGCGCCGGCCCCGGCACCCGCCCGCAGTCCTTCACTTTCGAGCAGGACGCGGCCATCACCAACGCGGACCTGCCCACCGCCGACCAGTTCGGCTCGATGCTGATGGGCATGACGTACGTCGTGCGCTCCAACGACTCGTCGGTCACGGTGAGCAACGGCTCGTACTTCGACGCCACCTCGCTCACGCTCGACAGCGAAACCGGCTCGTTCATCAACGACCCGCTGAACGTCTTTTCGCTGGATGTGTTCGGGGACGCCATCCTCTCCGCCGACGTCTCCTCGATCGGCGACCAGCACTACCACGACGCGACCTGGCTCGTGGGCGACCGCACCCTGAGCGCGTCGACGGTGATCTTCGACGGCCCGGTCAACCCCTACGTCACCATCAGCAACATCACCGAGGGCGAGCCCGGCGTGGCCGCGCCCCAGGCCTCACTCACGATCAACGGCAACATGGTCGACCATGGGGCCATTGGCAACATCCTGCCCCTGGACTTCCTGCACGTCACCGGCTCCACCTTCATGGACGGTGGGCTCGTGCACACGCTGGGCGATCAGATGTACGACGGCTCGGTGATCCTCGGCGCCGACCAGCTCCTGGAGAGCGACGAGGACGGTACCATCCGCTTCGGCGACACGGTGGACGGCGCGTTCGACCTCACCGTGCGCACCACCGAGGGCGGGCTCATCGTGTTCAATGGCGATGTCGGCGGCCAGACGGCCCTCGTCGACATCACCCTGAGCACCGCCGGCGAGGACGGCAGCCGCGAGGTCCCGGACAAGGCCACCATCGTCGGCGAGCGCTCGATCTCCATACGCTCTCGCGACTTCACCATGGGCCAGAACGAGAAGTTCACGACCCTGGGCGACCTGCTCATCAACTCGAGCCGCCAAGCCACGCTCGGCGATCTGGTGACCGTCGGCGACATGACCGTGATCGCCCCGACGATCCGCCTGCTGCGGCGCGAGGCCGCGACGCTCATCCGCGTGGGCGAGGGCGAGGTCGGCGACCGCGGCCTTGACTTCGTCGCGGGCGGCGAGATCGACTTCCAGGGTGACGTGAGGCTCGGGGGTCCTGCGGGCTCACCCGCGCCCACGTTCGCCGACGCCGACGGCGTGATCGGCGACCCCGTGGTCAACCTGTTCGAGATCACGCAGAGCAAGACCAGCGAGACGAGCCTCTCGGCCCTCGTGCTCGACGGCCAGGTGCTGGACCAGAAGACCACGCCCGCCGTCGCACCGCCACCGCCGCCTCCCCCTCCTCCGCCGCCTCCTCCGCCGCCCCCCCCGCCGCCGCCTCCGCCCCCGCCGCCCGCGGACGAGCTGGCCGGCGCGGTGCCGCCCCCGCCGCGCTTCCGCGACACCGTGCAGCCCAAGGTCTACGACGTCGGCCTGCTCACCCAGCTGGGCATCGCCGGGCGCGGCGTGCGGCTCGAGGAGGCCCGCGCGGCCCTCGGCGGGCGCTACGAGTACAACGACATGCCCGCGGACATCGAGGACTTCGGCGGCAGCCGTGCCTTCGCCGCGACCCGTGTCGATATCGAGTCGGTCATGCGGGTGGCCGCGGCGTACCGGCAGGTGATCGGCACCACGCCCGAGCGCACCGGCGAGGTGAGCCAGGCCCTCAGCGACGCCGCGGGCCGCTACTTCACCCTCACGCAGGCCACGGACGTGGACCCCGCCGCGTTCCGCAACTACCTCGAGACCACCCCCGAGGAGCGGGCGACGCTGGCGCAGGTGCAGCAGCTCGAGAACCTGCTGGCGGACATCCGCCGGCTGGGCCTCGCCGAAGTCGAGTACCGCCAGGCCCGCTCACGGGTGCTCTCGCAGATAGCGTCGGACAAGCTGCCGGCCGATGTGCTGGCGCGGGCGATCGAGAAGCCGCGGTCATGAGGTGAGTGAATATTGAGTGCGACGACGACGCAGGGCGTGGGCCCTGCGTCGTTTCCTTTGCTGGAATTAGCTAGCGGTACGCACAAATCGCATCCCACCCCGCCTGAACCGCCTCTCGCTCGGGATTGCGGATCACCGCCGCGCGTCCATCTGGAAGCGGCACGACAATGCGAAGGTCGCCACCGAGCGTCTTTTTGTCCTCGCGCATGAGGTCGATCAGGCGACCAACCTCAGGAAGACTCGGTGCCGATGTGGGAAGGCCCGCAGCCTGCACAGCCTTGCGAACGACTTCCGCAAGCGCGCGAGGCGCAAGCCCCAGGCCGGCCGATGCAGTCGCGGCCGCGATGAGGCCTAGCCCCACGCATTCGCCGTGGCGCAAGTCGGTCAGCGACTCAATCACGTGGCCGAACGTGTGGCCAAGGTTGAGCAGGGCTCGTCCACCGTCTCGGTCCGCCGCTTCCTCGCGTTCATCGCCTGCGACCACAGTTGCCTTCACCTGCACGTTGCGATTGATCAGCTCGGTAAGCGGGCCTCCCTCGATCGCGGTGACCGAGGCAAGGTTCGCAAGCGTCCACTCCCAGAGCGCGTCGTCACCGGTGTGTCCAGCAATCAGCCCGTGCTTGAGGCACTCCGCGATCCCCGACCGGAACTCACGCGCGGGAAGCGATCGGAGCATGTCGACATCAACGATCACGCCCGCGGGCTGCCAGAACACCCCGACCACGTTCTTCTTGAGCGAGCCGTTCACCCACAAGTTCACGCCGGTTTTCCCGCCGACGCTCGCGTCGACCATCGCCAGCAGCGTGGTGGGGCAGTGGATCACAGGCACGCCGCGCCGGTAGGTTGCGGCCACGAACCCGGCCAGATCGCAGAGTGCGCCGCCGCCGATCGCGATGATCGGGTCGGTGCGCTCATGCCGGACAACCGCGAGCTGCTGGAGCAGCACCTCGGCGTTTGCCAGCGTCTTGCACGGCTCACCACCCGCGATTGGAAGCCGCGTGGTTGCGAACCCCGCCGCAGCGAGCGACCGCTCGGCTGAATCGACCATTGCCGCGGGCACGTTCGAGTCGGCGATGATTGTCGCCCGAGTGCCGGGCGTCGCGAGCGCACCGCGTGCGACCTCTCCAGCACGGGCGAGCAGCCCCTGCCCGACATGCACGTCGTAGCTGCGGGCACCCAGTTGGACGCGGATCGGCATGCTGGATGAGTCTAGAACCCGCCGCCCCCGAGCTTCTGGTACGTCTCCAGCGCGAAGCCCTCCAGCTGCGCCCGCCGCCGGAGGCGTGCCATTGCCTCGCCCTTGTCGCCCGCCTCCGCCAGCAGCCACGAGACCAACCCGTCGTGCGTCGGGTGCAGGTGCCAGTACGCCTCCGTCTGCCACCGCTTCGCCCCGCCGGTCACCAGCACCAGGGCCTCGGGCCCTCGCCCGGCCGCGCGGGCCTCCTCCGCCGCGGCGAACGCCAGCCCGCCCAGCCGCTGCCAGAAGATCTCCGTATCCGCCCCGTGCGGCAGTTCGCGCTCCAGCAGCAGCGTGGCATCAAGCACCGCCCCGGCGAACGCGGTCGCGTTGAGCGAGGTTGGCGTGATCTCGCGGACGGGCGCCGGCGCCACGCCATTGCCCGCCGCGGCCGCGGCCTTCAGCGACTCCAGCATCTCGAACCCAAGGTCGATGCACTGGTCGAGCGTGAGTCGTTTCGCCCGCCACTCGGTGGCGATCTCCATGGACGCCGTCTTACGTCCACCCGCGGGCGAGACCACGATCGCGTACACCCGCTCCGCTGGCCCCGGTGGGGGCTTGCACGCGGGCAGCATCAACGCGAGAAGGACCAGCAGCACAGCAGAAACGCGCGGCATGCTTGCAGCGTACCGCGCGTCGCTCATCCATGGAATGCGCCCGGGATCGCCCAGTGGACGAGGACTCAGGGCTTCTTCGCCGCCCCGCCCGCGGGCTTGGCCGTGAACGTGATGTTCGCATCCGCCCACACTTCGACCTTGCCGGGCACCACCGGCTCCTCACCGCCAGCGCCCCCGGACTCGCCGCCCATGCGGTTGCTCATCTGCGCCATCTGCCCGTAGCGGGGGTACCAACCGCCCATCTGCGATGTTGTCGTCGCGGTCTCCACGCTGGTAATCTCCAGGTCGAGCGCCTCGGCCAGCACCGCGGCCTTGCGGCGGGCCGCCTGCACCGCGAGCTTGATCGCCTCCTCGCGGGCTGCGATCGCCTCGCGGATGCCGAAGGACACGTAGTCCACGCGGTTGCAGCCGGCGCTGAGCGCGGCGTCGATGGTCTTCGGCACCGCCTTCAGGTCCGACGTGCGGACGCGGACCATGATGCTTGCGTCATACGCGACGATCTGTCGCACCTCCAGGCCATTGCTGGGCCGGTACTCGTCGTACCTGGGGGTGAGCTGCACGGTGCCGGTCTGCAGCTCCAGGTCCGGCAGGTTCAGAGCGCGGATCGCCTTCAGCGCGGCGTCCATCGCCTTGTTGGCCTCCGCCTGCGCCTCCGACGCGGTCTTCGAGATGATCGACACGCCCACGGAGATGTCGACGTAGTCGGGCGTGCGCTCCACGCGGGCGGTGCCGTTGGAGCTGATGGTGGTCTCCTTCACTTCGCTTGCGGCGAGTGTGCCAGAGGCATCGGGAGGCAGGGCGCGCCCGGGACGGGTGATGTCCTGCGCCGAGGCGCTCAGCGGCATGAGGGCAAGGGCGGCGAGGATCGCGGTCCGGGAGAGGCGGCGACTGGTGGTGAGGTTCATGGGTGTGTGCTCCTTGTGCTGAGTTGTACGTACGAGGCGTGGGGGAGTGCCGAAGCGTGTGACAGAGTGGTTACCGAGTGAAAACACCCGCTGGCGAGCGGGTGTTTCCGAAGCGTTTACTCGTATAGGTCCTTTGAGTCCTATAGGTCCTGTGAAAGCGGGCTCTCAGTTCGACATCACCGGCGTGTCCTCACGCATCGCGGCGAGGCCCGCCTTCAGCGAACCGTTCGCCTTGCTCTCGACGATCGCATGGGTGTTGAGCGCGGCCGCGCCCTCGCTGGCCTTGGCGGAGATCTCGCCGTTCTTGCCGACCTCGTCGAAGCGGACGGAGACGCGGGTGGAGACGCCGCGTTCCTGCATGGTGACGCCGTAGAGGCGGTCGGCGGACTGCATGGTGCGCTTGTTGTGCGTGATGACGATGAAGTGGGAGCGGTCGGTGTACTCGCGGATGACGTGGTTGAAGCGGCCGACGTTGCCCTCATCAAGCGCGGCGTCCACTTCGTCCAGCACGCAGAAGCAGGAGGGCTTGCTGCGGAAGATGGACATGAGGAGGGCCACGGCGGTGAGCGTCTTCTCGCCGCCGGAGAGCTGGCTGATGGAGCGGGGCTCCTTGCCCGGCGGCTTGGCGATGACCTCGATGCCGGACTCGAGCAGGTCGGTCTCGGTGGTTTCGACCTTGGAGGTCGTGCCGTCGGCGTTCTCGACTTCCTTGATGAGGGGCATGAGGCGGACCTCGGCCTTGCCGCCGCCGAAGAGCTTGCGGAACATGCCGGACTCGCCGCCGAAGTTCTGCTGGATCGTGGTGAAGATCTCGCCGAAGCGCTCGCGGGAGACCTGGTTGAGCGTGGTGATGAGGTCCTCGAGCTGCTGGCGGGCGGCGTCGATGTCGGCCACCTGCTTGACGAGCGTGTCGTTCTGCTGCTCGAGGTTCTTTTCTTCTTCCATCGCCTCGAGGTTCACGCTGCCGAGCTTGCGGACGGCCTCCTTGAGCGTGTCGATGTTGAGCGCGGCCTCGCTGGTGTCGATGCGGGTCACATCGCCGCCGGCCATCATCTCGCGGTACTCGGGGTACTCGCGGGGCAGGTCGACGCTCAGCTCCTCCTGCGTCCGCTCCTCCATGTTCTCGCGCTTGACCTCGAGCTCGCGGCGCGAGACTTCGAGGCTGTGCCAGTCGCGCTCCAGCACGTTGAAGTGCTGGCGGGCGGCGTGCACCTGCTCGGCGAGCGTGGAGGCGGATTGCTCCGCGGCCTTGAGCTGCTCGAGCAGCGTGGTTGACTGAGCGGCCAGGGTCGTGGCCTGCTCCTTGCTCGTGACGATCTGCTGAGCGCACTGCTCGATCGCGGCCGCGTGCTCGGCGAGCTTGGACTCGAGCCGCTCCAGGTGCGACGTGAGGTCGCGGGCCTGGCGGGTGAGCTCGTCGCGGGAGTTCTCCAGGCGTGACAGCTCGCGGCGGGCGCCGGAGACCTGCTCGGAGAGCTTGCTGACGTCCACCTTCGCGGAGGTCATCTGCTCCTGCGCGGCGTCGGCGCGGAGCTGGATCGACTTGACCTCGGCCTCCAGCGACTGCGCGGCCTTGGTCTCCTCCTCCTGGAGTCGGCCGAGTGACTCGGCCTTCTCCTGGAGCTTGGCGCGGTCCTCTTCGAGCTTCTTGAGGCGATCAGCGAGCTGCGCGGATTCCTGATCGAGGCCGCGGTGCTCGCGCTGCACGCGGGCGAGGTCGGCCTGGAGGCGTTCGAGCTTGTTCTGCTCCTGGAGCACGGTGCGCTGCTGCTGGGCGAGGGATTGGCGGGCGGAGCCGAGCTGGGCCGTCATGGCCGCGGCCTCGGTGTCCACGCCCTTGAGAGCGGTGCGCTCGGTCTCGAGCGTGGCGGAGAGCTCGGCGACCTGGGCACGCAGAGTGTCGAGCTCGGCGCGACGGCGGAGGAAGCCCGCGGCCTCGTCGCTCGCGCCTTTACCCGCATTGACGCGACCGTCGGCGTCGAGGGTCATGCCGTCGCGGGTGATGAAGCGGGCGTGCTGGCCCGCGAGGGGGCCGCTGGCGAGCATGAGCGCGGCGTCGAGGTCGGTGACGAGGTAGCTGCGGCCGAGCACGCGGTCGAGCAGGTCCTGGAGGCGGGGGTCGGCCTGATCGCCGCCGCGGACTTTCACGAGCGAGCGCAGCGACACGAGGCGTGCGCGGGCGGAGTCGAGCATGAAGCCCGCGGCCGCGAGATCGACGGAGGGGACCGTGTGCGGCGAGGGGGCCGCGGCGGTCATCGGCAGGAATGTGACGCGGCCCGGGAGCTTGGCGAGGTCCTCGCGGCTGGGGAGGGCGGCGGCGTTCTCGATGACGAGGGCCTGGAGGTCGGCACCGAGGGCGGACTCGACGGCCGCGGCGGCCTCCGCGTCCAAATCACTCCGCGTTTCGATGAGGTCGGCCAGCGGGGCGATCACGCCAGCGAACGCCCCATCGCCCTTCTCGCGGGCCTTGAGGACGGCGCGGACGGACTCGGCGAAGCCGGCGCGGTTCTCGACCATCTCCTGCAGCGTGGCGCGGCGGGAGTCGATGCGGACGAGTTCCTGCTCGAGGGACTTCGTGCGATCGGCGCGTTCGCGGCGGTCGGTGGAGAGGCGGCCGAGCTGCTCCTCCAGGCGGGTGAGCTCCCACTCGAGTTCCTTGACCTTCTCCGCCGCGGCCTTGGTGGTGGCCTCGCCGGCGGTGATGCCCTCTGCGAGGCGGCCCTCGTCCTCAGTCAGCTTGCCGGCCTTGCCCGCGAGACGCTCGATCTGCTCCTTGAGGCCGCCGGGGCCGTCGATGCGCTTGGCGTCGGCCGCGATGGAGGCGAGCAGGCCGATGCGCTCGCGGTCGATGCGGGAGGCCGACGACTGCTTCTGCGAGAGCTGCTGCCGCCTTTCGTTGAGGCTCTCGAGCACCTCGGCACGCTGGCTGCCCGCCTGCTGGAGGCGGCGCTCGGCCTCGGCGAGCGACTCGCCCATCGCGGCGATGGACTCGCGCTGATCGGTGATGGACGTCTCGGTGGACGTGAGCCGCTGGGCGATGTCCGCCTGCCGCTGGCGGTCTACTTGGCCTTGACGCTGGGCCTCCTCGACGGCTCTTTCCAGCATGCCCTGCCGCTGCGTGGCCTGCTGCACGGCGTGCTCGGCGCCGAGCCGCTCCTGCTCCACGCCCTTGTGTTGGCTGGCGAGCTCGTGCCTCTGGAGGTCGGCCTCCTGCTTCCTGGTCTCGAGCTCCGCGAGCGTGGCCCCGCCCTCGTCGCGCTGCACGCTGAGGTCGGCCTGGCGGCTGGTCAGCCCCGCGAGGCGCTGCACGAGGTCGTCGTACTGGTCGAACGCGAGCGCGAGGCGCCACGCCTTGAGCTGCGAGTCGAGCTCCACGAACTTGCGGGCCTTGACCGCCTGGCCCCGCACCAGCCGCAGGCGACGCTCGGTGCTCTCCAGCTGCTCGCGCGTGGTCGTGAGGTTAGCCTGCGTGCGCTCCAGCTTGCGCTGGGCCTCGACGCGGCGCTGCTTGTACTTGGCGATCCCCGCGGCCTCCTCGAAGATCACCCGCCGCTCCTGCGGGCTGGCGAGGAGCATGGCATCGACCTTGCCCTGCTCGATGATCGAATAGGCGTCCGCGCCCACGCCGGTATCGAGGAACATCTCGCGGATGTCCTTGAGGCGTGCCGTCTTGCCGTTGATGAGGTACTCGCTGTCGCCGTCGCGGTAGAGGCGACGCTCGATCTCGACGGTGTCGGCGTCGAAGTTCAGGCCTCGCTTGCGGCGGGAGACCAGAGGCACTACCGCGGAGTTTGCGGAGGGGGCGGAGTTGCGCGGAGTCGGAGAGGAGGGGTCGGAATCGGAGGGCGAGGCTGATTCAGGATCGGCGGAAGCGTCCGAGATCGAGACATCCTGCTCACCCTCTTTTCCAACCTGCCTTTCCTCCGCGCCCTCCGCAGACTCCGCCAACTCCGCGGTGGGCCTTTTCTCTTCCTGCACGACTTCGAGGACAGGGTTCTCGAACGTCAGCGCGACGCTGGCCATGCCGCCGGGTTTGCGGCCCGCGGAGCCGGCGAAGATGACGTCGATCATCTCGGTGCCGCGGAGGGACTTGCTGGAGCGCTCGCCCAGCACCCACTTGATGGCGTCGACGACGTTGGACTTGCCGCAGCCGTTGGGCCCGACGATGCCGGTGATGGCGTGGTCGAAGGTGAACTCGGTCTTGTCGGCGAAGGACTTAAAACCGCAGACGGTGAGCTTGGCAAGACGCAAGGGCAACCTCCTGTTGCTGGACGCGGGCCTCCGGCCCCGGGGAGACCACAAGATATCGGGCCCGCGGGCCGCCTGCACGCTCGGAGTAGGGGTGGGCGGCCCAAACGCGGCGGTATTCGGGCTCTGGGCGGGATCGTCCGGGAAAACTGGCGTTTGCGCGGCCGGGCGGGGGTGGGGGGTGGGGCGGCGGGGCCTGCGGCAGAGCCATTCCAGCCAATGTCCGAGCCGCAGGGTTACGGCGCGAAGCCGCACGGTCGCGGCGCAGCCCTGCAAGGCCGCAGCGGAGCGCCGAAGGGCCGCGGCGCGCTCCGGCAAGGTCGCCGCGCGGCGCCGCAAGGTCGCGGCGCGGCCCTCCAAGGTTGCAGCGCGGCGCTGCAAGGCTGCGGCTTGGCTCTGCAGGGTCGCGGCCCACCGAGGCAAGGCAGCGCAGGCGAGTGGTGGGGCCGAGGGCCTCGACACCTATTCAGTCCTCAGCCCCGCGACGGCGGATTGACCACCGGCTCGCCCCGCGACCACACCTCGATCACGTAGTAGTCCCCTGGCTCGACGTGGCTCACCCCCGTTGAGAATGAAGCCGCCTGTCGCTCGGCTTCGTCCTTTGTCGAGAGCAGGCACCATTCGTTCGTCGCGATAGTCTCGGCCATGCTGTTGCACGAGAGCGGCGAACAGTCGAAGTGGGGCATCATCGGTGCTTGCGTTTCGCTAGCCGGTGATCCAAGCGAGCCGCCGATGCAGTCATAACCGAGAAACTGAAAGTCGGACGGAAGCGGTTCCGGGCGGAACTCGCCGACCCACCCCGGCACCGCGAACTCCTTCGCGGCACCTGCTACGAACCGCCGAGTCAGCAGCTTGTGGGCGAAGACCGTGTACTTGTCGCGATGTGGGGGCGAGATGAAATCAAGGCACTCAAGCGCTGCCGCGAGGGTGTCGTAGCGACCCCAGCCGTTGAAGGTCCAGTGGTCGAACTTGACCTCCGGCTCGCTGCTGATGCAGTTGCTGACACTGGCGATGGCACGGACGTGCGCCGCCTTATGCCAGTCGGGACGTGCCTCGACCCGCTTCACCACATAGCCAAGAAAGTACATGTCGGACGCAGCAGACACTCCGTCCCCCTCAATGCCCTCTCGGTTCCGCCTTTATCCAAACGCCTTCTTGTAGTCCGCCACGAACTTCTCGAGCCCCTGGTCCGTCAGCGGGTGCTTCATGCACGCGGTGATCACGTTGAGGGGGCAGGTGGCGACGTCCGCCCCCGCCAGCGCGCAGTGCAGCAGGTGGTTGGTGTGGCGGATGCTCGCCGCCAGCACCTTGGTCTCCATGCCGTAGTTGTCGTACACCTGGCGGATGTTGCGGATGAGCTCCATGCCGTCCTCGCCGATGTCATCGAGGCGCCCGATGAACGGCGAGACGAGGTACGCGCCGGCCTTGGCGACCATCATCGCCTGGAGCGTCTGGAAGCAGAGCGTCATGTTGGTCTTGATGCCCTGGTCGCTGAACGCCTTGCAGGCCTTGAGGCCGTCGGTGGTGCAGGGGAGTTTGACGACGATGTTGGGCGCGATCTTCGCGTGGGCCTCGCCCTCGCGCATCATGCCCTTGAAGTCGGTCGAGATGACCTCGGCGGACACGGGGCCGGTGACGATCTTGCAGATGTCGGCGAGGCGCTTGGAGTAGTCCACGCCCTCCTTGGCGATGAGGGTGGGGTTGGTCGTCACCCCGTCGAGGACGCCCAGGTCGTGGGCCTGCTTGATTTCGTCGATGTTGGCCGTGTCTACGTAGATGAGCATGGTGGCAGTCTAGGAAAGGCGTCCACCGCGGAGGTGCGCGGCGGGAGCGGAGTGGCGCGGAGTTGATGCATTTGACAAGAAGTCCCCAGAGCGGGCGATGCAGGGGACTTCACCACGGAGCTTCGCGGAGTGGGCGAAGGTGCGCGGAGAAAGGCAGGAAGAAAGAGCAAAGCCTCGTCCTCCCCCTTCCGACTCCGCGGAACTCCGCCTCCTCCGCGCAACTCCGCGGTAGTGCCTCTCACTTGGACTCCGTGCCCTCGATAGCCCCGCCCGTCACCCGCCACTGGTACAGCCCGCCCGCCATCATCGCGACGTTCTCGTACTCCAGCTCCATCATCCGCTTCACCAGCGCCCGCGGGGCCGCGGATGAGCCGTCCTGGCCGTAGACGATGATGTTCTTGTACCGCTCCAGCCCCGCGTCCCGCGGCCCCTTGGGCTTCACCTGCGACAGCTGGAGGTTGCGCGCCCCCGGGATATGCCCCTTGGCGAACTCCGCCGGCGGGCGGGTGTCCAGCAGGACGATGACGTCGTCCTTGCCCTTGGACCGCTGCAGGTCCAGCAGTCGCTTGACCTCGGCCACGCTCACCTGGTGCTTGTCCACGTCCTTGTCGCTGATGGGCTGCGAGCAGGCCGTCAGCATGAAGAGGCCAAGCACCCCCAGAAGGGTGGCGGTGAAGGTGGTCCAACCAGCTGAACGGAGGGGGCGAACGTTGGTCGTCATGGCTGGCTAGGGTACTGGCCCCGGAGCGGGTTGTCCGGTCGGGGGGGTAGGGGTGAAGGAGGTTCGTGACTTGATCGCGGCCTTGTGCAGCCTCGGAATCTTGACCGCCGGCATCCTCGCGGCCGTCGGGCTCCCGTGCTCCTCTACAAACGTGCAGCCCGAACCCAAAGCGGCCCCCAACGCGTCCGAGCAGGAGAAACGCCCGCACATCCGGGCAACGCTGCTCAACCAGCACCACACCGTCACCCCCAACTCCACGGCCTGGATCGGCCTCGAACTCGACATCGATAAGGACTGGCACACCTACTGGCCCGGCCGCAACGAGACCGGCACACCCCCGGCCGTGAAGTGGAACCTGCCCGCGGGGTACAAGGTCGGCGAGTTCCTCTGGCCCGCCCCCAAGCGGTACGTGCAGGGTGGCGACACCCTCGACCACGTGTACGAGGGTCGGGTGCTGCTGATGGCGCCGCTGGAAGTGCCCGCGTCGGCCAAGCCCGGGGAAAAGGTGCAGATTAAGGCCGCGTGCACGTTCGTGGTGTGCCAGGACGTCTGCCTGATGGAGAAGGCCTCACCCACGCTGACGCTGATAGTCAGCGACGGCTGGAGCAGCTCCACGGTGCCGCCGCATGCCAAGCGCTTCACCGAGGCCCGCGAGCGTGTGCCCGTGCCTCTCAAAGACGCCAAGGGGGTCTCCGCTAAGGTCGAGAACGGCAAGCTCTTAGTAGAGGCCAAGGGGGCGGCCAAGGTGATGTTCTACCCCTACGAAGACTCGGTCGCCACCCCCGCCCTGCTCAAGGAGGGCGAGGTGAAAGGCGAGCGGCTGACGCTCACGCTGCAGCCGGAAGACGCCCCCGCGCGCATCAGGGGGGTTGTCGAGGCCCAGGGCGGCGCACTGAAACAACCGGTGTTTGTCGACGTTGATCTGGAGGTCCCCAGGTCCTGAACGTCTGGAGAGTCGAAGAACGAGGCCGCGTCGGCGCGGGCAGCGTGCCCGTGCCGCGGGGCCGGAACTCAAGGAGTCGGTATGAAAGCGAAGGCACTGCTGGTGATCGTGGCCGCGATGTTCGCGGCGTCCCCCGTCCTGGCCCAGGCGAAAAAGTCGGAGGAGGCCCCGAAAACGACGCAGCCCGAGAAGAAGGACGAGCAGCGCAAGGAAGAGAAGCGGGAGCGCAAGGACGAGTCCAAGGACTCCCAGAAGGACACCAAGAAGGACAGCAAGGACGAGAAGGACCGCAACCCCAAGGCCGCGGCGAAGGTGGGCGAGAAGGCGCCCGACTTCACCGCCACCGACACCAACGGCAATACGGTGAAGCTCAGCGAGCTGACCAGCCAGGGCAAGATCGTCGTCCTGCAGTGGTTCAACCCCGACTGCCCCTACGTGGTCAAGCACTACAAGAAGGGCGACACCAACACCTTCAACGAGCTGCACACCAAGTACAACGGCAAGGACGTCGTGATCCTCGCCGTCGCCAGCAGCGCCCCCGGCAAGCAGGGCAGCGGCACCGAGCGCCTCAACAAGGCCAAGACCGACTGGAACATGCAGTACCCGATCGTCCTTGATGAGTCGGGCACCATCGGCAAGTCCTTCGGCGCCAAGAACACCCCCGCCATGGCCGTGATCGGCAAGGACGGCACCCTCGCCTACTGGGGCGCCATCGACGACGACAACGGCCCGGACAAGCCCGGCAAGACCAACTACGTGGCCAAGGCCCTCGATGAGCTCATCGCCGGCAAGCCCGTGACCACCAAGGAGACCAAGCCCTACGGCTGCTCCGTGAAGTACAAGAGCTGAAACCACGCCCTGATCAGGGCGAGCTTGAAGGTTTGATCAAACGGCCGGAGCGCATGCTCCGGCCGTTCTGTTTTCCCGAGCCGCTCCCAAACCGGGACTTCGCCCTGAGCGGCTCAGTCCCGGCGTCGTGTTGGAGATCCGTATTCCCTACGATGCCCGCACATGCTTGAGAACCTCTCCACCGTCCGTGACCTGCTGCTGGTGTGCATCGGGTTCGGACTCATTGTGTTCGTGCACGAGCTGGGGCACTTCCTGGCCGCGCGCTGGGCCGGGATCCGCGTCCTGGCGTTCGCCATCGGCTTCGGCCCCGCCCTGTTCAGCTACCGCAAGGGCATGGGCCTGCGGGCGGGCTCCGGCGAGAAGGAGTACATCGAGAAGCTCAAGGCCGAGCCGCTGCGGGCCCGCGAGTTCAGCCCCACCGAGTACCGCTTCAACATCCTCCCCCTGGGCGGCTACGTCAAGATGCTCGGGCAGGAGGACGTCAACCCCAACGCCGTCAGCGACGCCCCCGACAGCTACCAGAACTGCATTCCCTGGAAGCGGATGGTGGTCATCTCCGCCGGCGTGATCATGAACATCATCACCGCGGCCATCCTCTTCATCGCCGTGTTCATGGCCGGCCTGCCGGTCGAGCCCGCGAAGGTCGGCACCGTGTTCGCCGGCTCTCCCGCAGCCACCACTCTGCCCACGAACGCCGCCGAGGCCGGCGTCCAATCCCCCGGCCTGCTCCCCGGCGACCGCATCGTCAGCATCAATGGCCGCACGCCTAACTCCTTCAGCGACCTCACGCTGGAAACCGCGATGACCGGCCCGCAGGAGGACATCAACCTGGTGGTCTCGCGCGACGGCGTTGAGCGGCCGCTGGCCTTCCGCCTCCGCCCCGAGCCCGGCAAGCTGACGGGGCTGCTGGAGATCGGCGTGGCGCCCTCGCGCTCGACGCAGCTCATGGACGCCGAGGACGACGCCGAGCTGGAGGCCTGGCAGAAGGACATGGCCAAGAAGGGCTTCCCCGAGATTCAGGCGGGGGCCGAACTGATCCGCGTCGGTGAACACGTCGCTCACGACGGCAACGAAGTCGACGACGCTGCCCGCCACTCCGGCGGCCGCCCCTTTGAGGCCGAGTTCCGCAACAAGGACGGAACAACCTCGGTCGTGGTGCTCCAGCCGATGCCGGAGATGGACACCGACATCCTGCCCGTGAGCGGACGGATCATCACCCCCGTCGAGCACCTGCTCGGCCTGATGCCTGTCATGAAAGTGGATCTGGCAGCGGCGAAGGCCGAGGCCCAGGGCCTCCGTGCCGGCGATGTCTTCGCCCGCATCGGCGACATCGAGTTCCCCAGCATGACGCAAGGCATGACCGCCATCAAAGCCCATTCGGGCAAGCGGCTCCCCATTACCGTGCTCCGCGAGGAGAACGGCGTCAGAAAGCCCGTGCAGCTCGATGTCAAGGTCAGCCGCAAGGGCCAAATCGGATTCCACGTGGGCGACGTCGGCGACGCCGAAGCCCTCGTCGCCCTGCCGTACGACCAGCTCCGCCGACCGCGCGAGAAGGAGCCCTTCCGCCCCGCGGCCGCGGGCGTCATCGTCTCCCCCGGCACTCGCATCGTCGGTGTGAATGACCAGGCGGTGAATGACTTCGCCTCGCTGCGGGCCGCGCTGCTGGATGCCACCAGCGCCGCCACCGACGGCGCGACCATCAATCTCAAGGTCCAGCGCCCCTCCCACGGCCAGCCTCCCGCGGCCGATGCGCCGGTCGAGACATTCCCCATGCGTCTCCAGCAGGCCGACATCACCAGCCTGCGTGCCCTCGGCTGGCAGAGCCCCGTCGGTCTGCCCTTCGAGCCCGAGCAGACCAAGCGCAAGGCCGCGACGCCGGTGGAGGCGATCAAGACCGGCCTCGCGGAAACCCGTCGCGTGATGCTGACGACCTACGTCACCTTCGCCCGCCTGGCGCAGGGCACCGTCAAGGTTGAGCACCTCAAGGGTCCCGTCGGCATCGCCCACATCGGCACGCTGGTCGCCAGCAAGGGCCTGATCAATCTGCTCTTCTTCATGGCCCTGATCTCGATCAACCTCGCGGTGATCAACTTCCTGCCGCTGCCGATCGTTGACGGCGGCCAGTTCCTGTTCCTGGTCTACGAGCAGGTGCGCGGGAAGCCCGTGCCCATGGGCTTCCAAAACGCCGTGACCATGGCGGGCCTGGTGCTCATCGCCAGCATGTTCCTGATCGTGACGTTCAACGACATCTCCAACCTGCTGGGCTTCTGAAAAGAGCCGATCGCGCAAGCGATCGGAGCTTTGATCTGTTGTTCCCTGATGCCTGCGCCAAGGACCACCAATGCACTTCAGCGCAGATGACCTGGTGCTGCTGTGCCTCTTCCTGCTGCTGGGCCTCGTCCTCGCGTTCGTGGCCGTCACCGCGTACACCGCCTGGGTCCTCACGCACCCGTACCGCCGCACCTACGCGTCGGCCCTCGCCCGGGGCCGCCCGGGCGACCCCAGCGAGCTGAACGGCCCCGAGGGGCTAGGGTGGCAATTCTCGTCATGGGAGCTCGCATGGAACGGCCGCACGCTGCCGGTCTGGGATGTGGTCGGCATGAACCCATCCGGCCCCGTGGTCGTCCTCAGCCATGGCTGGGGTGACTCGCGGATCGGCGCACTGTCACGCCTCTCCGGCGTTGCCGCGTTCGCCTCGCGGGCGGTCCTCTGGGATCTGCCCGGGCACGGCGAGGCGCAGGGCTCCTGCTCGCTCGGCACACTTGAGGTCGATGCACTCACTGCCCTGATCGAGCGCATCGGATCGCCTGTAGTTCTGTATGGATGGTCGCTGGGAGCGGGAGTATCCATCGCCGCGGCGGCCCGGCCGGCGAACCCCTCAACCCCCGCAGTTCTCGGCGTCATCGCCGAAGCGCCATACTGCCGCCCCGAGACCCCCGCCCGCAACGTGCTGCGGAGCTGGGGGCTGCCCCGAGGATGGACGCTCGCCTCCGCTCTCGCCCTGCTCGGAGTCCGCTTCGGCGTGGGGCCACGCTGGCGAGCGTTCGACCGCGCGACACTGGCCGCTCAGCTCACAGTGCCCGTCCTGGTGCTGCACGGCGAGGCCGACGACGTCTGCCCCTTGGAAGATGGCCGCCGGATCGCCACCGGCGCGAAGCGTGGGCGACTCGTCGCCATCCCCGGCGCGGGGCATCACGGCCTCTGGACGGACGACCGCACGGCCGTCCTCTGCCGCCAGGCGGTGGGGGAGTTCGTTGCCGGGCTCGCGCGGGATACCACCCTAAACTCCGCCCATGCGCAGCAGTCCCACAGTTGATGCGGTGATGGTGGCCGAGCGGGCCGCGTCGTTCACGAAGCGCTCGATCAAGAACGCGAGCAAGCTGTCGGGCCTGAAGCTCGCGCTGTCGATGCTCGACCTCACCACTCTCGAAGGCAAGGACTCACCCGAGAAGGCCCGAGGGCTGTGCCGCAAGGCTGTGCGCCCCTGGGAGCGCGACGAGCAGGTGCTCGGCGAGCGGCTGCCCAGCGTCGCCGCGGTGTGCGTGTACCCCTCGCTCGTGGGCGTCTGCAAGCACGACCTTGGTGACTGCGGCGTCAAGGTTGCGTCCGTCGCGACGGGCTTCCCCAGTGGCCAGTACCCCCTCGATGTCCGCCTCGAGGACGTTCGTCGCGCCGTCGCCGCGGGCGCTGACGAGATCGACATGGTGATCAACCGCGGCGCCTTCCTCGCGGGCCGTTACGACGAGGTCGCGGACGAAATCACTCGCACAAAGAAGGCCTGCGCTCGCGCCGACGGCACCTCCGCCCACCTCAAGGTCATCCTCGAGACCGGCGAGCTCGAGACCCTGGACAACGTCCGGCGTGCCAGCGACCTCGCCATCCGCGCCATGGCCGAGGCCGGCATGCCCCCGCACGAGCACGGCAACGACTTCATCAAGACCTCCACCGGCAAGGTGCAGCCCGCGGCCACCATGCCCGTCACCCTCGTCATGCTCGAGGCCATCCGCGATTGGTACCTCGAGACCGGCCAGATCATCGGCATGAAGCCCGCCGGCGGCATCCGCACCGCCAAGCAGGCCCTGCACTACCTCGTGATGGTCAAGGAGACGCTCGGCAAGCTCCCCGACGGCGACGCTTGGCTCACGCCCGACTACTTCCGCTTCGGCGCCAGCACGTTGTGCAACGACATCCTGCGTCAGATCGCGTGGCTCAAGGGCGGGAAGTACATGGCGGCGTACGACTTCTCCGAGGCGTGATGCGCTCCTACGTGCGCTGCGGGTAGCTGAAGGCGCCGAGCCGGTTCCCTTCGCTGTCCCAGAACCCGAACCCTCGCGGGGCCCACTCATGGGCGGGCGGCCCGAGCGGGTCGGGGTTGGCCCCCGCGCCAACCAGATGGGCGTGGAGTGCCGCGAGGTCATCCGTCTGCAGGTCGAGCACCCCATGGACGACGGCCGTCCCCTCGGGATGGATGACCAACCGCTCAGGGCGGGCTGTCCGGACCAGCAGCAACCGCACGCTCTCGCCTTGCCGTGACAAGATCGCATTCGCCGCGTCCGCCCACCCGGCCTTGAAGCCTAAGACTTTGTCGTACCACGCTATCGCACGCGGCAGGTCCGCCACCGGGATCTCGACCGTACTCACAACGACCTTTGGAAGAGCCAACGCACATTCTCCTGGAATGCGCGAGCGTAGGACTCCTGAATGGTGAAACAGCCGGCGTCGGCGCGCCCCACAACCCCGCGCGACCTGATACGCTGGTGCCATGATCGTGGGCGTCGTTAGAGAGACTCTCGCGG
This sequence comes from Phycisphaerales bacterium, assembly GCA_035627955.1. NCBI lineage: Bacteria > Pseudomonadati > Planctomycetota > Phycisphaerae > Phycisphaerales > Phycisphaerales bacterium. The sequence goes on from DASPKU010000008.1 coordinate 43,696, forward strand.
GCGAGCGGCGCGTGGCCATCGTGCCCAAGACCGTGCCGCTGCTCAAGAAGGCCGGGATGGACGTCGCCATCGAGCCAGGCGCGGGCCTCGCGGCCGGCTTCCCCGACGCTGACTACACCGCCGCCGGAGCCGAGCTGCTCCCCCGCGATGACGTTTTCACCAAAGCCGAGATCATCGCCGCCGTACGTGTGTTCGCGACGCCCGACGGCCAGGGCTTAGCCGCATGTACCGGCAAGGTCCTCGTCGGCCTCGCCGACCCGCTGACCAAGAGTCCGACCATCCCGCTGCTGGCGGAGCGCCAAGCCCTGCTCTTCGCCCTCGAACTCCTCCCTCGCATCACGCGGGCGCAGACCATGGACGTGCTCAGCTCGCAGGCGACCGTCGCGGGCTACAAGGCCGTGCTCCTCGCCGCGGGAGCCCTCAGCAAGATGATGCCGATGCTCACCACCGCCGCGGGCACGCTCGCCCCCGCCAAGGTGCTGGTGCTGGGCGCGGGCGTCGCGGGCCTTCAGGCCATCGCCACCGCCCGCCGCCTGGGCGCGGTCGTCAGCGGCTACGACGTCCGCCCCGCCGCCCGCGAGCAGATCGCCTCGCTGGGAGCCAAGCCGGTCGTGCTCGCCCTCGAGAACGCCGAGGGCCAGGGCGGTTACGCCAAGCAGATGGACGAGGCCTACTACGCCGAGCAGCGCAAGCAGCTCGGCGCCGTCATCAAGGACCAGGACATCGTCATCACCACCGCCGCCATCCCCGGCGCTCGCTCGCCCATCCTCATCACCGCCGACGCCGTCCGCGCCATGGCCCCCGGCTCCGTTATCGTCGACCTCGCCGCCGAACGCGGCGGAAACTGCGAGCTCACCCGCGCCGGCGAAACCGTCACCGAGCACTCCGTCCAGATCATGGGCCCGCTCAACCTCGCCTCCGAAGTCCCCAACCACGCCAGCCAGATGTACAGCAAGAACATCGCCGCGTTCCTGGGGGCGATCGTCAAGAAGGGCGCGCTCACCATTGACACCACCGATGAGGTCGTCCGCGAGACGCTGGTGACGCAGGCCGGCCGCATCATCAACGAGCGCGTCGCAAAGGTGCAGGCATGAACACAGCCATGCAGTCCGCCATACTCGCCGCCGACACCGCCCACGCCGCGGTGCCCGTCCCCGTGCTCTTCCTCATGGTCCTCATGCTGGCGTCGTTCGTGGGCCTGGGCGTGATCCGGCGCGTCTCGCCGCTCCTGCACACGCCGCTCATGAGCCTGACCAACGCCATCTCCGCCATCGCGGTGGTGGGGGCCATCATCGTCGCCGGCGGCCACGACTACCCGCCCTGGGCCCGGATCATGGGCTCCGTCGCCCTCTTCGCCTCCATGACCAACATCATCAGCGGCTTCCTCATCACCAACCGCATGCTCCGGATGTTCAAGGAGAGGCCCAGGGGCTGACCCATGAACCTCTACTGGACCCATCTCGCCTACGTCATTGCCGCGGGGCTCTTCGTGTTCAGCCTCCACTGGATGAACACGCCCAAGACTGCGAGGAAGAGCGTCATCGCCGGCGCGGTCGCCATGGCCATTGGCGTCCTCGCCACTTGGTTCAGCCCCTACGTCGAGCGCACCGGCGAGACCACGGCCTACATCCTCGTCCCCATCCTGCTCGCCATCGGCCCGGGCATCTGGCTCGCCAAGGTGCCGATCACCGCCGTCCCGCAGCGGACCGCGCTCTCGCACGCCTTTGGCGGGCTTGCCGCGGGTCTGGTCGGCACGGCCAAGTTCTTCTACTGGTACAACCTCGACGCGGTCCGCGCCGCCGAGCTCTCCACCGCCATCGTCCCCACCGAGCCCGCCTACGAGCTCACGCACTTCCGCACCATCGCCATCGTCTTCGAGGTCGTGCTCGGCTTCCTCACCTTCACCGGCTCCATCATCGCCGCGGGCAAGCTCCAGGAGCTCAAGTGGATCCCGCAGCGCCCCTGGGTCTACAAGGGCCAGAACCTCGTCAACGCCGCGGCCTTCTGCGGCTGCCTCGTCCTCGCCACCATCCTCGCCGTCAACCCTCACAGCGACCACGCCCCGTGGATGTTCGGCGCGATCATCGTCCTCGCCCTCAACTTCGGCTGGATGCTCGTCATGCCCATCGGCGGGGCCGACATGCCGACGGTGATCGCCATCCTCAACAGCTACGCGGGATTGGCCGCCGTGGCGATGGGCTTCGTGCTCGACAACCCGTTGCTGATCGTCGCCGGCGCCCTCGACGGGGCCTCGGGCCTCATCCTCTCGATCATCATGTGCAAGGCCATGAACCGCTCGTTCACCAACGTGCTGTTCGGCGCCTTCGGCCAGGTCGCCGCCAAGGCCGCGGGCGACGGCAAGGAGAAGACCCACCGCTCCGCCGGCGCCGAGGAGGCCGCGGGCATCCTCGAGGCCGCCCAGCGCGTGGTCATCGTCCCAGGCTACGGCCTCGCCGTGAGCCAGGCGCAGCACAAGGTCCGTGAGCTCTACGACGCCCTCACGAAGAAGGGCATCGACGTCCGCTTCGCCATCCACCCCGTCGCGGGCCGCATGCCCGGCCACATGAACGTGCTGCTCGCCGAGGCCGACATCCCCTACGACAAGCTCGTGGAGATGGACGACATCAACCCCGAGATGCCGCAGGTGGACGTCGCGCTTGTCATCGGCGCCAATGACGTCACCAACCCCGCCGCCCGGCACGACAAAGCCAGCCCCATCTACGGCATGCCCATCATCGACACCGACAAGGCCCACAGCGTGATGGTCATCAAGCGCAGCATGAACCCCGGCTTCGCGGGCATCGACAACGAGCTCTACTACCTCGACAAGACGCTCATGCTCTTCGGCGACGCCAAGGGCTTCGTCGGCGAGATCGTCAAGGCCCTCAGCGGCGGCGGGGGCCACTGAAGTGGGGTGGATCCTCGCACAGGCGCAGAGCCATGGCGCCGGTGTTGGCTCCGGCATGTCGCTCATCGAGAGAGCTAAGGCCGGCGGCTGGTACCCGCTCCTGGTGGTCGGTGGAGCAATCGCCCTCATCGGCGTCTTTGTGCTTCTCGTCAAGATGAAGCGCGACAGCTGACGGCCGAGATTTGGCGTGGTCGATTTCAGTATCATCCGCGCATGCCCCTGATCTGCCTCTTGCTCGCATTGCTTGCCGTGCTGTCGGGCTGCTGGTCCCACCAGCCCGCCCGCCCCCGCGCCGCCATCGTCGAATCACGCCAGCTTGACGAGGCCGCGTGGCCTGCGCGCGACACCCAGCAGCTCCGCACAATCCTCGAGCAGACGCCCGACTCGATCCACATCTGGCGCCGGCGCGACGGCGTCGAAGAATCCGCCCTCAACGACGCCGAGCGCCAACTGATCGCACCCACGAACACGGTCGCCTACAAGGGCATCCACGCCCGCAACCTGCTCCGCATCTTCAAGCGCCCCGACAGCGCCGGCGGCCTCGTCGGCTGGGCCGAATGGGGCTACCTCTTCATGGGCTTCCAGCCCAACGGCTTCATCGTCAGCTCGCGCACCCTCGAGAACGCGGCCAAGTCCGAAGCACTGCGCGCCAATCTCGCCCCGCCCCTGAGGGTCAAACTTCCCGCGCCCAAGCCGGAAGCCAACCCCCGCATCGAACCCCTCGACCTCACCCACCTCCACCTCGACGAGGGCCTGCCCGTCTACATCCCCGAGCCCTCTGCTAATCCCGTCCGCGGCGTCATCCTCCACCTGCAATCCCTCGGCGCCAACGAGTACGAGCCCAAGGTTCTCGACGAGTTCCGCGAGCGCGGCTGGGCCGTCATCGACCTCAAGCCCCAGTCCTACATCCGCAGCCCCATCCCCGAGGCGTGGCACGAGGAGATCCGCACCCTCGAGGCCCGGCACCGCGACCTCCAGGCCGAGGTCTACGCCCTCGACACCCGCGACAACGCCAAGATGGCCGCGGCCTCGCGCAACGCCAAGAACCACCCCAAGTACGCCGAGATGGAACGGGTCTTCAAGCGCTGGAGCAAGCTCCGCAAGGGCGGCTACCAGGTGTGCACCGATGCCGACGTCTCGAAGGTCGCCAAGGAGATCGCCTGGGAGGTCGACCAGGGCATGGCGGGCTGCGCCTACGCCGTGGAGTCGATCCTCGACTACATCGACACGCAGCGCCCCGACCTCCAGAACAAGCCCGTTGTGCTCATGGGCTTCAGCGCGGGCGCCTTGGCCACGCCCACCAGCGCCGCATGGATCGAAGCACGCCACCCCGGCCGCATCAGCGCCGTCGTCCTCATCGCCGGCGGCTGCGACCTGCTCAAGATCACCCGCGAGAGTTCATTCCATGACGGAGGCGTCCGCATCATCTGCGGCGAGGAACCCGTCGACAAGGCCGTCGCCGCGCAGGTCAACGACCTCTACCTCGCGTCGTCGAGGCTCGACCCCTACCACACGGCCCCCATGATCGCGCACCTGCCCATCCTGCAGGTGCACGCGAGCAAGGACACGTGGGTCCCCAAGGCCACCGGCGAGATGCTGTACGAGCGTCTCGGCGGCCCCGAGCGGCTCAACCTCAGCGGCGACCACGACGTGCTCTTCTACCTGCTCCCGGGCAAAAAAGAGTGGATGGCCGACTGGGTCGAGCGGGCGGTGCAACCCGCTCGACCGCAGGCCACGGGAGCCGCGTCCGAGCACGCGGCCCCCTGATCTCATTCCCCCAGAGCCATTCTCGAGCAGAGCTGTTCAACGAGCAACTCAGTTGCGGTCGGTCTCCACCTTCCGCTCCACCTTCTCGGTGGTGGTCTTGACGCCGTCGGGCGTGTCGGTCGTGCGCGTCTTCACCGTGGTGCTCTTGCTTTCGGTGCGGTCGCAACCGATGAGTACCGCGGGCGCGGCGATGAGGGCAAGCAGGGTCAGCGTGAGCAGCGTGCGCATGGCAGAGTCCTTCCAGCAGCAGTGGGGTGTACGTAGGCGATTCACTTGGGGACGATGGTCGTGTCCTTCGTCCGCGTTTCGGTGATGGTCTTCTTGCCCTCGGGGGTCTGAACGCTCGACTTGGTCGTCGTCTTCGTGTGCCCGACCTCGTCGTCATGGCGGCAGGCGCCCAGCGGCAGCAAGGCCGCGGCAACCATCAGAACAACAACAGCTTTCATCGCGGGTGCTCCAGGTGCCGGCCTCGCCAATCCACGCGGCTCAGCCGGACGCCTGATGAATGCACCCGGGTGCTCCGACCCGGGTGAGCGTCAGATGAATCCAGCTGGATGCGGCCGCCCCTATGAGCGCCCGCTCACACCAGCCCCGCCGCCATCGCCCCGCCGAACAGCACCAGCGCTACCCCAACCACCACCTGCAACGCCCGCAGAGTGACCTTCCGCACCAGCAGCGATCCGACGTACGCGCCCACAAACGCGCCCACACTTGCGAGCGCCACCAGCCGCCAGTTGTCCATCACCGCCGCCCGCTCTGGTCCGGAGAACGCCACCGCGTACACGCCGATCCGCGTGACATCCACCATCACCGCGATCACCGCCCGCGTGGCCACCAACGACGCCGGCGAGAGCCCGCTGTTCACCAGGAACGCCGAGCGCAGCGCCCCCTGATGCCCTGACAACCCGCCGAAGAACCCGCTCACCACCCCACCCACCGGCATCCACCGCGCCGGCAGCGCCAGCCGCGACCCGATCGGCAGCAGTTCCAGCACACCAAACCCCGCCACCAGCGTCCCGATCACCAGCCCCACCCACGTCACCGTCGCCGTGCGTCCGCCGATGGCCTCGTACACCGCCACCGCCGGCACCGCCTGCACCCGCTCCAGCAGCACCGCCCCAAGCAGCGCTCCAATCACCGATGGCCCGCCGAACCGCAGCACCATCCGCCAATCCGCATCCCGCGCCAGCAGCCCCAGCTTGAACACGTTGTTCAGCAGGTGCACCACCGCCGTCATCGCGATCGCCCACGGCGTCGGAAAGAACACTGCGAACGCCGGCAGCAGCAGCGTCCCAAGCCCAAAGCCCGAGAACAGCGTCAGCAGCGAGGCCCCCAGCGCCACCACCGGCACCAGCACGTACTCCATGCCCAAGTCTAACGCCCGCCCTCGCCGCCCCGGCACGCCCACCCGGTTACACCACCGTTACGCACGGAACCCGCCGCCGCGCGTACAAGAGAGTGTCCCGGCGAGCGCCCGCATTCCAGCGCCGCCCTCACGCCACTCAGGAGCCCACCCATGAAGGCATGCATCGCGGCGCTCATCATCGCGGCCACCGGCCTGGGCCTCACCGCCCCCGCCACCCGCGCACAGGTCACCAGCACCACGACCACAACGACCACCACCACGGTGACCGGCCCCGTGCTCGTCCTGCCGCAGGTGGACCTCTCGCACCGCCGCCGCCCCAACCACCTCCCGCCGCGCCCGGTCGAAGTCTCCGCCGTCAACGTCGCCATCGCCATCGACGAGCAGGTCGCCGCCAGCACGCTCGAGCTCACCCTCACCAACCGCGGCGGCCGCCAGGAAGAAGCCGTGATCCTCCTCCCCGTTCCCGAGGGCGTCACCGTCCGCTCGCTCAACTACGACGGCGTCGGCCCCGAGCCCACCGCCCGCGTGCTGCCCAGGGACGAGGCCCGCTCCATCTACGACGCCATCGTCCGCTCGATGAAGGACCCCGCGCTCGTCGAGTTCGCCGGGTACAACCTCATCCGCACCTCCGCCTTCCCCATCGCCCCCGGCAAGAGCCAGAAGCTCAGCCTCACCTACGAGCAGGTCCTGCCCCTCGACGGCGACCGCGTCGACTACGCCCTCCCCCGAAGCGAGGCCCTCGCCGGCGGCGGCGCTTGGACCATCACCGCCGACATCAGGAGCAAGCGCGCCATCACCGGCATTTACTCGCCCAGCCACGAGACCACGATCAAGCGCCACATCGACAACCACGCCACCGTCACCATCACGCAGAAGGCCGCCGACGCCCCGGGCGCGGTCCGTCTCTCCTACCTCCTCCAGAAGGGCGACGGCCTCTCCGTCTCCACGCTCGCCTACCCCGACGCCACCATCGCCGACGGCAAGGGCGGCTTCTTCATGCTCCTGGGCGGCCTGCCCCCGCACTCGCGCTTCGATTCTCCCAAGGTCAAGCGAGAGGTCGTGCTCGTCCTCGACCGCTCCGGCTCCATGAAGGGCGACAAGTTCAAGCAGGCCATCGCCGCCGCCAACCAGATCGTCGACGGCCTCGAAGACGGCGAATCCTTCAACATCATCGACTACAGCGATTCCGTCGCCAGCTTCGCCGAGAAGCCCGTCGCCAAGGACAAGAAGACCACCGCCGACGCCAAGGCCTACCTCGCCTCGCTCCAGGCCAACGGCGGCACCAACATCAACGACGCACTGCTCGAAGCCCTCCGCCCCGAGCCCGCCGCGGGCGCGCTCCCCATGGTCATCTTCCTTACCGACGGCCTGCCCACCGTCGGCGAGCGCAGCGAGGTCAAGATCCGCGATGCCGTGAGCAAGGCCAACAAGGCCGAGCGTCGCATCTTCAGCTTCGGTGTCGGCTTCGACGTCAACACGCCCCTCCTCGCGGCCGTGTCCAAGGCCTCCCGCGGCGCGCCCACCTACGTCCTGCCCGATGAGGACGTCGAGGTCAAGGTCTCGCAGGTTTTCCGCCGCCTCGCCGGCCCGATCCTCGCCTCTCCAAAGCTCACGGTCCGCTCCCGCGACGGCGAGCCCACTACCCGCGCGATCCGCGAGCTCTTCCCAGCCGAGCTCCCCGACCTCTTCGAGGGAGACCAGATCGTGCTCGCCGGCCAGTACCTCACCGACAAGCCCGTGACCCTCCGCCTCGAGGGCAACTACCTCGGCAAGCCCCAGCACTTCGACTTCGAGCTCGACACCACCAAGGCGACCACGAAGAACTCCTACGTCCCGCGCATTTGGGCCAACCGCAAGGTCGGCGCCCTCATCGAGGCCGCGCGCCTCGCCTCCGCCGAGGGCAACACCAACCCCGGCGCGATGAAGGAGATCGTGGACGAGATCGTCGCCCTCTCCACCAAGTACGGCATCCTCACCGAGTACACCTCGTTCCTCGCGACCGAGCCCAACGTGCCGATGTCGCCCTCCGCCATGCCAGCCCTCAGCACCCGCGCTGCCGATGCCATGCGCGACCGCATGCCCGCCCGCAGCGGCGCCGCGAGCGTCAACCAGGAGCTCAACGTCACCAAGCAGGCCGCCGAACCCGCGCCAGCCGGCAACTACCGCTACTACGCCGCCGACGCCGCCGGCAACGTGCAGCTTCAGGAAGTCGCGACCGTCCAGAACGTCGCCGACCGCACCTTCTTCCAGCGCGACAATCGATGGGTCGACTCGCAGGTCCTCCAGAGCGAGTCCCAGAAGCCCGACCGCACCATCGAGTTCGGCAGCGACGAGTACCTCGCCCTCATGAACGACCTCGCCCGCGACAACCGCCAGAGCGTGCTCGCCCTCGGCGGCGAGGTCCTCCTGCAGGTCGGCAAGGAGCGCGTCCTGGTGAAGGCCCCCTAACAAACCGCACCATGACCCCGGACCGATAGACTCACCCGCACCACGGCCCCCGACCGGGCCGTGCTGCTTTGCCGAACTCCGGAGTGGAATCATGCCCCTGGCCCGCATCCTGGTTGTCGAAGACGACAGCGCCATCCGGCGCGGGCTGGTCGATGCCCTCACCTTCTCCGGCTACGCACCCACCGAAGCCCCCGACGGCCAGGCCGGCCTCAACGCCGCGCTCACCACCGACATTGACCTTGTCCTCCTCGACGTGCTCATGCCCAAGATGGACGGCATCACCGTCCTCCGCGAGCTCCGCAAGGCCAAGCCCTCGCTCCCCGTCATCGTCCTCACCGCTAAGGGGGAAGAGCAGGACCGCGTCCGCGGCCTCAAGGAAGGCGCCGACGACTACGTCGTCAAGCCCTTCAGCGCCACCGAGCTCCTCGCCCGCGTCGAGGCCGTGCTCCGCCGCTCGCCCGAACGCCCCAGCGGCGTCAAGAAGGTCTGCGTCGCCGGGCGCACCATCGACCTTGAGCGCCGCGAGGTCGTCCTGCCCGGCGGCGAGCGTGCCCAGATGTCCCAGAAAGAAGCCGAGGTCGCCCAGTACCTCGTCGCCAACCGCGGGCGCGCCATCGCCCGCGACGAGCTGCTCTCCCGCGTCTGGGGCCTCGATCCCCGCGGCATGCACACCCGCACCGTCGACATGACCATCGCCCGCCTCCGCGAGCTGCTCAAGGACGACCCCGCCGACCCCGCGGTCATCGTCACCGTCCGGGCCAAGGGCTACATGCTCGCCGCTGACGGCGCCGCCAACGCCGACGCGAGCAGTGGGGGAGGAGCGTCCTAGGCGTGCGTTCCCACCGCTGGTCATCGCTGGTGTTCCTCGCGGGCGTGCTCGCCGTGTTTGGCGCGCTGGGGTGGATGACCTTCCACGCCCTGCGCTTGGAGAAGGCCGAGCAGCTCGCCCGCGCCGAGGCCAAGCACCAGGAGAACATCCGCCTCGCCCTCTGGCGGATGGATTCGATGATCGCGCCGATCCTCGCCCGCGAGGCCGCGCGTCCCTACTTCGAATACCGCTCCTTCTACCCAGCCGACACCGCCTACACGCGCTTCCTCAGCAAGGTCGCGCCCGGCGAGGTGCTCGTCCCCTCGCCGCTGCTCCAGCCCAGCGATCCCTACGTCAAGCTGCACTTCGAGCGCAGCCCCGACGGCGACCTCACCAGCCCGCAGGTCCCCACCGGCCGCCTGCGCCCACTGGCCGAATCCGTGTACGTGAGCGGCTACTCCCTCGCCGCCGCGGAGCAGACCCTCGTTCAGCTCACCACACTGCTCACGCAGCCGCAGGACAAGGCCGCGCGCGATGCACAAGCCATGCCGGCCCTCGCCGACAAACTCGAGCAGCCCGCCCCACAGCAGAGCCTCGGGCCACCCCAGGGCGCCTACATGGCCCAGCAGCAGGCGCAAATCGCGACTAACGCGCTCGAGTATCAGACCCGCTCCCGCAACATCGAGCAGGTCAATCGCCCCCCATCCCAGGTCGTGCAGTCCCCAACCGCGGGCCCGCCCAGGCCCCCCCAGCCCGCCACTCCACCGGCAGAGGCATCGCAACCCGCCTCCGTCCAACCCGCCGAGCCCGAGGCCCGCAACGAGCGGACCGCAGACGAAGCACGCCCCGCCCGCCGGAGCGCTCCCCCGGCCCCCATCACGGAGAAGGACTCCACCAAGACCAGCGACTCCGCGCTCTCCGGCGCCGCTCCAATGCACGACCCCCGCAGCGCAGCCTCCGACGCCTCACGCCGCGAGTACCCCTACGCCTCGCTCTCCAAGTCTCAGCCCGACCCCGTCCTCCTCGGCCCCGGCGAGGCCGGCGTCGTCCAGCGCGAGTTCATCCCCGCCTGGGTTGGCCTTGCCGAGCCCCGCGAGCTCGTCTACACCCGCATCGTCGAAGCGCCGACCGCCACGTTCACCCAGGGCTTCTGGGTGGACTGGCCCGCACTCAGCGCCGCCCTCCTCAGCAGCGTGCAGGACCTCCTCCCCGGCGCCACGCTCCGCCCCCTCGCCAGCGTCCCCGGCCCCGACGACCTCGCCCTGCTCGGCCGCTCCCTCGCCTCCGTCCCCGCGGAACTCCTCGCCCCCGCGCCCGTTGTCACCGCCGTCGCCGGCGTCACCCCCGTCCGCAGCACGCTCCTCGTCACCTGGATCGCCGCGCTCGGCGCCGTCATCGCTATCGCCCTCGTGCTCCGCGCCTCGCTCGAGCTCGCCGAGCGTCGCGGCCGGTTCGTCTCCGCCGTTACCCACGAGCTCCGCACGCCCCTCACCACCTTCTGCCTCTACTCGCAGATGCTCGCCGACGGCATGGTCCCCACCGAAGAAGCCCGCCGCAGCTACGTTCGCACCCTCAACTCCGAGTCCCAGCGCCTCGCCCGCATCGTCGAGAGCGTCCTCGACTACGCCCGCCTCGGCCGCTCCAAACACGGTGTTGCCAAGTCCGCCGTCGCCGCCGCCGAACTCATCGACCGCCTCGTCCCGCCGCTCACCACCCGCTGCGAGCAGGCCGGTATGACGCTCACACTCCAGAAGCCAGAAACTCTCACCGGCTCCGTCCTCTGCGAACCCGCGCAGGTCGAGCGCATCGTCTACAACCTCGTTGACAACGCCTGCAAGTACGCCGCAGACGCCGACGACAAGCGCGTCCACCTCGCCATCACTTCAACCCGCGGCGACCTCCACATCACCGTCCGCGACCACGGCCCCGGCATCGACCCCGCCGAGTACCGCCGCATCTTCCGCCCCTTCTTCCGCGGCCAGAAGCACGCCGACGGTTCCACGCCCGGCCTTGGCCTGGGCCTCGCCCTCTCCCACGCCCTCGCACGTGAATGCCGCGGCGATCTCAAACTCCTGAGCGCCGGCCCCGGCGCCGAGTTCCGCCTCCGCCTCCCGCTCGCCACGTGACGCTCACGGCAGCGGCGTCACCCAATCCCCCTGCACCTCTTCCCAGTTCTTCGCCGACCCGTCGTACATCGCGCCGTTGAACCGCCGCATGTGGAAGTAGCCCACGCGGTTCTGCACGTGATCGCTCTGCCGGTAATCCAGGATGCTCGCCGTGCGTGTCGGCGGCGGCGCACCTGTCGCTACAGCCCCCGCCGCCGAGTCCACACACAGACTCGTCCCCGCCGGACGAGTCACGCGGTCGTACGCCACATGCGCAAACCGCACCTGCCCGCCCACGCCCACCGCCCAGTTCTCATCATCGAAGTTGTCCGGGTCCCCCGGCTGCCCCGCGTGCCCCGTCCCGTTCATGGCGTACGTCCGCTGCATGCCCGCGCCGTACTTCTGCTTCACCGTTGGGCACACCAGCACCGACCGCTCCGTGTACAGCGCGCTCGAGGTCGCCCCCTCGATCCCAGTGAAGCTCTGCACCACCAGCGCCCAGTTCGGCAGCGTCCCGTAGGGCGTGCCCAGCGCCGGGCCGATCCCACGGTTCTGGTCCGCGTACATCCGGCAGCATGCGAAAATCTGCCGCTGGTTCGACAGGCACACCACCGAGCGTCCCGCGTCCCGCGCCTTGCTCAGCGCGGGCAGCAGGATCCCGATCATCACCGCGATGATCGCGATCACCACCAGAAGCTCAACGAGTGTGAAGGCCCGCGCCACGAAACAAGTGTAACCGGCCCTGCGTTCCTGCCAGCACCCTCACGAGAACTTCGGCGCCACCGACCAGTTCATCTTCCCGATCAGCCGGGACCAGTAGTCCGAACGCGGGTTCTGCACGAACCGGATCTTCCGCGCGTGCCGCGTGATCAGGATCCGGTCACCCGTCCCCACCGGCGCCTGCACCTGCCCGTCCAGCACCAGCGTCGTGCCCACATTGGGGTCCGGCGACTCCCGGTTGGCCTTCAGCGCCTTGATTTCGATGCGGCTGTGCCCCGGCACCACCACCGGCCGCACCGACAGCGAGTGCGCCGCGATCGGCGTGATCGCGAACGCGTCCACCGTCGGCGACAGGATCGGCCCGCCCGCGGAGAGGTTGTACGCCGTGGACCCCAGCGGTGACGAGATGATTACCCCGTCGCCGCTGATCGTCGGCCCCGTGTGCCCGTCGATGCTGAACGCAAGGTTGATCATCCGGTAGGGCGGACCCGCCGTCAGCACCGCCTCGTTCAGCGCCACTTCCTCAAACCTTGGACGCTCCCCCCGCGGTCCAAACACCTGCACCTGGATCAGGCTGAACTCCTGGATCAGCAGCTCGCCTGCACCGAAGATCCCCGCCGCCTGCTCCCGCAGCGCCGGCATGTCGAACTCCGCAAGGAACCCCAGCCGCCCCATGTTCACGCCCAGCATCGACGTGCCCGGAAGCGCCGCACGCCGCGCCTGCGACAGCAGCGTCCCGTCGCCCCCGAACACCACGATCAGCTCCGCCTCCAGCGCCGCCGGCGGCAGCGGCGTGTTGTCCGCGGGCAGCTCCGCCACCAGCCGCCCGTACTGCTGGATCAGCGCACGCACCTCCGCCGCCGCCGTCGCGGCGGCCGGCTTGTGCGGGTTGACCAGCAGCAGTGCGCTCCGACCCATGCGTGAAACTCCCGTGCCGCCAACTCTAGGTGCAGCAGTGGGGGAGTTCGCCGGAGACTTCGTCGTTGCAGCGGGTGGTTTCATGATGGTGCAGCACGAGCCTTGAGAAGCACCACCAGATGCGCCCGCCCGTCCTCCCCGTCATACCAATAGCCCCCGCGCTAACGTTCCCGCGTGAAGACCGCCCTCGACCTGCCTGAACAGCTCGCGCCACTCGCCGACGCCATCGGCGACGCCCTTGCCGGCATCCGCCGCGTCTTCGACCAGCAGCTCCGCTCCGACCTGCCCCCCGTCTCCAAGCTCTGCCGCCACATCGAGCACTACCGCGGCAAGATGCTCCGCCCCACGCTCACCATCGTCACCGGCATCGCCGCCCATCCCCACATCGCCCGCACCCCGCCCGACGCCCTCGGCTCGCTCATCACCCGCGAGCACCTCGTTATCGCCGCCGTCTGCGAGATGGTCCACATGGCCACCCTCGTGCATGACGACGTCCTTGACGAGGCCGACACCCGCCGCCGCGGCGACACCGTCAACCGCCTCTACGGCAACGAGGCCGCCGTCATCCTCGGCGACTACCTCATCGCCTCCGCCTACCACCTTTGTTCAACTCTCCCCACCAACCGCGCCGCCCTCGCCGTCGCCCGCGCCGCCGTTGTCACCTGCGCCGGCGAGCTCCTTCAGCTCCACCACCGCGATGACTACTCCCTTGACGAGCCCACCTATTACGAGGTCGTCGCCCGCAAGACCGCCGAGCTGATCGCCACCAGCGCCGAGCTCGGCGCCGCCCAGTCCGGCGCCCCCGACCACGCCTGCTCCGCCCTCGCCGACTTCGGCCGCAAGCTCGGCGTCGCCTTCCAGATCCAGGACGACCTGCTCGACTTGACCGGCAAGGAAGCCGTCGTAGGCAAGTCCGTCGGCAAGGATCTCGAGAAGGGCAAGATGACTCTGCCCTTCGTCCACCACCTCGCGCACGCCGACGCCAAGTCCCGTGGCCGCACCCTCCTCCTCCTCGAAGCCGCCGCCACCCCCGGCTCCAACGCCGGCGCCGACCTCTTCAACGCCCTCGAGTCCACCGGCTCCATCACCTACGCCCGCACCACCGCCGAGCGCTTCGTCCGCGAAGCCCTCACCCGCCTCGACGTCATCGCCGAAAGCCCCGCCAAAGCCATGCTCCGCGCCATGGCCGACGCCGTCGTCAACCGCGCCTTCTAGCAGCGGATTGCACAATTGGGGTGACTCGATACGCGCCCACTCAGAACGGACAACTCGCCCCACCCAGCGCCGCGAAGAAGCACTCGATGTCCTGGTCCGTCCCGTAGTCACCATCCATGTTGAAGTCCGAGTTCCCCCCGAACCCACCAAGGGCCCGGAAGAACGCCTCAATGTCCTGGTCGGTCCCGATGTCCCCGTCGAGGTTGAAGTCCACGTACGGGTACCACTCGACGCTCGCCTCCAGCGACGCCGTGTACCCCAGCACCGGCGCCACCGCGTTCTCCTTTGTGTAGAAGCTCGGGTACACCACGCCCCCGCCCCCGCCCGGCCCGCCGCTCGCCGGGTGCAGCGACGTCACCATCAGCAGCAGCCGCCCCTCGTTCAGCGCGCGCGACACATAGTTCTGCACTTCCGGCGTCGACAGGTCAACATCAAAGAACAGCTCCGTCCCCTGCGGCACCAGCTGCCCCGGCGTCAGCGCCGGGTTCACGCCCACCGCCAGCCCCTGAGCGTTCCGCTTCTCCTTCACCTGGTTCGACACATCGGTGGCGGTCCCGTCGGCCGATACCGTCGCCGCGAACGCGCTCCGGATCGACTGCTGCGGCGGGAGGGTCGGCGTCGTGCTGAACGCGCTCGACTCCCCGTACGTCCCCGCCGACTGCCCGTTGCGGAACCCCACCGCAAACACCTCGACCGGCTTCCCGGTATCCGCATCCGGGATGTAGTCCGGGTCCGTCGTCCCATACGACGACGACACATGATCCGGCGTCGGGTCGTACGCGAACCGCATGTCGTTGCTCACCACCACCCGCAGCCGCAGCGCATACACCCGGTACCGCCGCTCGCCCACACCCGCGGGCGCGATCGCCCCCGTGTCGAACCCAACCAGGAACTGCGCATCGCGATCATCGAAACCGGGGCTCTGCAAGGCCGCGTACACCGGTGCGTTCGCCTCCACGCCCGGCGAGGAGTTGAACGGGTACATCCACCGGTCCAGCGCCGGCGACGAAACCGTCCCTGAGGCACTCTGACCATGGGCCGCGCCCGCCACCAGCCCGACCGCACCGACCACCGCAGGGAAGTTCCAACGGATCATCGCATCGCCTTTCAACTCTCGCCCACCGTCAACTGTGCGACAGGAATGATTCCTGTCCAGCGGGAATCTATACTAGAACACCACAACTGCAGTTCCCGCCGCCCTGGCACTCAACTTCCGCCGCGCCCCAGCCCACGGATGCACCCCCAAGCCCCTTCCATTCCCGCCAACCGCCCCGCGCGACGCTGCCCCCTCCGCCCCTGGGCCTTCACCCTCATCGAGCTCCTCGTCGTCATCGCCATCATCGCCCTGCTCATCGGCATCCTCATCCCCGCCCTGGGCAAGGCCCGCACCACCGCCCGCCAGACCCGCGAGATGTCCGGCGCCCGTCAGCTCATGACGGCCTTCTACCTCTACACCGACGCTGCCCGTGGCCAGGTCCTCCCGGGATACGCCAGCCGCGCCATGGTGAATGGCCCCATGCCCGTCATCGGTGACCGCGGCCAGCGCCTCCTCGATGAAGAGGCCCAGCGCTACCCGTGGCGCCTCGCCCCCTACCTCAACTACGACTTCCGCGGCCTCTACGACGACGACAAGGTCCTCGCCGCCCTCCGCGATGGCGAGCCCTCCTACAGCAGCTTCGGCGTCGGCTTTGACTACGTCGTCAGCCTCTTCCCCTCGATGGGGATGAACATCGCCTTCATCGGCGGCAGCGACCGCCACAGCGCCTTCGACCCCATCTTCAACCGCGTCTACGGCAAGCCCTACCTCGAGCGGATCGACGACGCACGCCGCCCCTCCAGCCTCCTTGTCTTCGCCTCCGCCCGCTCCGAGTCCCACCCCCACGTCCCCTTTCTGAGCAACCCGCAGGGGTTCTTCCGCCTCGAGCCGCCCCGCTTTGCCGCCCACCAGCCCCGCGTCTGGGCGGCCGCCTACGACGCCAACTCACAAACCCCGGGGCTCAACTCCGGATTTGCCGCATTGAGGTATGGCGGGAAGGCCGTGGCCGCGCATCTGGATGCGCATGTCGGGGTCGCAAGCTGGGATGACCTGAACGACATGCGCCTCTGGGCCGATCAGGCCACGGGGCCCGATTGGGCCCTCACCCCTCGTTGAAACCGGACCCGAACCCCTTGCGTACGGGAATCAGGTCCGGTATCCGACGAATTTCCGATGTGAGTGACGCCCCCGGGCCGAAACCCGGTTGCACGAGGGGTGGGAGGCAGGTAGAGTCATTCTGAGCGGGACTCGTTCTGGGTCGGTCGTTGTGGGTCGTTGAGCGTTAGATCGTGGTCGGGACAGCCCCGGGTCCGGGGCCTTGTAGCTCATGGAGCGCAGAATTATGTTGAATCTCCCGCGGGTGCGTCGTGCCTTTACCCTCATCGAGCTGCTGGTGGTGATCGCCATCATCGCGCTCCTCATCGGCATCCTGCTCCCCGCCCTCAGCAAGGCCAAGTGCTCGGGCCGCATGGCCCAGGAAGGCTCGCTCGCCCACCAGATGACGCTGGCCTTCGCGTCCTACTCCTCGGAGTCCCGCGACAAGATCATGCCCGCCGGCGCCCACTGGGCCTGGAACCACGGCGTCAACGAGTACACGCTGTTCGCATCCGACCCCCTCACCAAGGGCAAGATGATGGACGGCTCCTGCCTCAAGGTCTGGACGCCCTACTACTGGCACGCCAGCAACTGGTCGATGCAGCAGGTGCAGCTCGACAAGGCCACCCGCCAGGACTTCGACAAGCGTCTTGACGAGGGCACCGACTCTGGCCCGTTCCGCTGGCACAACAACAGCACCGACATCCTCAACGCCTACGCGTACCACCCCTCACTGGGCGTGAACGGCGTTTACGTCGGCGGCGCCTACCAGTTCGGCGCGTTCCGTGGCCAGGGGCCCGGGCGCGGCGCCCCCTACATGGACAACTACGGCAACCCCACCCCTGCCGGCAATCCCCGCGCTTCCGGCGGCAACTTCTACGTTCAGCGCACGGCTGACGTCCGCAACCCCGCATCGCTCATCCACCTCGCGTCCGCCCGCGGCGCCGACGTCATGGGTGGCGGCGCCCTCTGGGGCTGGGGCCAGGACCTCCCGAACCCGACCAGTGCGACCCACGTCATCCGCCCGGGCTACTGGATCGTCCTCCCGCCGAAGGCTTCGCCCTATCAGCGCAGCGCTGCTCTCGGCGCGGCCTTCACGCTGGCGAACGCCTGGAGCACCAGCAACACCTTCGACAAGCGGCAGCCGCCCAGCACCTGGGGCATGCTCGACATGCGCTGCAACGGCAAGGCTGTCACCGCCCAGATGGACGGCAGCGTCAAGTACCAGAACCTGGCTGAACTCCGCGACATGACCAAGTGGAGCAACCACGCCACCAACCCGGACTGGAACTTCAACCCCGCCGACATCCGCTAAGCGGATCTCGCTCGACTGACTTCGAGAGCCCCACGCTACGCGTGGGGCTTTCCGTTTTTGCCCGGCTTCGGCACCGCGAGGAGCGCCAACGACAGCGCCGCCAGCACCACATCCACACCAATCACGGCCCCCCGCGAAGGCCTCACCTCACCCAGCCCCCAGATCCCGCCACACCCGCACCCCGCCGCCTCGAACACCCCCGCGTCCACGCGCGAGACGTACACCGCGAACGCGAGCAGCAGCAGCGCCGACACGCACGCCGCCGCGATGAGCAGCCCCCGCCGCACCGGGGCCGCCGCGGTCACGAACAGCACGCCCCCGAGCACGACCTCCACCGCAGGCACCACCCACGCGAGGTCGATCACGCGGTCCGGTAGCACGCCGTGCGCGCTGAGCACGCCCTCGAACGAAGATAGCCCCACCAGCTTCGTCGCACCCGCGCCCACCCACACCACCGTCAGCAGCAGGCTGATCGCGCGGTGCACGCGAGGCCACGTCAGTACACGTGTCGGGGCAGGGGGCTTCACGCCCGTACTCTAGCGGGCGAGCCTTCCCCCCTACGGTTGCCCCATGACCTCTCCGACGACCGACTTCGTCTCCGAGCTTCAATGGCGCGGCCTCATAGCCCAGACCACCGGCGAGCCCGAGCTCCGCGCCCACCTCGCCTCTGCCACCCGGCGCGGCTACGCCGGGTTCGACCCCACTTCCGACTCCTTCACCATCGGCAACATGGTCCCCATGATGCTCCTGGCCCACTTCCAGCGCGCCGGCCACATCCCGGTCGTGGTTGGCGGCGGCGGCACCGGCCTCATCGGCGACCCCTCGGGCAAAACCGCCGAGCGCCAGCTCCTCACCCGCGAGAAGGTCGAGGCCAACGTCGCCAGCCAGAAACGGATCTTCGAGAAGATCATCGACTTCAGCGGCCCCCGCGCCGGCATCATGGTCAACAACGCCGACTGGCTCTGCGCTATCAGCTACCTCGAGGCGCTCCGCGACATCGGCAAGTACTTCAGCGTCAACGCCATGATCCAAAAGGAGTCGGTCCGCGAGCGCCTCAGCAACCGCGACCAGGGCATCAGCTACACCGAGTTCTCCTACATGGTCCTCCAGGCCTACGACTTCCTGCACCTGCACCAGAAGCACGGCGTCACTATGCAGCTGGGCGGCAGTGACCAGTGGGGCAACATCACCGCCGGCACCGACCTCATCCGCAAGGTCCACGCCGCCAGCGGCTCAACAGGCCCCGCCCCCGACGTCCACGGCCTCACCACCCCCCTCATCACCAAGGCCGACGGCACCAAGTTCGGCAAGACCGAGTCCGGCGCCGTTTGGATGACCGCCGACCGCACCAGCCCCTACGCCTTCTACCAGTTCTGGCTCAACGCCGACGACGCCGACGTCGAGCGCTTCCTCAAAACCTTCACCTTCCTCCCGCGCGAGCGCATCGAAGAGCTCATGCTCCTCCAAAAGAGCAACCCCGGCGCCCGCGAGGCCCAGCGCGCCCTCGCCCGCAGCGTCACCGAGATGCTCCACGGCAAGACCGAGCTCGACCACGCCGAGGCCGCGGCCAAGGCCCTCTTCTCCGGCGAGATCGCCGGCCTCCCCGAGAAGACCCTGCTCGAGGCCCTCGCCAGCGTCCCCAGCAGCGACCAGCCGCGCACGCAGCTCGAGGGCGACGGCGTGCCCATCCTCGACCTGCTCGTCACCACCGGCCTCGCCGCGAGCAAGCGCGAAGCCAAGGAGTTCCTCGCCGGCGGCTCCGTCGCCCTCAACGGCCGCAAGGTCGGCCCCGAGGACCGCGCCAGAACCGCCGACCTGCTCCACGGCTCCATCATCGCCCTCCGCCGCGGCAAGAAGAACTGGCACGTGACCCGCTGGAAGTAGCTGGTAGACTGCAAACCGCCCTCGGCTCAGCCGATGGCCTGGAGGTCCGGATGTCCCCCCTCATGCACAAGCTCGGCGCGTCATTGGCCGTCTCACTCGTGCTCGCCTCCACGAGCACGGCCCAGGTCGATCGCTTCAACAAGCCGCGCGACCAGCGCCAGCCGGAAACCAAGCAGCCCGCCAAGGCGCCCGCGAAAGAAGTGAAGTGGCCCGCGACCCCCGTCAAGGACCTCAACGCCCAGAAGGACTTCCGCAACAAGAAGCCCCCGGCCTTCAAGGTTGAGAAGTGGCTGAACAAGGAGCCCGACCGCGAGAATAGGGTCGTCCTCATCGACTTCTGGGCCACCTGGTGCGGCCCCTGCCGGCGCGTCATCCCCGAGCTCAAGGCCTGGCAGGAGAAGTACAAGGACGACCTCGTCGTCATCGGCATCAGCAACGAGGCCCCGCGCGAGGTCGAGAACTTCATGCGCGCCCAGCAGATCACCTACGCCATGGCCATCGACACCAAGCAGACGATGTCCAAGGCCATCGGCATCGGCGGCATCCCCCACGTGCTCGTGATCAGCAGCGACGGCATCGTCCGCTGGCAGGGCTTCCCCGGCGGCGAGGACCCGCTCACCGAAGAGAAGCTCGCCCAGATCATCGAGGCCGACAAGGCCATGCGCGCCCGGGCGGAGGCCGAGGCGCAGGACACCCAGAAGCCCGACGCCGCGCCCGAGAAGGACAAGCCCCGGAAGACCACCGCCCCCGAGCGCATGCGCACCGACCGCCCCGCGCGCACACCCACCGACTACACACTCCCCGACTCCTCCGACGAGCTCCGCGCCCACATCGAGAAGCTCCGCCAGCAGCGCAAGGACATCGAGGCCGACAACGCCCGCCTCCGCGCCAAGATCAAGGAGCTCGAGGGCAAGAAGGACGCCGACGGAGCCATCACCGGCGCGTACCTCGAGATCAGCGCGAACGCCACCAAGCTCACCAAGCTCAACGCCGAGCTCGACGCCGCGGAAGCCAAGCTCAAGACCCTCAAGCCCTGAGCCTCTACGAGATCGGCGTCAGCCGCGCCACCCAGTTGAACCCCGCCCGCCGCAGCTCCACCACGCGCAACCCCGCCTCCCCCGCCAGGCGCTCTAGGCCGCGCCGCGTGTACATCGGCACGCTGAACCCGTTGCACCGCCGCAGCAGCCAGTAGCCGTACCCGGTCACGCACCGCGCCAGGATTAGCAGCGTGATCTCCCGTGGCCCCTCCACCCGCAGCCCCCGCGCCAGGTTCGCCAGCGCCCTCTCTCGATCGGGCACAAACTCCAGCACCCCCGCGCACACCACCTTGTCGTACACCGGCTCCAGCCGCACCGTCGCCAGGTCGCCGTGCACGCCCTCCACCCTGAGCCGTTCCCGCACCCGCTCCAACATCGGCCGCAGTGCATCCAGCGCCGTCACCCGCGCCCCCGCCGCCACCAGCGCCTCGGTGTAGTGCCCCGCCCCGCACCCCGCGTCCAGCACCCGTTCGCCCGGCCTCACCGCGGCCATCTGCATCACCACCGGCGTCTCGATGGACCGCAGGTGCGCCCACAGCCCGCGCCGCGACTTCGCGTCGTACTGGTCCGCACGCTCCGCGAAGTACCGGCGCGCACGGTCGCTCGTCCACCGTGCCGCGTTCTCGCCGCCCGCCGCGCCCGCACTCGTATTCGCAGCGTCCCCCGTCACAGCAGCGGGCTCAGCAGCATGGCCGCGTTCTGCGTCAGCTTCCGCCACGTCGGCCGCCGCTTCCACCCCTCCGCCGTCACCTTCTCCGAGTCCATGATGTACTGGCTCTGCACGAACCGCAGCTTCGCCGTGGCCTCCTGCTCGTACAGCAGCAGGTTGAGCTCAAAGTTCAGGAAGAACGAGCGGATGTCGAAGTTCGCCGAGCCGATCATCGAGAACCCGTCGTCCACCGTCATCGTCTTGGCGTGCAGCATGCCCGCGCGGTTCAAGTACATGTTGACTTTCGCGTCCAGCAGCTGCGCGAAGTAGCTCCGCGCCGCGGCGTCCGCGAGCACGTTGTCGCTCGCGTGCGGCATCACCACGTCCACCTGCACCCCCCGCGCCGCCGCCAGCCGCAGCGCCGTCACCAGCGCCTCGTCGGGCACGAAGTACGGCGTCGTGATGATTACCCGCGTGTGCGCCGAGTGCAGCGCCTCGATGATCACGTCCCGCATGATCGCGTTGAGCCCGCCGCTCGGGCCCGTGGGCACGACCTGGATCGGCGTGCGGTCGGGCGTGTGCGGCGGCGGGAAGAGCCCCTCGGGCTTGATCGACTCCTCCGTCTCGAAGCACCAGTCGTCCAGGAATACCGCCTGCAGCTGGTTGACCGTCGGCCCCACGATCCGCGCCGTCAGGTCCTGCCACGTGCCGCCCCGGCGCGTGCCGATGCTGGCCCGCACGATGTTGTGCGAGCCGGTGTACGCCACCAGCCCGTCGATGATCGCCAGCTTGCGGTGGTTCCGCAGATCCAGGCGCGAGAGCAGCCGCCGCAGGTTCCGCACCGGCAGGTTCGCCCGCACCTCTACGCCCTGCTCCTCCAGCCGGTCCGCCAGATCGCTGAAGAAGAAGAACGACCCCGCCGCGTCCGCCAGCACGCGGCACTTCACCCCCCGCTGCGCCGCCCGCGCCAGCGCCGCCCCCACCCGCCGCCCCACGTCGTCATCCTCGAAGATGAAGTACAGCAGGTGCACGCTCGTCTTCGCCCCGTCGATCTCCTCGATCAGGCGATCGACGAACTTGGCCGTGTGCGGCATCAGATCGACCTGGTTCCCGCCCAGGATCGGCATGCCAACCAGAGACTCCGCGACGTTCACCAGCCGCCGCTGGTGCTCGTCGATCTGCGGTTTGGCGACAAACGCCCGGTTCACGCCCGGGTGTTTGGCCATCTGCTCGAGGTGCACCGACTGCACGTACTTTCGGGCCCGCTTCCGCCCCAGCCGCCGCTCCCCGATCAGGAAGTACAGCAGCAGCCCCAGCCACGGCAGTGTGAGGCTCACCGCCAGCCACGCCAGCGCCACCACCGGCCGCTGCGGGCGCGAGATCACCACGTAGAACATCCAGCCGCGGATGAGCCACTCCGCGACTTCGAGAAAGAACGAGATATCGAGGTTCGTCCACGGCATGCCGGCGCGAGCGCGCCCGGAGTGTACGGGCCGCCGCCGTTTCCTGCGTCAGCGCCCCGTGCGGGGCGCCCGTGCTGGCGCGTTATCTGCTTCGCAGAACGCGTCGAACCAGTCGAGCGACCGCTCGCCGGCAGCCTCCTCCTGCACGCTCCCGCCGCCCCGCCCGCGCCCGTGGCGCGTCGGCGACGAGCCCTCGCCGCCAGTAACCCGCCCCCAGCGTGTCGCCACCGGCGTCTGCTCCCGTGCCGATGCGCGGGCGCACAGCTCAAGGTCATTCCCGTCGGGGTCCTTGATGCCCACGGTCAGGCTGCGCCCGCGGGTAAGAAGTGGGGTGGTCGCCGCACCCAGCAGGCGGGCGAGCATGTAGCGGTCCAGCAGCTCCGAGCTGCTCTCAAGCTCCAGCAGCAGCCCATGGGAGGTCGCCCCCCGCTGGTCGCGCGTGAGCACGATCGAGCGGTACCCGTGCGCCAGCAGCGGCGACACCAGGACGAGGCGGTTGTCCGTATACCCGTACCCCTCCGCGGGAACGAAGCCGAGCAGGTCGAAGTAGAACTTGCGGGCGACTTCCAGGTCCGCGACCCACAGAACGACAGGAGTCGCCGGGCGCGGGCCCGGCAGCTCGCGAGCGAGGCCGTAGCCGGTGTGTGCAAGAGCGTCAAAGGGCTGGCTGTACATGAGGCCTCCGGTCCGAGAACTGGGGAGAGAACGGGCCCAAGTCTCGCGGGAGGGGCTTAAGGACCTCTCAATGCCGGGTGAATCAGCCGGGTCAGGCGTGCACTGGCTCGGGGGCACGCTCGATCGCAGCC
The DNA here is from genome assembly GCA_035627955.1 of Phycisphaerales bacterium. NCBI lineage: Bacteria > Pseudomonadati > Planctomycetota > Phycisphaerae > Phycisphaerales > Phycisphaerales bacterium. Next base: position 67,236 of record DASPKU010000008.1, read on the forward strand.
GAGACGGCCGGCTGAAGCGGCGGCAGCGGCAACCGCACGCGGAAGGTGCAGCCGCCCTCGGGGTCGTTCCGCAGGTCGATGGTGCCCCCGTGCAGGTCCACGATGCTCTTGGAAATCGTGAGGCCCAGGCCGCTGCCGCGGCGCGTCGCCGCCTTGCTGGGGGCCTGCTGGAACCGATCGAAGATCCGCTCCGCGTACTCCGCGGGCACGCCCGGCCCCTGGTCCTTCACCGTGAACACCAGCATCCCGTGTTCCACACCTGTCTGCGGCGGCTCGTACCCCAGCCGGATGAACACCGAATCGCCCTTCTTCGAGAACTGCACGGCGTTGCGGATGAGGTTGTCGGCCACGACCCGCAGCAGCTCCGCATCGCCCCGGATCAGCGCCTCGGGCTCGTTCTCCGCCGCGTCGTACAGCGTCAACGCCAGCTTCACGCCGTGCTGGCGGGCGTACAGCGTCGAGTGCTCCACCGCGTCGAGCACCACGTCGTTCATCGGCACAACCGCTTCCGCCACGAACTGCTTGCCGTGCCCGAAGCGCGCGAGCATCAGGAAGCTCTCCACGAGCTTCCCCAGCCACCGCATTTCTTCCTCAACGCTCAGCACGAACCGCTCGTAGGGCTCCAGCGCCCGACGCGTCTCCGCCAGCTGCTTGGGATCGATCCCCGGCACGCTGTACCGCGGCGCCGCCCGCATCTGCTTGAGCACCTGGGCCTCGGTCAGCAGCGCTGACAGCGGCGTCTTGAGCTCGTGGCTCACTTCCGACATGAACCGCTCCTGGCTGCGGAAAGCAACTGCCATCCGCTCCAGCATCTTGTTCAGGTCGCGGGTCATCTGCCCGATCTCGTCCTCGCCCGCGGGTATCTCCACCCGCTCGTCCAGTCGCGTCGGCGACACCTCCCGCACGGCCCTGGCTACGCGGTCGATCCGCTTCACCACCACGCCCGAGACCATCCACCCGCCGACGCCCGAACCGATAAGCCCGACGACGAGCCCCGCCGCGAGCATCGTGATGAGCGAGCTGTGCATCCGGTCAAACGCTGCCAGCGACAGGGCCGCGTAGATCTTGACCGGCTGCCCGTCCACGTCCGCGGTGGTCACAGCGACCTGGTACCTCTCCTGCTCGCCTGTCTCCGGGTTCGTGGCCTTGATGATCGAGTCGTTCGCGGCTTCGGCGCCGAAGAACCCCTCGCGGGCCGTGGTGCCGATCGCCACGTTCTGCGCGTTGCGCACCTCGATCGTCAGCCCCGCCCGGTCCAGCTCGGAGGACTGCAGGCGCGTCTGCAGGTCCCCCAGCCCGCCATCCCGCAGCGACTGCACGATCCGCGGCACGGCGTCCTCGAGCCGCTGCTCGACCTCCCGGCGCACGAAAACCTCCCGCGCGAGCGGGAGGGCGATGACGAGCCCAAGCTGGAAGAGCCCCGTCCAGATGAAGAACGCGAGGGCGAGGCGGAAACGGAGCGTGCGAACCAGCGGTGGCAACTCAGGTCCCCTCGTTCACAGGCCTGTGCTCACCCCCGCTCAGGGACGGTGGGCGCTGAACATGTAGCCCGTGCCGATGATCGTATGGATCAACGGGGAGTCAAACTCCTTGTCGATCTTGCGGCGGAGCATCGACACGTACACGTCGATGACGTTGGAGGACGTGTCGAAGTTCATGTCCCACACGTGCTCGCCGATCTGTGTGCGGGTCAGCACGCGGTCCGCGTTCCGCATGAAGTACTCCAGCAGCGCGAACTCCTTGCTCGTCAGCTGGATCACCTGCCCGGCCCGCTTCACGTTCCGCTTCGCGAGGTCGAGCTCGACGTCGCCCACGCGCAGCACCGCCGCCTCCGTCGCCTGCCCGCGACGCAGCAGCGCCCGCACCCGCGCGATCAGCTCGTCGAACTCGAAGGGCTTGGCCAGGAAGTCGTCGGCGCCCGCGTTGAGCCCCGCGACCTTGTCGCTGGTGGCGCTGATCGCCGACAGGATCAGGATCGGCGTCTTCACGCCCCGCCGGCGGAGGGCACGGCACACGTCCATGCCGTCCCGGTCGGGGAGCATCAGGTCCAGAACCACCACGTCGTAGGGCGACAGGGCCGCGGCCTCCTCGCCTTCGAACCCGGTGTGGAACGTGTCGACCGCGTAGCCCTGCTCCTTGAGACCCTGGGCGATAGCCGCGGCCATCTTCGGGTTGTCTTCGATCACGAGCGTTCGCATGGTGGTTGCCTTTGTGGAATCGCCGGAGTTCTCCGGCTGCTGGCTGGGAGGAGGAACGGTCGCACGCCCGAGGCCCGAGGGGGAAGCAGTGGGGGCGGGCTTCTGCTCCGCCAAACGGTTCTGCGCGCGTCCTGGGGTAGACGTCGCCGGCTGGTTCTGATTCACGCTGGGCATTGTCGGGTACTCCGCGGGCTTGGCAAGTGGGACCGGACCGGAAAGGCTGCCCCGCCCCGCGAAGGGAGGGGCAACCGAGAAGAAGGAGCTAGCTAAGTCTGTCAGTCATCTGCACTTCTGAATCATCGGGACTTGGAAGAGCTGCCGCCACTGGTGGAACCCCCCGAGAAGCTCGATCCCGTGCTTCCGCCGGTCGTGCTGCCCGAAGTGCCCCCGCCCGTGCGCGAGCGGCTGCTGTCATCATCGCTGCTGTAGCTGCCGGCAGTGCTGCCGGTCCGCGAGGTTGAGCGGTCGCGATCCTTGTCGCCCCCGCCGAACATGCCGCTGAACAGCCCACCGGACACCTTGAGGTTGTTGGTGATCTCCTTGACGCCCCACACACTGTCGACGATGTCCTCGATCTGGTGCTTCACGCGCCGGTTGTCGACGTTGCCCGAGAGGGTCACGTCGCCCTGGTTCACCTGCACCTCGATCTGGTCAAGGTCGATATCGCTCTGCTGCAGCAGCTTGTCGATCACCTCCTCGCGGAGGCGGTCATCGGAGCGCTGGTAGCCCTTGGGGCCGCGCCGGGAACGCATGTCGCTCTGGCGCCCGGCGAAGGTCGACGAGCCGTAACCGGTCGCCGCGCCCTGGCCGCCGTACCACGAGCTGCTGCCGAACGCCGAGGGGTTGTAACCGCCGTACGAGCCGCCGCTGGAGCCGCCCGCGCCCATGCCGGACCCCGAGCCGTACTGCGAGCCGTAGCCGCTGGAGCCCATGCCCCCGTAGCCGCCGCTCCCGTAGCCGCTGCTGCCGCCGTACCCGCCCGAGCCGCCGTAGCTGGTTGAGCCCATGCCCTGCCAGCCGCTGGTGCCCGAGCCCATGCCCTGGCCGTAGCCCGAGCCAGAGCCGCCGCCATAGGAGCCGTAGTCAGACCCGCGCCCGAAGGAGCCGGACTGCCCGTAGCTGCCGTACTGGCTCGACCACGGCGACTGCCCACCGCCATAGCCGCCGCCGTACTGGCCGCCGTACTGGCCGCCCGACCCGTAGGACTGCAGCCCGCCGTAACCGCCCGAGCTCGTGCCGTACCCGGGGCTCTGGTAGCCGCTGGAGCCCTGGCCGCCAAAGCCCTGGGACCCGCCCCAGCTGCCGCCGGAGCTGCCGTAGCCCTGAGAGCCGTAGCCCTGGCTGCCGTAGCCCTGCGAGCCGCTGCCGAAGCCCTGCGACCCGTAGTTGTGGCCGCCGAAGCCCTGCTGCGAGGCGTACTGCTGTGAGCCGCCAAAGCCCTGGCCGTAGCCGCCGCCCATCGAGCCGCTGCCGTATCCCTGGCCGTAGCCGCTGCTGCCGTAACCGGAAGAGCCCTGCCCGTAGCCGCTGCCGCCGTAGCCGGAGAAGCCCGAGCCGCCCATGCTGCCCTGGCCGCCGTAGCCGCCGCCGCTCATCGAGCCGTAACCGGAGCCGAAGGACTGGCCGCTGCCGGACTGCCCGCCACCCTGCCCATAAGACTGGCCGGAGAACGAGTCCTGGTGACGGCGCCCTTCACCCTGCGAAGACGAATAGCTGGGATCGTTGAACTGCGAGGACGAGGAGTACGTACCCTGACCCTGACCCGAGCCCTGCCACGAACGGTGCTGCCCCTGGTCGTGCCGATCGGAGTCGTAGTTCGAGCGGCTGGAACGGTCATCATGCTGCATGTGCATCTCCTTGGAGGTGTGCGGACGGGCTGACGACGAGTCGGGGGCCCTGAACAACATGAGAACCTCGTTCTCGGGCCCTGAGTTTCATCTCAATGAGTGAGGGGTTGGTGAGGGGGTTGTGAAACAAACCTCATGGGGCGTCACTCGGGCGCAAGTCCAGCTGCCCCAAGTGACTCCACGAGGTCACGAGGACTGATGCTGAGGCTGATTCGCGCTATGCTCGGAGCTGCCGTTCCCGTTATTGCCGTGGGCGCGAGCATCGCCCCCCATCCGCCGGATGCTCCCGGCGAACTGCCCCTTCGGGCCTCGAACCTGCGTGCTGGCGGAGCGCTGCCCGCCCCGAACCCGATCCTCTTGAGTGAGGTTGTCGGCGGGGTTGCGGCCGGCCCGGGAACGGGACTGCGAGGTCCCCGCGTGTTCAGTCGGCTTGTTGGTCTCCATACGCCTTCCTTGTCCTTTTGCGTGCCTTTCACCCGGCCGCGTGGGGGGCCGCTGGTGCAGAACGGCCAACTACCTGCGACGGTGCATGCCCGGCGTCATGGAGAGAAAACCTGAGTTGTGCCGGACTCCCGCCTGCCCCGACACAATGGGCAGGTGGAGTAAGTCTGTGTCGAAAGAACCGTGAAACACCCGGGGGGTGCCAGACTTAGATTCAGGCAACCTTCAGGCGTGCGCGTCTGAGGCTGTGTTTTCAGGCCTTTGGAAGCGCTTTCACGAGCGCTCCAGCGCGCAAGTCAACCGCACAACTCGGCGCTGCTCAGCTCGTGGGCTGGCCGGGCGTCTGCGTCGAGGTCTTCGGGACCACCACCTCCAGCGAGTCGGGCTTGCTGGGCAGCGTCACCACCTCCAGCCAGTACTCCTTCAGCCGGCGGATCACGTCGAACAGCTCGTCGGGGCTCGAGGGCTTCACGATGTAGCTGTTGGCCCCCGCCAGGTAGCACGCCTCGATCTCCCGGGCGCTCGAGCTGGTCGAGAAGATGATCACCGGGATCGCCTTGAGCACCGGGTCGGCCCGGATCTCCTGCAGCATCCGCAGCCCGTCGGTCCCCGGCAGGTTCAGGTCCAGGATCAGCAGCCCCGGCCTCGCCTCCGCCCCGTGCTTGAAGTACCGGCCACGCTGCTTGAGGAAGTCAAACGCGTCCTCGCCGTAGGAGAACCGGTAGATGGGGTTGGGCACCTTCGCCTTGCTGAAGGCGCGGACGGCCGCCTCGAAGTCCTCGGGGCTGTCCTCCACGATCAGGATCGGCAGATTCGACTGCATTGAGCGCTCCGGCACCGGCTGGGAATCCACCGGTAGAGGTACCCTGAGAATAGTCTGAACTGGCCAAGCCGGGGTGAAGATTTCCATGCGCAGCACCCATACAGCACCGGTTTTCATCCGGGCCGCGCGCGCCTAAGCCGGTGTAAGCCGGTCACTTGGAGCCCAACTAAATAGCGCTTACGTCACTGACCTTTCACCGACCTCTTCGGTGTAGAAGTGACCCTGTTGGTGTCGTGCGGGCGCCAGCACGGATGCCGACGCCCGACGCATAGCGGAAGCGTGCGTGAACCCAAACGTCTTTCAACTGGTCGGGACGCCCGACAACGGAGTGTCAGTCATGGAAAAGAACTACCAGGGAGAGGGCCAGGCCTCTCAGTCTCGTGGCACCGAAGCTGGTGGCGGGGGAATGGGCGGCAACATGGGCGGTGGCGGTGGGGGGGGCGGCGGTGCCGGTGGTGGCGGCGGGGGTAACGGCGGCGGTCGCGGGCGTGGCAACGCCGCGAACCTCTCGCACGAGGCCCGCGTCAAGGGCGGCCAGCGCTCCGCCCAGGTGCAGGTCCGCGACGAGCACGGCCAGTTCGCCGGGCGCGCTGACAAGAACCGCTCCCGCGACAACCAGGGCGGTGGTCAGAGCAACAACCAGTCCTCCGGCGGCGAGAACACCCCCGGCCGCGGCTGATCAGCCTCCCTGGGGCGAGGTGCACACGTCAATCTGGATGGGACGCGCCCGACCCAAAACGGGCGGAAGAGGCGCCCGCTTGAGCGGGCGCCTCTTTCTCACCCAAGACAGTCCGAGCCCGGTCAGGCTGGGGGTTACTTTCCGGGCTGGACTGCCGAACCCCTCCCAATAGCGGCGCCTGATCGGCGTCCGCTCCAAGGAGCTCAACAGTCAGGAACAACGCAAGGGCCAGGCTCAGGATCCGCCACGCCGCGGCTTCGACGATCACCCGCGAACGTGGCTTGACCTTCACAACCCTCACGGGCAGGACTATCGGATCACCCGGTGAGCCTCCCGTAAGGTCAAAGTGAAAGCGACTTTATTTCAGACGGTGACAAAGTAACCAAAGCCCAGGGATCACGATCCCTGGGCTTTCGACGCTCTGGCCTCGGTCACGCATTCACGATCTCGCCGCCGTTGGGGTGCAGCACCTGCCCTGTCATGTATGACGAGTCGTTGCTCGCCAGGAACACGTAGCACGGCGCGATCTCCTCGGGCTCGCCCGCACGCTTCATGGGCACGTCGCTCCCGAAGACCTTGACCTTCTCTTTATCGAAGCTCGCCGGGATCAGCGGGGTCCACACCGGCCCGGGCGCCACAGCGTTTACGCGGATGCCCTTGTCCGCCAAGTTGAGCGCCAGCGACCGGGTGAAGCCCACAATCGCGCCCTTGGTCGACGCATAGTCCACCAGCGTCTTGCTGCCCCGGTACGCCGTCACCGAGGTCGTGTTGATGATCGTGCCGCCCTTCTTCATGTGCGGCAACGCGGCCTTCGTGAGGTAGAACATCGACAGGATGTTGGTCCGGAAGGTCTTCTCCACCTGCTCCAGATCGATGTCCTCGAAGTCCTCTACAGGGTGCTGCTCCGCGGCGTTGTTGATGAGCACATCAAGCCTTCCGAGCTGCTTCGTCAGCTGGTCCACGGCCGCCTTGCAGAACGCCTGATCACCGATGTCTCCCGCCAGCGTCAGGCACCGCCGGCCCTCTGCCTGCACCAACTCCTTGGTCTTGGCGGCGTCCTCGTTCTCCTCGAGGTAGAGGATCGCGACGTCGGCCCCCTCTTTCGCGAACGCGATGGCGATCGCCCGCCCTATCCCGCTGTCCCCGCCGGTGATGATCGCCTGCTTATCGCGCAGGCGCGGGCCCGGCGCGGGCTTGTCCTCGCCGCTGCGCGGGCGCGGCCGCATCTCGGCCTCGCGGCCCGGCTGATGTTCCTGGTGCTGCGCGGGACGGACTGGCTTGGGGGGGTTGCTCTCGGGCATGGGGCGAAGTTGAGCGCGCGTGAGTGAGCCGTGAGTGAGCCGCCCCTGAGACCTCGCGTCTGAATGTGGGACGGCTCCCGCACCCGCCTTTTACGCCCTGCTTCACCGACCCCTTACCGGCTGCCGCAATGGTCTGGTGTGGCCTGCGCGGCGGGCTGTTCGTCACTCGGCTGCCCGTCGGGCAAGGAGGCCTGCAGTGTTCTATTGGGCTTGTGTGTTCCTGGTGGTGGCGCTGTTCGCGGCCGCGATCGGCTTCGGGCTCGCCCCCGCCGGGCTGGCGGTGATCGCCAAGGCCCTGTGCGTCATGTTCGTCGGCCTCTTCGTCATCTCGATGGTGGCGGTGATGAGCCGGGCGCAGGGGGTCGGACGAGCGTGACTCATGCCGGTGTGTTCCGGTAGGTGTGTTCAACAGAAGAAGGAATGCTGGGGATGAAGCTGGAAAGCCTTTCGGACCTCTATATCGCGGAACTCCAGGACGTGTACAACGCGGAGCGTCAGCTGCTCAAGGCCCTGCCCAAGCTGGCAAAGAGCGCACAGACCACCGAGCTGAAGAACGCGATCCAGGAGCACCTCGAGGTGACGCAGAACCACGTCACCCGCCTGGAGAAAATCCTCAACGACCTGAACGAGCGCCCGGGCGGCGAGGTGTGCGAGGCCATGCAGGGCCTGGTCGCCGAGGGCGAGGAGGTCATGAAGGCCGACGGCGAGGACGCCGTCCGCGACGCCGGCCTCATCATGGCGGCACAGAAGGTCGAGCACTACGAGATCGCCTCCTACGGCAGCCTGAAGGAGTTCGCCCACCTGCTCAACCGCGAGCAGGACGCCGCCCTGCTCGAGCAGACGCTCGAGGAAGAGAAGCAGGCGGACCTCAAGCTGACGCAGCTGGCGGAGCAGGTCGTCAATCGACGCGCGGTGGCGTGACCGCCGCGCATTGTCCTTCAGGGCGCTCTCGGCGGCGCCAACAGCACGGAAAGGAGCCGGAGATGAAGAAGATCGCGATCATGTGGACGGTGGTGGCCGCGGGGTCCCTCGTGGGCTGCAACAACAACCGCGTGGACGAGCCCCTCGTCGAGGAGCGCCCGCAGATCAGCCTGCGCACCAGCAACCGCGAGATCGTCGAGGGCGAGGTCACCACGCTCTCGGTCTACAGCAAGAACACGCTGGGGCGCGACGCCGAGGTGGAGTGGAACACCACCGGCGGCAACCTCACCACCGCCGACAACGGCCGCATCGCCCGCGTCACCTTCGAGGAGGCCGGCGTCTACACCATCACCGCGCGCCTGCTGGTCGACGGCCAGGAGGTTGACCGGGAGGCCACCAACATCACCGTCCGCCCCCTCAAGTGATTCCCGTTCACCCCCTTTGGAGCATCAACGCATGAATACCCGAATCCTGTCCGCGACCGCCGTGCTCGCCCTCGTCGCCGGCACGGCCATGGCCCAGATCACCAGACCCCGCGAGGACCGCAGGGGTGAGCAGGTTCAGCCCGATGTGCGCGTGGAGACGCGTCGGGACGTGATCGGTCAGCGCGCACAGGCACGCCACGAGCTCGTGCCCGTGGACTGGGTGGTCGGCACCCGCGTCATCGGCCAGGACCGCGAGCGCCTGGGCGACGTCAGCGACCTCATCATCGACGCCCAGCGCGGGCGCGTGATCTACGGCATCCTCGAACACGGGGGCATGCTGGGGATGGGCGATCGCCACGTCGCGATCCCCTGGAGGACCTTCGACTGGGACCACATGAACCGCGTCCTGACCCTCCCCATCAGCACCGACCGCCTCGCCAGCGCCCCGCGGTTCGACCGCGACGACTGGGAGCGCCTCACCGACGTCAACTTCCGCAGCCGCTTCGACGACTTCTTCGGCCGGCAGGGGTTCAACGACGGCAAGGCCGACGCGCAGTTCACCAAGTACGTGCAGCAGAGCCGCCCCATTACCGTGCGGGGCACCATCACCGACGTCGACGCGTTCGAGCCCATGACCGGCATGGGCCAGTACCGCGTGCTCCGCGTGCAGACCGATGACAACAAGGACCGCTCGGTGGTCGTCGGCCCGCAGTGGTTTGTTGACCGCCAGCGCCAGCTCTTCCAGCGCGGGCAGCAGGTGCAGATCAACGGCGCCCTGCTCGACCTGGAGGGCACCCGTGAACTGGTCGCCGCCAAGTCCATCAACACGCCCCAGGGCAGCATCCGCCTCCGCGATGATGACGGCAAGGCGGTCTGGGACCTCGCCTCCGACTTCCGCGAGGAGCGTCAGGAGGAGCGCCGCGAAGAGAACATGCGCGACCGCGAGCGTGAGCGCCAGGACGACCGCGACTTCGAGCGCCGCGACCGCGAGGACAACCGCGGGCGCGGCATCCTCGACGCCAAGCGAGAGACCCGAGGCATGATCATCCGCGCCCGCGACATCCGCGGCCAGCGCGTCACCGACGACCAGAACAACGACATCGGGCGCGTTGACACCTTCCTCATCAACCCCGCCAACGGCAAGCTCGGCTACGCGGTGATCACCGTCGGCGGCTTCCTGGGCGTGGGCGACGAGAAGTACGCCGTGCCGTGGCGCAGCTTCCAGATCAACCAGCAGGGCAAGCTGATCGCCAAGGTGGACCGCGAGCAGCTCCGCAACGCCCCGAGGATCGAGACCCGCAACTGGTCCGAGCTCCAGGACCCCGAGTTCGGCAAGCGCGTCTTCCAGCACTACGGCGCCCCCATCGACTGGGACAAGGACGAGGACTGGCAGCGCGACGACCGCAACGACAACTGGCGCGACAACCGCAATGACCGCGACCGTACCGACCGCGGCAACCGCAACGACGACCGTCTCGGCCAGTGGGACGAGGACACGTTCACGCGGCTGTTCGCCGACGGCGCGTCCACCGACTTCGAGGGCCGGATCGTGCGGATCGACCGCGCCGGGCAGGGTGGAGTCGTAGACGTCGTCGTCCGCACCGACGCCGGCGAGCGCGTCGTGAAGCTGCTGCCCCAGGCGCAGGTTGACAACGCCATCCTCAACCTGGACGAGGGCGACCGCGTCTCGGTGAGCGGCCGTCACGCCAACATGGACGGCCGGCGCGTGATCATCGCCCGTGAGATCGCCGCGGAAGGCCGTACCTACCAGCTGCGTGATGAGCACGGGCGTCCCGAGGTGCGCGTGCGCCGGTGACAAGGTAGTGGAATCGCACCGGGCGCGCGGGGGAGACCCCGTGCCCCGGTTTCGTTGAGTGGTTCGCAGCGGCAATGGCCGGGAGGGGGACTGGAGACGCACGATGGCGCGTCCAATCTGGAAAGGCTCCGTGTCCTTCGGCCTCGTGACGATCCCCGTTACCCTCTTCTCCGCCGAGAATCGCGAGGAGGAGCTGCACTTCAACCTGCTCGATTCCCGCAACCACGCCAAAATCAAGTACAAGAAGGTCAACGAAGCGACGGGCGAGGAAGTCCCCTGGGACCAGATCATCAAGGGCTACGAGTACGAGGACGGCCAGTACGTCTTCCTCGGGGACGAGGACTTCAAGCGGGCCGCGGTGGACGCCACGCAGACGGTCTCCATCGAGGACTTCGTCGACCGTGACGCCATCAAGTACGTGTTCTTCGACAAGCCCTACTACCTCGTGCCCGGCAAGGGCGGCGAGAAGGCCTACGCCCTGCTGCGCGAGACCCTCAAGCGCACCGGCAAGGTCGGCATCGCACGCGTGGTGATGCGCACCCGCCAGTACCTCGCCGCGGTGATCCCCGAGGGCGACGCCCTCGTCATGGACGTCGTCCGCTACGCCAACGAGATCCGCACGCCCGAGGAGGTCGGCATCCCCGAGGCGGTGGCCAAGGCCGGCAAGATCAAGCCGCAGGAGCTGGCCATGGCCGAGCAACTCGTCGAGACGATGAGCGGCGACTGGGAGCCCGAGAAGTACCGCGATGAGTACAAAGACAAGCTGATGAAGTGGATCGAGCAGAAGGTCGAACGCGGCGAGTTCGGCCCGGCCGCGGGCGGCGCCGCCACCGAGGAGGAGGGCGAGGCACCCGCACCCATCAACATCATGGACCTGCTCAAGCGCAGCGTGGAAGGACGCGGCAAGGGCAAGCCTTCCCGCAAGGCCGCAACGGACGAGCCGCCAAACGGCAAAGCGGCGGGACGCAAGGCACAGGGGGGCACGAAGAAGAAGGCCCCGGCCAGATCAACAGGCGCCAAGAAGAAGACCACGCGTCGCCGCGCGGCCTGACCGGAGGTGTTGAGTGCCCGCACGCCGGTCCACAACTCGCACGACAAAGAAGAGTGGGGGAGCTGCGGGCCGCAAGGCCGGCGTGTCCGGCGACCGCCCCACGATGCGCGCACGCACCGCCGCCGGCCGCGGCGCCGGCCTCACGGAATACAACGCCAAACGCCACTTCAACATCACCGCCGAACCCACGGGCAAAGCTAAAAAATCCGCCACGGGCCGCTCCTTCGTCATCCAGAAGCACGACGCCTCCCGCCTGCACTACGACTTCCGCCTCGAGCACAACGGCGTGCTCCTGAGCTGGGCCGTGCCCAAGGGCCCGAGCCTCGACCCCGCCGAACGCAGCCTCGCCGTGCAGGTTGAGGACCACCCCGTCGACTACGGCACCTTCGAGGGCACGATCCCCAAGGGCCAGTACGGCGGCGGCACGGTCCTCCTGTGGGACCGCGGCACGTGGGAGCCACTCGGCGACGTCGACGAGGCCCTCGCCTCCGGCAAGCTCAAGTTCAAGCTCCACGGCGAGAAGCTCCGCGGCGGCTGGACCCTCGTCCGCATGCGCGGCGGCAAGTACGGCGAAGACGGCAAGAACTGGCTGCTCATCAAGGAACGCGACGAAGAGGTCGTGCCGCACGCTAAAGGCGACGTCCGCGTTGACGAGCCCCTGAGCGTCAAGACCGGGCGCGACCTCGACGAAATCGCCGCGGCCAAGGACAACGTCTGGCAGAGCAACCGCCCCGAGAAGACCACCGCGAAGTCGAAGATCGCGAAGAAGGCCGCGGCGGTGAAGAAGCAGGCGCGCACACCTGCGGTCACCCCTCCGGAGCCCTTGCCCAAGAAAGTGGTTGGGGTGAGTTCGACCGACACAGGCAAGCGAAAATCGGGCGCAAGTCCGGCCGGCAGCATCGACGCCTCCTCCCTCAAAGCCGCCACCAAGGCCGACTTCCCCGACACGCCCTTCCCCCAGCTCGCCACCCTCGTAAAGGAGGCTCCCACCGGCGACGAGTGGGTCCACGAGGTCAAGTTCGACGGCTACCGCATCCTCGCCCTGAGCAATAAGAACAAGGTCCAGCTCCTCACCCGCCACGGCAACGACTGGAGCGACCGCTTCACCACCATCGCCGGAGGCGTCAAAGCCCTCGGCAAGACCCCCGCCGTGTTCGACGGCGAGGTCGTCGTCCTCAACGAGCACGGCCGCAGTGACTTCCAAGCCCTCCAGAACGTGCTCAAGGGCCTCAAGAAGCGGGCCCAGCTCATCTACTTTGTATTCGACCTCCTCTACTACGACGGCCACGACCTCACCCGCGTGCCGCTGCTGGAACGCAAACGCCTCCTCAAGCAGGTGCTCGCAAGCGCAGGCGACGACTCGCCCCTCCGCTACAGCGAGCACATCCAGGGGCACGGCGGCCAGGTCCTCGCCCAGGCCTGCCAGAACCAGCTCGAGGGCATCATCAGCAAGCGCGCCACCAGCCTCTACACACCCAAGCGCAGCAAGGACTGGCTCAAGGTCAAGTGCGGCAACCGCCAGGAGTTCGTCATCGGCGGCTACACCGACCCCGGCGGCAGCCGCATGCACTTCGGGTCGCTGCTGCTGGGCACCTACGACGCCAAGGGCGACCTCATCTTCAACGGCAAGGTCGGCACCGGCTTCGACTCCCGCCTGCTCGCCTCACTCCTCAAGCAGATGAAGCAGCACGAGGCCCCGCTGCCCGCTTTCAAGAACCCGCCCCGTGGCTACGAGGCCAAGGGCGTGCACTGGCTCAAGCCCGCCCTCGTCTGTGAGGTGCAGTTCTCTGAATGGACCAGCGAGGGCATTCTCCGCCACCCGTCATTCCAAGGCCTGCGCGAGGACAAGGACCCCCGCGAAGTCGTCCGCGAGAACCCCAAGATCGTGCTCGAGGAGGTCGACGGCACCGCGAAGGGAGTCACAGACACCCTGCCAGCACGCAAGCCGTCGGCGACGAGCCCCGAACGCAGTGAGCGGGCCTCTTCTCGCGGTTCTTCGCGTAGCGCACCCGGCCGCCGCGCTGGCGACCACCGCCCAACCTCCATCGAACGCGAGCGCGCCGAAGAAACGCCGCGCAAAGCCCCATCACGCACCAACGCCGCGCAGATCACCACCAAACCCTCCAAACCACCCAAGCTCGAAGAAGGCCCCGTCGCCGGCGTCACCCTCACGAATCCCCAGCGCGTCCAGTACCCCGAGTCCGGCGTCACCAAGCTCGAGCTCGCCCGCTACTACGAATCCATCGCCGACTGGGTCCTCCCGCACATGGTCCGCCGCCCCCTCTCACTCGTCCGCTGCCCCGCCGGACGCGAGAAGCACTGCTTCTACCAGAAGCACCTCAGCGACATGCTCCCCAAGTCCGTGCACGGCGTGCCCATCCGCGAAAAGAACGGCGTCGAGGAGTACGTCGCGATCGAGAACCTCACCGGCCTCGTCGGCCTCGTGCAGCTTGGCGTCCTCGAGATCCACCCCTGGGGCAGCCGCGAGGACGATGTCGAGCACCCCGACCGAGTCATCATCGACCTCGACCCCGGCCCGGGCGTCGAATGGGGCGAAGTCGTCGACGGCGCCCGCCTCGTGCGCGAGCGGCTCGATGACCTCGGCCTCGAGTCCTTCGTCAAGACCACCGGCGGCAAGGGCCTGCACGTCGTTTTCCCCATCCAGCGCCGCACCAGCTGGGACGACGTCAAGGCTTTCGCCAAGGCCATCGCCGACAACATCACCCGCGACCACCCCGACAAGTACCTGGCCGTGATGGCAAAGGCCAAGCGCACGAACAAGATCTTCGTCGACTACCTCCGCAACGGGCGCGGCGCCACCGCTATCGCCCCCTACTCCACCCGCGCCCGCGAGAACGCCACCGTGGCCACGCCCCTTTCGTGGGAAGAGCTCAGCGAGAACACCACGCCCGCGATGTTCAACGTTCGCACCGTCCCCCCGCGGCTGGCCAAGCTCAAGGAAGACCCCTGGGCTGACATCGGCAAGCTCCGCCAGTCCATCACCGCCGCGGCCATGTCAAAGGTCGGCCTGCGATAGCGGCGTCCACCGCACCCGCGCACCGGCCCGCGCGCAAGTCACGCAGCCGCACGCCTCACGCACACCTAAGCACACACTCACCGGGTCAGTACGGCCCGTTCACGCCCGTCTTTAGACTTGGTGACGACTCAGCCCCACCCCGCTTCCGTGAAAGGGAACCCAGATGAGCAGCATGAACACCGGCGACAAGGCCCAGCGCGGCCTCCAGGACGACCTCAACAGCCTCCGCGAGGACCTTTCCAACCTCCGCCAGGACGTCTCCAGCATGGCCAGCGACGTCTTCGGCGTCGCCCGTGAGGGCTTCGGCGGCGCAACCGAAAACCTCAAGAAGAAGGGCGTCGAGATGGCCGAAACCCTCGAGGAGCAGATCCACGAGCACCCCCTCGCCACCGTCGGCATCGCGTTCGGCATCGGCCTGCTCGTCGGCGCCCTCGTCCGCCGCAGCTGATTCGAAAGGACGCAATGGTGGCCCGCATTTCGCAGTACATCGTGGGTGTCACCGACCTGCTCGAGGCCGAGGGAAGATCCTTCCGCGAAGTCGCCCGCGCAGAAGGTCGCGACCTCAAGCAGGCCACCACCAAGGTGCTCCTCGGCTTTGCCGTCCTCCTCGCGGCCGCGCCCCTCGCGGTCGTCGGCCTAGGCCTGCTCCTGGCCGCTCTGTTCTGGGCACTCCGCGAGCCGCTGGGACAGCCCGCGGCCGCGGCCATCACCGGCGTCGTCACCCTTTGCCTCTGCGGCGGACTCCTATGGCTCTACAAGAAACTGACCACAAACTAACCGTCGCCGAGGCCAAGGCCCGACTCATCGCCATCGGCGAGCAGGCCAAGGCCGAACGCGCCGCCAAGGGCCCCCTCGGCACCATGAAGGGCAAGGCCGTCGTTGGCGGCGCCGCCGCGGCCCTCGCCATCGGGCTCCTCATCGCCCGCCCCATGTTCGCGGGTAAAGACGATGAACCCCGCCCGCGCCGCCGCTCCCGCGGCTCGCGCGAGTGGTCCCCACGCTTCGACCGCTTCAAGGAGTCCTTCGGCCACTGGGGCGGCGAGACCGAGCGGGCCAAGAACGTCAAGAAGGCAGCAGTAGGGGGCCTCTCCCTCGGCCTCATGATGCAGCTCGCCAAGCCCCTGCTCCCGCACCTCGCCCAGTTCGCCGCCGCGAAGTACGCCCAGTACCGAATGGCCAAGGCACAAGCCGCGCAAGCCGCCGCCCACGAACAGGTCGCCAAGGCCCAGGCCGCCCAGGCCACGGTCGAACGCAAGCGCGCCGAAGAAGAGCTCTAGCCCCAAAGCCCATGGACCAAGGTCCATGGGCTGTGCGACTTGCCAGCCAAAGAGAAAGAGCCCCGCGACTCCGCGCAGGGCTCTCCCGGTTCCCATCCTGTACGTTGTCTCCGCGCGACGGGCGTTACTCCGCCTGCACCCCCGCGAACGTCCCCTCCGAAGCGCTCAGCAGCATCCCTGCGTTGGCGTCCTGCGGGTTCACCCGCAGCGCTTCCGCAAAGCTCAGCCGCGCGGCCTCGTTCTGGTTGAGGTCCTGCTGGATCATCCCCAGCAGCACGAGGTTGTCGCTGGTGCGATCGATCTTGACCGCCGTCTCGATGCTCTTCTTCGCGCCCGCGAGGTCGCCCGACTTCCGCTGGCTGAGCGCCTTGAGCACATAGCCATCCGGACGCGAGGGCGCCAGCGCGGTCACGCGATTCGCACACTGCTTCACCCGCGGATAGTCCCGCAGCATGTACGCCACCTGCCCCAGCTCCGCCCAGGCCTCGACATCCGAGGCGCCCGCCTGATCCAGCGTGAGGTTGATCAGGATCTCCCGCGCCTCCACCGGCCGGTCCAGCAGCACCAGGCACGTCGCCCGCATGTGCTTCAGGTCGCGCCGGTCCTTGTTGTCCTTGCCCAGCAGCAGGCGGTTGAGGTTGTACTCCGCCTCCGCGTACCGCTTGGTCGCGATCTGCGCCCGGATCAGGTCCTCGGTGATCGTCTGGTCATCAGGCTGGAGCAGGCGCGCCTCGTTGAACAGCGTCACCGCCTCCTCCGGCTTGTTCTGCATCATCGCGACGTGCCCTAGCGTCTGCCGGATGCCCGCGTTGTGGTCGAAGTTCGCCGAGTGCCCGTTCAGGTACGCCTGCGCCTCGTCCACCTTCCCCAGCTCGATCATCATCTCCGCGGCCGCGATCGCGTACTGCGGGTTGCTGGTGTCCAGCTCCGACGCCGCCACATAGTGCTCCAGGGCCTTCTCGCGCCGCTCGATGCGCTCGGCGATCGTGCCCAGGTAGTACTCGGCGTCGACGTTCTTCGGGTCGATCGCCTTGGCGAGCGCCAGGCACTCATTCGCGCCCTCGATGTTCCCCATCTCCGCCAGAATGCGCCCGCGCAGCACGTGGCTGCGGGCCACATCGCGGTTAAGCGACAGCGAGTAGTCCACGTGCTTGAGCGCCTTGCGCAGATCGCCCGCGAGGAAGGCCTGCTCGGCCATCTTGAACTCGGTAGCCGCCTTGATGCCCTCCATCTTCATCTTCGCCGTGGAGTAATGCTCCGCCGTGCGGTTGCCGTGCGTGCCGCCGCACCCCTGGGCGTTGAGGAAGCCCCAGGCCAGGCCCGCCGTGACGGTGACTCCCACAGCGATGCGGACGGCCTGAGCCACGAGACGTGCGACGCTGCGGTTGTTGCTGACGGTGTGCATGTTCAAGCTCCTGAATCTCTCGCGTATCTGCGGTTGTTAAGCGAAGCGGGGGGCCGCTGAGCCCCCCGCACCCGCGGTTGCTCTTACTTCCCTTCGGCGTTTTCGGGCAACTCCTGAACCTCGGTGAACACACCCGAGGAGCTATTGCTGAACCCGAACTCGCGGAAGAACGCCCAGCTGCCCCCCAGCAGGCCGCTCCGGCCCAGCCACAGGCGGGCAAACTCGGTCCCCATGGCGGTGGGGACCGCCGTCTGGGTGCTGTTCGCCACGTTCTGGGCAGGATTCTGCGAGTTCACCGGGGCGTTCCCGATGGTGTTGCTCGCCATGCCCACGCCACACGGGGCCGGGAGCGTGGTATCCGCCACGTTTACGGTCGTCCTGTTGAGCGTGCTGGACGACCCCATGCCTTTGCTCGCGCCCTCATCCCCCTCGGGCATGCGCGGTTCGGTGGGGTTGGTCTCGTCGAACAGCTCGCTGGAGTCGCCGCTCTCCTCAGAGTTCATCGGTGCAGTCTCGCTGCCCTGGGTGCTCTGCGAAGTGCTGCCCTGGCCCGGGCTGCTGTTCATCGGGGATGTCCCGGCGCTCTCGTTTGCGGGCGTCACGTTCTCCGTGCCGCCCTCGTCGGACATCTCCCCGTTCTCGTTCGAGCCCTCAAAGCCCTCGTCAGCCTTCGCCGGCTCCACATCGGTCGGCTCAGTCTTCGCGGGCTCCAGCGCCGGTGCGGGGTTGAAGGTGTTGCTCGCGTTCGCGGGCGTGTTCGTCACCACGTCGCTGGTGCTCGGCGCGACCGTGGGGGTCGCCGTGCCCGACGCCATCTCCTTCGTCGCCGGCTCGCTCATGCAGTCGGTGGTCTTCGGCGCCTGCGGAGCCGCGGCCTGCTCCAGCACCGCCTCGTCCTCACGCTCGTTGCTCGCGGGCGTGGTCTTCGCGCCCTCGGGCATGTCCGGGCTCTCGGCGTTCTCGACACGCCGGATCTCGCTCATCTTCTTCGCGTCACCGTGCAGCACGCGCTCCAGGAACGAGCGGTCCGGCCACTGGCTCTTCTCACCGGTCAGACGCTCACGGAGAGCGACCGCCTCCGGCTGGCGCGGGTTGAGGCTCAGCGAGCGGTTCACCTTCCAGATCGCCTTCTCGGTGTCGCCGGCCTGCGCCAGGCGCTCGGCCTCGACGTTCATCTTGCTGGTGAGCTTCTCGCGGCTCCAGTACAGCAGGCCCTCGCGGCTGCCCGCACGCACGTGGTCGATGTAATCCTTGCCCCGCGCCCCCGCCTCGCTCATCATCGTGTCGTTCACGATAGTGGGGGTGACGAGGAAGATGATCTCGTTGCGGTTCGTGCTGTCGTCGTTGCCGCGGAACGCCTGGCCCACGACCGGGATGTCACCCAGGAACGGGATCTGCCGGCGGGCCGAGTTGGTCGCCTCGCGGAACAGGCCGCCCAGCACCACCGTCTGGCCGTCGCCCACGATCACGTTCGTCACGAGCTCGTTGGTGATCTCGTCAGGGATGGTCACGGTCTTGCCGGCCGAATCGTTCGTGTCGCGGATCACCGCCTCCGACACCTGCGGCTTGAGCTCCATCCGCACCATGCCTTCGTTGGTCACGAAGGGGCGGAAGTTCAGCTGCGTGCCCGTGTCGAGGAACTCGACCGTCTGAGTCGTCGCCGTATCGGTCGAGGTCGTGCTCAGGTAGCCCACCTTGCGGCCAACCAGCACGCGGCTGGGCTGGCGGTTGAGGGCGAGGATCTTGGGGTTGCTCAGAATCGTCGTATCGGTCACTTCATCCAGGACGCGGAGGAACACCGCCACGTCGTTGCTGACCACGCCCACCTTCAGGCCGCCCGGGCCCGCGGTGTTGCCCACCGTGGACGACACGGCGCTGCCGCCGCCGTCGGCCGGCAGTGGCGTAGAGCCGCCGGGCGTGCCGCTGCCACGGATCAGCGAGTTCACCGCGCTGGTGGGCCCGCCGATGAAGTCGGTGAAGTTCATGTCCGCAATGATCGAGAAGTCCACGCCGAAGGCGTTGGCCTCGGTGAGGGTGGTCTGCAGGATCGTCGCCTCCACCAGCACCTGCGCCGGACGCGTGTCGAGCTGCTTGATCAGGTTCTCGACCTCGGCGACGTGATCCTCAAAGTCGATCACGACGAGCGTCGCGTTGCCCGCGTACTCGTCGTTGCCCAGCGGCACCGCGCCGGGCGTGGGGAACACGGCCGTCTTGCCGTTGGTCTTGATCTGGCCCGCCTCGCTCAGCAGCGGCTTCACGAACTCCGCCGCGTCGATCGCGTTCAGGTAGTTCAGGTTGATGACCTTGCTGACCTTCTGACGCTGGGCCTTCGCGATCACCTCCAGCTCGGCCTGGGTGTACACGTAGATGAAGTTGCCCTGCTGGATGTAGCCGAACCCGTTCACGTTCAGGATCGCGTCCAGGGCCTCGAAGAACGTCACGCCGTAGAGGTTGGCCGTCACGCGGGCGCTCACGGCCTTGCTGGCCACGATGTTCTTCTGGCTCTGGATGCTCAGCATCTCGAGCACGTTGGCCAGCTCCTCGTCGTTCACGTGCAGGTCGACGATGTTGTTCTCATCGACCTTCACCTTGTCGGTGGACACGCCGCCGCCATTGCCGCCGGTGGTCGCGGTGTTCTCAGAAGTGCCCGCGCCGTCGTCACTGCCGACGGGAGTGGTGGGGCTGGCGGGCGCCGCGTTGTCGGCCGGCAGCGGGCGCGTTTCGGGCACGCGCGGCTGGCTGGGCACCGTCACGTTGTTGGTCGCCGGAGCCTCCGACTGGCCCAGGGCGATCGCCCCGCCCGCCGCCTGCGTGAGCAGGGCCGCGAACAGAGCGCGGTGCATGGTGCTGGTGGTCCGCGTACGACGGTTCTGATTCTTCTGGTTCATGGTGTCAAGCCTCGTCATTGGTGTTCCTGTCCTGTCACCCAGCCGCTGGCTGCCCGTTGGAGGGGCTGGGGACGAAAGGTCGCGGTCCCACGCGGCACGCTTCACTCTGTGTCGGCGGTACCGGGGCGCGACTTTGGGCAACCGCGCGGTTTGCGGGAAACACTGCCGTCTGGGCCGTTTATGCAGGCGAGCGCCCACCCCCCGAAACCACGCCCCCCGCCCGGGCGAACCCGGGTCCGGGAGCGTCCAGCCGCCGCTGGTTCGCCAGGCGGTGGGGCATCAGCACTTCTGGACCGCCTACGCTGCCACACCACCCGCATTCAGCACATCAACAGGAGGATCACGATGGGCCAGTACCTCAACATGATGATCGACTCGTCCCGGCGCGGCCGCGGCCTTGCCGAGAAGCTCCTCGTCGGCATCAAGCCCGAGCAGGCCGCCCGCAAGCCCCACTTCGAAACCCCCGCCGCCCCGCAACTGATCGACACCAACCACCCGACCTTCTGCTACGGCCACCTCGCCATCTACCCGGCGCGCATGCTCAAGGTCGCCGGCCTCGACAGCACCGCGGCCGCGTGCCCGCCCGAATGGGACAACCTCTTCAAGGCCGGCTCCCCCTGCCTCGACGACAAGGACGGCACGATCTACCCCGCCTTCAGCACCATCACCGCCGCCCTCTTCAAGAACATGGACGCCGCCTTCGCCCAGCTCAGCACCCTCGACGACAAGGTCCTCCTCAACCAGATGCCCGACGAGCGCTACCGCGAGTTCTTCCCCACCGTCGGCATCGGCCTCAACTTCCTCCTCAACAACCACGTCATGATGCACCTCGGCCAGGTCAGCGTCTGGCGCCGCTGCTTCGGCCTCCCCAGCGCGATGTAAGAACCCCGACCGTCAGGGAGGGGCACGACCGCGCTTCGCGGTCGTCCGTGCAACTTCGACCCACGACCAACGCCCGCAACTACGGGCGTTGTTTATTTCCCGACGAATCCGCGAAACTCCGCCCCCTCCGCGCACCTCCGCGGTAGTTCTTCACCCCCGCACGAAAGGATTCGACCTCTTCTCCTCACCCACCGACGTCTCCGGCCCATGCCCCGGGTAGCACACCGTCTCCTCCGCCAGCGTGTACAGCTTCTCCCGTATCGCCCGCTCCAGCGTCCTGAAGTCCGACCCCGGGAAGTCCGTCCTTCCCACCGACCCCGCGAACAGCGCATCACCCACGATTGCCACGTGCGACGGCGCATGGTGCAGCGTCACGCTTCCCGGCGAGTGCCCCGGAGTGTGCAGCACGCGCCACTCCATCCCCTCCAGCGTGAGCACATCGCCATCCTTCAGCAGCCGGTCCGGCCCGTGCGCCGTCACCCTCATCCCCGACAACGCGCTCAGGTTCAGCAGGGGGTCGCTCAGCCACTTCTCCTCCGCCGCGTGCAGCAGCACCGGCGTCTTCGGGAATGCCCGCAGCGTCTCATCGACCCCCGCGATGTGGTCCACGTGCGCGTGCGTCAGCACGATGGCCTCGGGCCTCAGCCCCAGCCCCCGTACCCGCTCTAGCACCCTCCCGGGCTCAAACCCCGGGTCCACAATCCAGCACCCGTTCCCCGACTCCGTGCGTACCACGTAGCAGTTCTGTGCGAACGGGCCCAGAACAAACCCCTCGACAATGGGGGACTGCTGCTGCGATTGTGCCATAGCCGACACTGTAGTTGACGGGCATTGCCGGAGATGCAGTGCGAACGGCCCGGTCGTACGCTGGTCGGGTATGTGCAACTGCACCCCGCCTTCATGCCCCGCCACTTGGCCCGCGCCACGCTTGGTGCGAGGAGACTCCGTATGAGCCAGATCGATGATCCCTCCGTGGTCCCCGCGTCCATGCGCCCGCGCTCCCGCGGCAACGCCATCCTCGTGTGGCTCGCCGTCATCTACGCCGTGGCCCTGGGCCTCTCCATCCTCCTCATCGTCCAGGGCGACCGTCAGCTCGGCGCCGCCGGCGCCCTGCTCGTCCTCACCATGGGCCCCGTCGGCTTCGTGCTCGCCATGAGCCACGCCGACCGCCGCCGCGAGCAGGTGATGGACCGCCTCGAAGAACTCACCCGCACTGTCCGCGCCCTCAACAACCACGCCTCCCTCTCCAACGACGCCCGCCGCGTCCTCAACCGCCAGGCCGAGCGCGACCTCCTCCGCCTCGCCATCGAAGAGGACGTCAACAACAAGAACTGGGACGCGGCCATGGTCCTCGTCAAGGAGCTCGCCGACAACTTCGGCTACCGCGCCGACGCCGAGGAGTTCCGCCGCAAGATCGACCAGGCCCGCGCCCAGACCGTCGACCGCGAGATCAACGAGGCCGTCGCCTACCTCGACGGCCTCATCATCCAGCGCCGCTGGGACGAGGCCTTCGCCGACGCCGCCCGCCTCATGCGCCTCTACCCCGAGCTCCCCCGCGTCGAAAGCCTCAAGGCCCGCGTCGAGCAGGCCCGCGACTCCTACAAGAAGGAGCTCGAGCGCCGCTTCCTCCAGGCCGCCAACGAAGGCCGCCCCGAGGAGGCCCTCAGCCTCATGAAAGAGCTCGACCCCTACCTCACCGTCACCGAGGCCGAGCCCCTCCGCGAGAAGGCCCGCAACGTCATCGGCATGGCCCGCGATACCCTCGGCTCCGCCTTCAAGATGGCCGTGCAGGACCGCCAGTGGCGCGAGGCCGCGCGCCTGGGCGACCGCATCATCGCCGAGTTCCCCAACAGCCGCATGGCCGCGGAAGTAAAGGACGTCATCGACGGCATCCGCATGCGCGCGAACGAGATGCAGGCTGTCTGATCGCACCAAAAGAGCCGATCGCGCAACCGATCGAGTCTTCTTCTGCCCCATGAGATGACGAGACCGAGGCGCAAGCTTCGGACGATTCAACTGTCACCAGCGGTTGAACCACCCACCCAACGAGCCCGACGCGCAGGCGAGGGGCCGTCCCCCCACAAGGACCGACGCCTACTCAACCAGCCACCGATCCCCCGGCTCCCGCCCCCTCACCCTTCGCCACCTTCTTCGGCGGCCCCGGCTCCCGCAACGCCTTCACCACCAGAATCCCGATCCCCACGATCAAAAACAAGTCCGCCACGTTCGACACATAAGGCCACACGTCCCGCCCGCCCCACGGCCACGTCCACCCAAACGGCAGCTTCACCCGCGGCAGCGGGTGAATGAAGTCCCGCACACAGGCGTAGAACACCCGGTCGTACAAGTTCCCGATGCCCCCCGCCAGCAGCAGCGCGATCGCCACGTGCGACACATACTCCCGCGGCCTCGTCCAGAAGCAGAACAGCAGCACCCCCAGCACCAGCGCGATCATCGTGAACACGATGAAGAACCCGCGCTGCCCGGCCCCGAGGCCAAACACCGCGCCCCGGTTGGCCACCAGCGTGAACTCCAGCACCTTCGGCACCACCACCACCGGGTTGTGCAGCGGAATCTGGTCCGACGGGTTCCCCGTCCGCAGCACCTCTTCGCGGTCGATCACCACTGGCGAGCCCGCCACGCGGTTGAACGCCCACTCCTTCGTGCCAAGGTCCGCCGCCAGTGCCAGCAAAGTGACAACGAGCAAAACCGCCCAGGCCTTGCCCGAACGCCACGTCGGCTTGGGTGCAGTCACCACGTTTACTGCCTCATCGACTGACGCTCGAGCTCCCGCGCCGCCTCGATCGAGTACCGCGCCCACGGCAGCTCCTCCAGCCGCTCCTGCTTGATCGGCTTGCCCGTCAGCTCGCAGATCCCGTACGTCCCGTCCGCGATCCGCGCCAGCGCATCGTCGATCTCCCGGATCAGCTTGCGGTCCGCCGCCGCCAGGTCCAGCGACAGCGACTGGTCGTACGCCTCCGAGCCCTGCTCCGCCAGGTGCTGCGGCATGTTGGAGAGCGACCCGCTCTGCCCGCGCAGCGCCTGCGTCTCCATCGTGGAGATATCGCCGAACAGCTCCTTGCGCTTGGCCAGCAGGATCTGCCGGAAGTGCTCCAGCTCCTTCTTGTTGAACGGCGACTTGGCCTGCGGACGCGGGGCGTCGTCATTAGTCACGCCGCCGTGCTGCCCCAGCGGTCGCAGGTGCGCCGCCTTCGGTCCCGACGGAATCAGCGGCTTGCGCGACGGCCCTTTGGGGTCCAGCAGCCGGCTCATCCCCGCCGGGATCGCCGACACCGAGCTGCTCGGCGCCTTGGCCTTCTTCACCGGCTTCTGCGAGACGATCGTGATGCCCTTGCGCGCCGGCTTGTCGCCGCCCGCATCGCCCGCCTTCAGCGTCTCAGACTCCGGCGCCGCCTTCGCAGCAACCTTCTTCTTGGCCTCAACCTTGGCCTCAATCTTCGCCGCCGCCGCGGCCTCCGCCTTCGGCTTGGCCCCGCCCTTGGCCTTCGGCTCCGGCTTTGTCTCGGGCGCCTTCTTCGAAACCTTCTTCTCCGGTTTCTCGGCCTTCGCCTTCACCTTCGCGGCCTTGGGCTTGTCAGCGCGCTTCGCTTTCGGAGCTTTCTTCGCCACTGATACCTCGCGTCCGGCGTTGGAGGAGGCCCCCGCACGCCCGCTGGGCGCACAGTGACCACCCGATAATGGGCCGAAACGTAGGCCTGTTCAGGCGGTCAGTCAATCATTCCGCCCGAACAAACCCCGGTCCGATCCCCTATTCACCACGCGATTCATTCAGATTCAGCGCCCGCCAGCGCTACCCGCCGGCTCCTGCTCCCCCTGCGCTTCCAGGAACGAGCCCATCCGCCGGTACCGCTGGTACCGCTCCTCCAGCAGCGTCTCGATGTCCAGCCCCCGCAGGTGCTGCAGGTTCGACACGATCCACGCCTGCAGCGCCGCGGCCGTCGCCTTGGGATCCCGGTGCGCCCCGCCCGCCGGCTCCTCGATCACGCTGTCCACGATTCCCAGCGAAAGGTTGTCCGCCGCCGTCAGCTTCAGCGCCCGTGCCGCCGCCTGGTTCGTCTGCTCGTTGGCTTCTTTCCACAGGATGGCGGCGCACCCTTCGGGGCTGATCACCGTATACCACGAGTTCCGCAGCATCCCCACGCGGTCCGCCACCGCGATCCCCAAGGCGCCGCCCGACCCGCCCTCCCCGATGATCACGCTCACGATCGGCACCCGCAGCCGGCTCATCTCCAGCATGTTCACCGCGATCGCCTCGGCCTGACCGCGCTGCTCCGCCCCCAGCCCCGGGTACGCGCCCGGCGTGTCCACCAGCGTCACGATCGGCACGCCGTACTTCTCCGCCAGCTTCATCTTCGCCAGCGCCTTGCGGTACCCCTCCGGGTGCGCACACCCGAAGTGGCACGCGATCTTTTCGCTCGTCTGCTTGCCCTTCTGGTGCCCCACCAGCATCACCTTCAACGGCCCGATGCGGGCAAACCCCGTCACGATCGCCGGGTCATCGCCGTACCGCCGGTCGCCGTGCAGTTCCGCGAAGTCGCGGAACATGAGCCCGATGTAGTCCCGCGTCTGCGGCCGCAGCGGATGCCGCGCCACCCGCACCGTGTCCCACGCCGACAGGTTCGCGTAAATCTTGTTCAGCAGCTCGGTGTGCCGCGAGCGCAGCCCCGCGATCTCGCCCTGCAGCTGCCGTACCGCCGCGCTCTCCTCCCCGCCCCCCGCGGCCTCAACCTTCAGCCGGTTCTCCGCCGCCTCGATCTGCTGATCCAGCTCCACCAGCGGCTTCTCGAACTCAAGTTGGTAGAACGTCGCCATTGACTTAGTTCCGAAGCCCCTCCCGGAGGGAGGGGTTGGGGGTGGGTTCGTTTGACTCGATGCCGCTGCGAACAGCTGTGTGCCCCTCGGCACACCCACAAGTTTACGTCCCCACCCGCGCCCACGCCGGTACGCTCCCCCCATGAACCGATTCCCCGGCCCCCTCTGCTTCATCGGCGGCGGCAACATGGCGCGTGCCATCTTCGACGGGGCCCGCGCCGCGGGCGTCATCGACCCTGCGCAGGTCCTCGTCGCCGAGCCCGACGAGCACCGCCGCGCCCACTTCAATGCCGCTGGAGTCACCGCCTTTGCAGACACGCCGTCGGCTCTCTCCGCACTCCGCACCCGCGAGGGCGCCCACCCCGGCGCCATTCTCCTCGCCGTCAAGCCCCAGGTCCTCGCCTCCGTCGCTCCCGACCTCCGTGCCTTCACCGGCGCCGACTCCACACCCCGCACCCTCATCTCCATCCTTGCCGGCACCACCACCGCCAAGCTCCAGGCCGCCATCTCCAATTCCATCCACATCATCCGCGCCATGCCCAACACCCCGGCGCAGGTGCTCCAAGGCGCTACCGCCCTCTGCCTCGGCCCAGGCGTCACCTGGGACCACGCTGCGTCCGCCGAGTTGCTCTTCCGCGCCGTCGGACCGGTCGTCGTCCGCATCGACGAACGACTCATGGACGCCTTCACCGCACTCGCCAGTTCCGGCCCCGCCTACCTCTTCTACCTCGCCAACGCGATGATCGACGCCGGCGTTAAACTCGGCTTTGACCCCGCAACCTCCGACCGCCTCGTCCGCCAGACCATCACTGGAGCCGCGGCCCTGCTCGCCCAATCAACCTCGCCCCCCGCGGACCTGATCGCCGCCGTCAAAAGCAAGGGTGGCACCACCGAGGCCGCGCTCAACGTCCTCGCCCGCGAGAACGTGCACAATGCGTTCATCGCTGCCCTCACCGCAGCCCGCGATCGAGGTCGTGAGCTGTCCCAATAACCAGGCCTCGATGCCTGGATGCCTCATGCCTTGATGCCTTCCTCTTCAACCCGAATCCAGCTCCCGCGAGAACGCGGTCAGAAGTCCCGCCGCGCGAACCTCCACGACGCAATCCCCAGCACCACCGCCTCGAACGCGAACGACGTCCCCAGCACCCACCACAACGAGCGGCTCTGCAGCTCACGCCGGGCCTCCGCGGCGGACTCGGCGTGTGTAAGCGAATCGTCATCCGCGTTGCCGCGATTCCGCCGTCGCTGCAACTCGCGGTCCCGCTTCTGCCCCATGATCGCCGTGTTGAACCGCGACATCTCCTGCGGCGTCAGGATGGTCCGCTCCAGAAGCTCGATCGTCTCGGTCGTTTTGGGCAAGGGCGTTTTGAGGTGCACAAGGACGCCATGCCAGAAGCGCAGCTGCTCGGCGTCATCCCGCACCTCTTCCAGGTCGCGCCGTCCCCGGGCCAGGAAAGGGTTGGCCGCGAGAAGCTCCTCATCGGAATGCTCCCGCGACGGCGGCGGGCTGACCGGTTCGCGTTGCTCCTCTTGGGCCAGCTTCTCCTCCGCCCGCCGATCGGCCTCCTCCCGCGCGGCCTTCTCCATCCGCGGCACACGCCGCTCGAGCGACTCCAGGCGCGAGTTGTAGAACTCCCGCCCCACCAACATCCCCATGTCCCCCGCATTGAGCGTGAACAGGAGCAGCCACACCAGGAACGTCAGCAGCAGCGACGCGATCGTCGACCGCGTGAGCACGCCGAACAGCGCGCACACGCAGTACAGAAAGCTGTAGAACGCCAGCACGATCGGCACCGCCAGCAGCAGCCCCGGCTCCCACTTGCCCCCGCGGATTCCGAGCATGACCACGCACAGAGCCGTGAACACCAGGACCTGAACGCCCACGAACAGCAGGGCCGCGAAGTACTTGGTCAGGAACAGCCGCACCCGCCCGATCGGCTTGCTGATCACCATCTCCACCGCCCCACCCGCGAGGAAGTCGGGGAAAATCGGGGCCGTGGAGATGAGCGCCAGCACCGTCGCGATCCACGCGAGCCACAGATTCACCCCGAAGTTGACGAAGACCCACTTGTAATAGGCCGCGGGCGTCCAGAAGCTGGTGTTGAAGAGCGGGTTGGGGATTGTCCACGCCAGCAGCGTGATGCCGCGGTCATTGATCCCCACCGCTACGAACAGCAGGACGCACAACGCCGAGATGGCCAGTGAGATCCAGAACAGCTTCTTGCTGTTCAACTCACGGTACGTGTCCACGAAGATCGCCCACGTCTGCATCATCATGGCCGCGCCTCCCCTTCTCGCGACGCCCCCGGCGGCAGCGCCTCACCGGTCGTCGGATCGGTCACCGCCTCCATGAACAGGTCCTCCAGCGATGGCTTCGCCAGCCGCACCTGACGGATCACCAGCCCCCGCGCCCGCGCGGCATCGATCACCGGCTGCACCACCTCGGCGCTCATCGTCTCGATCCGCAGGTCGCTCCCGTGCAGCGTGCACGCGACCGGGTGCTGCTGCCCCCGCGTCCACGGCAGGATCGCCCGTCGACTCTCGTCATTCCCGTTGACGACCTCGCCGCCCTCGCCCTTCGCCCCCAGCAGCAGCACCTCGCCAAACGCCGCCCGCGCCGCCCGCGGCTCCAGCTCCAGCGACACCTCGTAGTACGTCCGCGGCTCCGTCAGCTCGCGGATCGTCCCCTGCGTCGCCACCTTCCCCTGCACCATGATCCCCACGCGGTCGCACACCATCTCCAGCTCGCTCAGGAGGTGGCTGTTGAGGAAAACCGTCCGCCCCTGCTCCCGCAGCCGCATCACCACATTACGGATGTCCCGCCGCCCCACCGGATCAACGCCGTCGGTGGGTTCGTCGAGCACCACCAGGTCCGGGTTGTTGATCAGCGCCTGCGCGATCCCCACGCGCTGCCGCATCCCTTTGCTATACCCCTTCACCTTCTTGTCCGCCCACGCGGTCATCCCCACCAGGTCCAGCAGCTCGCCGCTCCGCCGCCGCCGCTCCGCCCGCGGCGTCTGCGCCAGCGCCCCATAGAAGTCCACCACCTGCGCCCCCGTGAGGTAATCCGGGAACCGGTGGTGCTCCGGCAGGTACCCCACCCGCGCCAGCGTCGGCTTGTGCCCCACCGGCCGCCCCAGCACGGTGCCGTCCGCACGCGACGGCCTGATCACCGTCAGCAGGATCTTCACCAGCGTGCTCTTGCCCGCCCCGTTGGGACCCAGCAGCCCGAACACCTCGCCCCGCCGCACGCGCATCTCGACGCCCCGCAGCGCATGCACGCGCCCCTTGTACGTCTTGCTCACGTGCGACAGGTCGACTGCAAAGTCCTCACCCGTCTTCGTCGCCAGCACATCAGGTGCAAACACAGTGGCAGTCATTCAGTGTCCTGTTTCTGCCGTCGCTAGAGAGTTCCGCGTCCCTGTCATTCCGCTTTCCGCTTTCCGCCTTCCGCTTTCCTACACCCGCCGCCGCGCAACAACATGGAAGATGTGCCAATCCTTCACCTCCCCCGTCACCCCCGCCTCGCGGTTCTCGATCTCCTTGAGGTCCTCAAGGTTGAACTCCCGCAGCATCGCATTCACCTGATCGCGCGTGTGGTGCGTCCGGTCCGGCAGCGATGCCCACCCATCCCGCTCGCCGAAGAACTGCCCCGCAAACCGCCCGCCCACCGGGATCGCCCCGACGATCTCCCGCCACAGCGCCTCAAACGCCCCGGGATCACAGAACGGCAATGCATAGCTCGCGTTCACCAGCTCCACGCGCGGCAGCTTGAGCCCCTCAAATCCCGCCACCCGCGTCTCCAGCCGCGACCGCTGCTCCGCCGCCACCACCTTCTTCTTCAGCAACTCAACCGCCAGCGGCGAGCTGTCGATCGCCAGCACCCGCCACCCGCGCCCTAAAAGCTCCAGCGTGTCCCGCCCGCTCCCACACCCAAGGTCCACCGCGAGCCGCTCCCGCTTCCCCCCGCCCGCGGCGTCCTCGCGCTCGAACAAATCCAAAGCCTTCAGCAGCGTGTCCCTCGCCGGCTTGCCCTCCACCGCCGCGAAGTACGCCGGCCAGTCCCGCTTGGCCGCGTGCTCGTGGGCCTTGCCCGGCTTCGCGCCCGCGGCCTCTCCAGCAGCAGAACCAGCAGTGGGGGACCCGCGCAGATGTTCGTTCGAGGTCATAGGCTGTGCTGGAATGTATGAGACCACCCAGGACTTTGTTCGTGCCCTCGCACAATCCGGCGAGCTGAAGCGAATCTCCGCCCGCGTCTCGCCCATCCTCGAAATCAGCGAAATCACCGACCGCGTCAGCAAGTCCCCCGCCCCCAGCCTCCCATCTCCCGCCGCCCGCCGCACCGACCCCCGCCACCACGCCAACGGCGGCCACGCCCTCCTCTTCGACAACGTCGAGGGCTCTGACTGGCCCGTCCTCATCAACGCCTACGGCAGCTATCGGCGCGTCGAGATGGCCCTGGGCTGTGACCCCGCGATCGGCCTCGAAGGCCTCGCCGACCGCATTGGCAAGCTCATCAAGCCCGAACCCCCACCCACCCTCCTTGCCAAGCTCCAGAAACTCCCCGAACTCCTCGAACTCGCCCGCATCCCGCCAAAGAAAGTCCGCACCGGCCTCTGCCAGGAGGTCACCCTCACCGGCGACCAGATCGACCTCCGCCGCCTCCCCCTCCTCCGCTGCTGGCCCCACGACGGCGACCTCGCCGCGCTCGGCTACCCCGCCGACATCAACCACAACATCCCTGGCGTCGAGCACGGCCCCGAATGGGATGCAAAGCATCGCGGCCGCTACATCACCCTCGCTGGCATCCACACCATCCACCGCGATGACCTCGGCCACCCCGCTCCCCCCAGCCGCAACATCGGCATGTACCGCGTGCAGTTCTTCGGCAAGCGCACGCTCGCCATGCACTGGCACATGCACCACGACGGCGCCCGCCACTGGCGCAGCTGGAAAGCCAGAGGCGAGCGCATGCCCGTCGCCATCGTCCTCGGGGGCGAGAGCGTCCTCCCCTACGCCGCGACCGCCCCCATGCCCCCCGGCATCAGCGAACTCCTCCTCGCCGGCTTCCTCAACAAGGGCGCGATCCCGCTGGTGGACTGCAAAACCGTCCCCCTCGCCGTCCCCGCCAACGCCGAGATCGTCATCGAAGGCTACGTCGACACCCGCGCGGGCTTCCCCGGGTTTGATCCCCGCGTACAAGTGGCAAAGTGGCAAAGTGACGAAGTGGCAAAGTGGGACGCTGGTGCGCACAACTCTTCCACTTTGCCACTCAGCCACTCTGCCACTTTGCCACTTCCCTCACCCCTCGGCTCCGGCGCCGTCTTCGAAGGCCCCTTCGGCGACCACACCGGCTTCTACTCCCTCCCCGACCGCTATCCCATCCTCGAAGTCACGGCCATCACCCACCGCAAGAACCCGATCTACCCGACCACCATCGTCGGCCTCCCCCCGCAGGAGGACTACTACCTCGGCAAGGCCACCGAGCGCCTCTTCCTCCCGCTGCTCCGCACCATCGTCCCCGACATCATCGACTACGACCTGCCGATGTTCGGCGCGTTCCACAACTGCGCGTTCCTCAAGATCAAGAAGGAATACCCCTACCACGCCCGCCGCGTCATGCACGCCATCTGGGGCGCCGGCCAGATGAGCTGGACCAAGTCCATCGTCGTCGTCGACGAAGACATCGACCTCCACGACACCAACGCCGTCATGGCAGCAGTGGGGGACCGCTGCGTCCCCGCCCGCGACACCGAGCTCGTCCGCGGCCCGCTCGACATCCTCGACCACGCCGCCCCCTTCCTCGGCGCCGGCGGCAAGATCGGCTTCGACGCCACCCGCAAAACCAGCGACGCCGAGACCCACCCAGCCGCCCGCTCGCAATCACCCGTCGCCGCCGAAGTCTGCCGCACCACTCCGATCAACGCGGTGCTCGCCGACGACGCCCGCCGCGCCGAGCAGCGCATCCGCGAGCTACCCCACGTCCTCGACGCCGCGATCCCCGGAGCACTCGCCGGTCACTGGCTCCTCATCAAGCTCAACAAGACCGATGCCGCCCGGGGCCCCGCCACCATCAAGGCCCTTGGCTCACTCCCCAACGAAGTCGCCATCCCCCGCTACATCATCCTCGTCGGCCCAGACGCCGACGTGCAGAGCATCGACTCCGCCCTCTTCCACTGGCTTGCAAACAGCGACCCCCAACGCGATCACACGTTCTCGCTCTGTGGCCGGCGCGTCGCATTCGACGCCACCCCCAAACTCCCCACCGAAACCGCCAATGGCCTCCCCTGCCGCGACTGGCCCCCGATCATCACTATGGACGAGCCTACGAAGACGAGAGTAACCCAACGCTGGCCCGAGTACAGCCTTTGAATCCGCCACAGGCCCTGGAAGCAGGTAGCCCAAGCGTCAGTGCGGGCCCCGCGGCGACACCAGTCCTGGCCACGTCACCGCACCCAGTTCGTCGCCACTAGAACGGTACCTCCCCCTCAAACTTCCCCGTCCCCCCATTCTCCTCGTCAATCCACGGCGGCGGGCACGGGTTCCCATCATCATCAAACCACCCGCCCGTGACACCGCCCTGCCCATCCCAGTTCGGGTCCACCGGGTAGATGTCCATCAGGAACCCCGCGCCGTCGCACCCCGGCACAGGGCAGCACCAGAACCCGTGCTGCGACCCATCCTTCATCGTGCTCACACGCCACACGATCAGCTCGCTCCCATACCGCTTCCCGCAGTGCAGGCACGTCACCTCGCACGGCTTCTCCGGCGGCCCGAAGTGATCATCCTTCGGCGAGCACTCCCCCTGGAGACTCATCATCTCCCGTTCGTCCATCACCTCCGGGAAGTCATCCTCGGGCTTGTCGCCCGGCGCAGGCTGATTGGCGACCATGCACGCCAGCATACCAGCACGCACCCCGCCGCAACACCCTGATCTGCCCGCGGTCAACCCCTGCTCCGCCAACAAGATTTCTGAACCTGTCGCCGCAATCACTTGCGAATGTCACAACAACATCTGTGCGCAAGATCGTGGACATGCGCACAACCCCCCTTCTCGCCGCGC
Organism: Phycisphaerales bacterium; assembly: GCA_035627955.1. NCBI lineage: Bacteria > Pseudomonadati > Planctomycetota > Phycisphaerae > Phycisphaerales > Phycisphaerales bacterium. The sequence continues at coordinate 100,123 of DASPKU010000008.1, forward strand.
CGCCGCGCATCTAACTTCCTCGTAGCACCACCACTCCCCGCGCGAGGATCACGCCATGCCCACGACATCCCAAATCCCACATCCTCAATCCCAAATATCTTCTTCCTCCAGCCCTTCCTCCCCCTGCCCCCTCCCGCCACTTTCCCCCGAGGACCAGTCCACCCTCACCGCCCTCCTCCTCAACGACTTCGATCCCCTCGCCACTGCCAGCGACGCACGCTCTACGCCCCTCAACATTCTCACCTTCAGCGAGCGCCCGGAAATCGCCCCCTACATCGCGGCCCACCGCAAGCTCTCCCTGGCCCGCTTCGAAGCCCTCGCCCTCGAAACCCTCGCCCGCATGCTCACCCCGCCGCCCCACTCAACCAAGCAGCTCGACCACCACAACACCGAGTCCCGCCGCAGCGCCACCACCATCCTCCGCGCCGTCGCCAGCGCGTACAAGCTCCTCATGCGCGTGCAGCACCCCCCGCGCACACACCGCCCGCACCCGCCGCACCCGCGCCGTTCGACTGAATCGCTAGTACCGGTTGTCCCCGTCCAGCAGCCCGCCCAGCCCGCCGAGGACCGAACCCTCGTCGCGTCGGCGGCCGCCGGCCGCGGGGCTCGCGGCGTGAATGCGGTCCGCCAGCCGGCTGAAGGGCAGCGTCTGCAACCACACAGTGCCCGGCCCGGTCATCTGTGCGAAAAACAACCCCTCGCCGCCGAACAGCATGTTCTTGAACCCAGGGACCATCTGAATGTCGTAGTCCACGCTCGGCTCGAACGCGACCAGGCACCCGGTGTCAACCCGCAGCACCTCGCCCGCCCGCAGCGTCTGCGTGAGGATCGTCCCGCCCGCGTGCAGGAAGGCCTGACCCCGCCCGCTGGGGCTGCTGAGCTTCTGCAGGATGAACCCCTCACCCCCGAACAACCCCGTCCCGATGCGCCGGTTGAACGCGATGTCCACGTTCACGCCGCGGGCGGCACACAGGAACGAGTCCTTCTGGCAGATCAGCGTCCCGCGGTAGTCCCCCAGTTCCACGGGCACGATCCGCCCCGGATACGGCGCGGCGAACGCGACATCCTGCCGCTCCCGGTAGTTGTTCGTGAAGTACGTCACGAAGAACGAGTCGCCCGTGAGCGCACGCTTCCCCGCCTCAAACAGCTTCCCGAGCAGCCCTCCACCCTGCTTCATGGACATCTGCGTGCCCATCTCGATGCCCTGCTGCATGTACATCATCGCGCCCGCCTCAGCGACCACCGCCTCCCCAGGGTCGAGCGTCACGATGACAGCCTGAAGGTCCTCGCCGATGATGCGAAAGTCGATAGTGTCTGGTGTGGTCATGGTTGTGGTGGGATGAGAGAACAGGGGAAAGAGCGGACTCTAACCGCGGGCACGTCACTTACCTTCTTCAAGCCCCAGGTGCTCCAGGAACGAGTCCAGCCGCGGCTCGCGCCCGAGGTAGTCCTTCACCAGGTCCATCGCGTCCCGCGTACCCCCCTGGCTGATGATCTTTCTGCGGTAGTACATCCCCGCCTCCGGGCTGAGCATCCCCAGCTCCTTGAACCGCACCGCCATGTCGCTCGCGTACACCAGCGACCACATGTACCCGTAGTAGCCCGCGGAGTAGTTCATGAGGTGCCCGAACGCGGCCTGGTAGTAGGTGTGCTCGGGCATCTTCCCGAACATGGTCGCCTGCGGGTAGAGGGCGTGGGCGACCTTGGTGGTATCGACGACGCCGTCGCTTGTGGTTTCGTAGGCCTGGTCGGTGAGGCCGTAGAAAAACTGGGTTTCGGCATCCATGCCGCTGCCGACCCGCCGGGCGCGGACCATGGCGTCAACGAGGTCGGCGGGGATCGCCTCGCCGGTCTTGTAATGCCGCGCGAAGGTGGAGAGCACCTTGGCGTCCCACACCCACTCCTCGAACATCTGGCTGGGGGCCTCGACGAAGTCGAGCTCGACGTTGGTGCCGGCGAAGCGGTTGAACCTCGCCTCGCTCACGATCGTGTGCAGGCAGTGGCCGAACTCGTGGAAGAAGGTGTCGACCTCGCCCTTGTGGTCGAGGAGGCTGGGCTTTTCGGCGGTGGGCTTGGTGAAGTTGCAGACCAGGGCGGCGAGAGGGCGGGTCACGCGCCCGTCGGACCAGACCTTGTGCTGCGACAGCCCCCACTGGGCCGCGTGGTTGTACTTGTTCTCGCGCGGGTGGAGGTCGAGGTAGAACTCGCCGATCATCGTGCCGCTGGCCTTGTCGTAGACCTCGAAGAGGCGGACCTCGGGGTGCCAGAGGGGTCGCTCGCTGGTGCCAGCCCGGGCCGCGGTGACGTCCTTGTACTCGAGGCCGAAGAGCGACTGCGTGATGCTGAACAGGCCGTCGATGGTGCGGTCCAGCGGGAAGTACTCCTTCACCTTCTGGCTGTCCACGGCGTACTTGGTGCGCAGCAGGTAGTTGTTGTAGAAGAAGTAGTCCCAGGGCTGGAGGGTCGCGTTGTCGTCGCTGGTGTGCTGACGCTTGGCGGCGGTGAGCTCGGCGTGGTCCTTCTCGGCCTTCTTGCGGACGAGGGGGCGGAGCTTCTCGTAGAAAGCCGCGATCGTCTTGGCGTCCTTGGCCATCCGCACCTCGGCCTGATAGTCGCTCTCGTGCGCATACCCCAGCAGCTGCGCCTGCTCAGCCTTGAGCTTCAGGCTCTTCTCCAGGATCGCGACGTTCTTCTGCCCCGCCCGCCGCTTGTGCGCCAGCCACATCTTCTCGCGCGTGCTCTCGATCTCGCACGACTCCTGGATCGGCATGTACTCCGGGTTGGAGAGGCCGACAAGGAAGATGTCGCCCGACCGCTTCAGGCCCGCCAGGAACTCCTCGGGCATGCCGCGGAGCTCGTCCCGCGTGAGGTGGACGGTGCTCTGGTCCTCGGCGATGTTCTTGCTGAACTCGATGTTCAGCCTGTTGATTTCCTTCTGGACTTCGGTGAGGCGTGCCCGCTTGTCCGCGGACAGTCCCATGCCGTTGCGGCGGAAGTCGCGCTGGATGAAGTCGAGGAGGCGCTTCTGCTCGCCCTCGAGCTTGGGGCTGCTTTGGGCGTACGCCTGCACCGCCTTGTACAGGTCCTCACGCTTGCCCAGGTCGATGAGCCAGTTGCCGTACCGCTCCTCCGCCGCCTGGGCCTGGTCGCGGATCGCGGCGTCGGGGTGGACGTAGCCCATGAACTGGACCATGCTGGTCTCGTCCTCGAGCCGGGCGAGCAGGTCGTCGATCGCGCCGATGGTGTTCTCGAAGGTGCGCCTGGCGTCGGGGACGCTCACGATGGCCTTCACGGCGTCATCAGCGCGCTTGAAGGCGGGGTCGACGTTCATGTCGGGGTGGGTGACGGGCGTGCGGTTGGCGGTTTTCACACCGGAAGGGGCGGGCGGACGTTCCGTCGCCTTCTGGGCGAATGCCGGGAGCGCGAGACCTGCGAGCACCGCCAAAACCGCCGCCGCGTGACCACATGAACGCATGGGGAGAGCCTCCAGTCAAGAGTGAGGGCGCAAGTGTAACCCCGCGCGTGAGTGGGCGCTCCGGCGGTGCGCGCGAGCGGTGGTTCCGGGGACGAAGAAAAGCCCCGCCCGTCGGTGACGGGCGGGGCCTGCAAGAGACTCAGAGAAGCAGGAGGCCGGCTCAGCGGCGGCGGCGGATGATCGCCAGGCCGCCCAGGCCCATCAGCGCCAGCGCGCCGGGGGCGGGGATCACGGTCATCCCCGTGATGATGGCGCCGCCGCCAACCTCATCGATGGGCGTGAAGGTGCCGCTGGTGAGGTTGATGGTGCCGAAGGTCGAGCGGGACTGGCCGGCGTTCACCATGGTGGCGAAGGCGGTGCCGCTCTGGCCCGAGACATCGAAGCCGCCGAGCTCGGTGGCGTCGAAGTTGAGGGAGCCAACGTTCTGCCAGGTGCCCGCGTTTCCGCCGTTGGTGAACCGCACGAGCTGGTCACGCCCGGTGTCAATGGCGAACAGCTGTGTGCTCGTCGCGCCCGGCACGTTGTTCGTGTGCGCCAGGTGGACGACGTTCGAGTTCGTGTTCGTGCCCTCGCCCGCCGACAGCGGACGGGTGTTGCCGTCTGCGGTGATCGTCGCGTTGCCGGGGTTCAGCCGCAGGTTCTGCTTGGCGTTGCTCACGATCCGCATCTGGTCGGTCTGCGGGTTGAAGTCAGTGCCGAAGTTCGAGCCGTTCAGCGCCGGGTTGAAGGGGTTGGTGCCGATACGGGTGGCCTGCCCGCTCTGCAGGTCGATGGTGTACAGCCGCCCGAAGCTGCCCAGCGCGTACAGCTGGCTGGTCGAGGGCCGCATGTCCAGGCCCAGCACCGTCTCGTTCTGCGCCAGGCCCTGGATGGCCACGCCGGTAAGGATGTTCGTGGGGTCGGCGCTGTCCCAGGTCACGAGGAAGTTCTGGAACGTGGTCGCCGCGATGATCTCCGCCTTTGCCTGGATGCCGAGCGCCGTGAGAGCCGCACACCCAGCCAGCGCCGCCGCTGCCTTCGTCATACGCACCATTGGTAATCTCCTAAAGGGAACGCCTCCTGAGCAGAAACCCCTTCTGCACTGGCGGAATAGGCGGCTGGGTTCTGAGGCGCCAGTGAATCTGCCCCAAGCGTGGCAAGGGGTTACATGCGGTAAGGGCTCATTCACCGACCCGACTTGCGCGCCCTTACAAGCGCATCACATGGTGTCGACTCGGGCCCTTTGGAAGCAGCGCCAAGTATGCAAGAACCCACCCCGCAAACTACGCAACTACGCCGCTTCAACCCTGTGGCACGCCTCATGAGCTTCTACCGGGGTGCACGCACCCTCGAGCAGCCGGCCAATGGGAAACCCATCCTCATCCTTCCCGCGGCGCCGATTACCACCCCCACCCTCACGACCGTCGCCACCATCGTCGGCGTCGTCATCCTCCTCTACGCGGCCAAGGAGCTCCTGATCCCTCTCGCCCTCGCCGCGTTCATCGCCATGCTCCTCCAGCCGCTTGTCGAGCGGCTCAAGAAGCTCCGCTTCTCCCACGGAGCCTCTGTCCTCATCGTCTCGACCCTCGCCCTCATCCCGGTTGTTGCCATCGGCTGGCTCGTGTTCCGTCAGTTCATGAACGTCATCACCACCCTGCCACAGCACACCGACAACATGCGCGCCAAGCTCGCCGAGGTGCAGGGCCCCGCCGGCGGCGTGTTCGAGCGATTCGGGGAGATGCTCAAGCGCCTCCAGCAGGGCAACGCGCCCGACGAGCCCTCGGGCGACCCGCTGCCGGTCACCGTGGTCGAGCCCCCCGAAGGCGCCCTCACCACCCTCCAGGAATACGCCGGGCCCATCCTCGAGCCCATCGCGATGATCGGCATCACGCTCGTCTTCGCCGTGTTCATCCTGTTCCAGTGGGACGACCTCCGCGACCGCTTCATCCGCCTTGTCTCGCGGGGGCGGCTCACAACCACCACCGCCGCCCTCGACGAGCTCTCCGCCCGGATCGGCAAGTTCCTGCGGATGCAGTTCATCATCAACACGATGAACGGGGCGTGCATCGGGTTGGGGTTGTACCTGCTGGATGTGCCCAACGCGCTGCTGTGGGGGTTCCTGGCGGCGGTGCTGCGGTACATCCCGTACGTGGGGGCGATCACGGCGGCGCTGCTGCCCATCGCGCTGACCATCGCAACGGCGCCGGGGTGGACGCAGCCGCTGCACGTGGTGCTGTTCCTTGTGGTGTACGAGATCATCAGCAATAACTTCATCGAGCCGTTCATGTACGGGGCGTCGACGGGGATCTCGGCGATGGCGCTGCTGCTCGCGGCCATCTTCTGGGGCTGGCTGTGGGGGATTCCGGGCATGCTGCTGGCGACACCGCTGACGACGTGCCTGGTCGTTGCGGGGCGGCACGTGCCGCAGCTGTCGTTCCTGGCCGTCATGCTGGGCGACCAGCCGGTGCTGGAGCCCGCGGCCAAGTACTACCAGCGGCTCATCGCGATGGACGGCGAGGAAGCGAGCGAGGTTGCGCTTCAGTACATCGAGGGCCACTCGCTCACCGAGCTTTACGACGACGTGCTGCTGCCGGCGCTCAAGAGCGCGGATACCGAGCTGGAGGATGAGAAGCTGGACCGGGCGCACTACGACTTCATCCTGAAGGTGACAGCGGAGGTCGTGGAAGACGCGGCCCTCAAGTACTCGCAGCTGGAGCTCGCCCGGGAGGCCGAAGCGCCAACGCTGCCTGCACCCGACCCGCAGAAGCCGCCCACGCCCAGGCTGCCGCGTCTGTCGTCCCCGATCGAGCGGCTGCGGGTGCTCTCGATCCCGGCGCGGGACGAGGCGGACGCGATCGCCGGGTGCATGCTGGAGAAGCTGGCGCACTCGGTCGGGGTTAGCGTGCGGGCGCTGGACATCGATGACCTTGGGACCGATCTGTCGGCGATCGTGGCCGAGCACCAGCCCGACTACATCCTGGTGTCGTCGGTGCCGCCGCACGCGTCGACCCATGCGAGGGCCCGGGCGAAGATCGCGCGCCGGCGGGCGGCGGACTACCGCTACATCGGGGCGGTGTGGGGGGTGACGGCGGAGTCGACGCTGCGGTCGCGGCTCGAGGCGTCGGGGTTTGAGGCGATCGTGGGATCGATGGCGGAGGCGGTGCAGTACCTGAGCGAGGCCGCGCCGAAGGTCATGCCTGAGGCGGGCGCTGTGGACCGGGGGGACGAGCAGAACCGCGGGCCGGGGCGCGCTTCGGCCTGACGGCGTCGGCGGCTTCGTCTAGTGAAATGAGCTTGCGGAGGTTGTCGAGGGTGTCAGCGTCCTGCGGCTTCTTGTCGTCTCGGATCCGGGCGATGCGCGGGAAGCGGACGGCGACGCCGGAGCGGTGGCGGGTGGAGGGGTGGATTTCCTGGAAGGCGATCTCCATGACGAGCTTGGGCTCGAGGAAGCGGACGGGGCCGCGGCGGTCGATGGTGTGGCGGCGGACGAAGGCGTCGACGCGCCGGATTTCTTCGTCGGTGAGGCCGGAGTAGGCCTTGGCGAAGGGGACGAGCTGGCCCCGGTCCCACACTGCGAAGGTGTAGTCGGTGAAGAGGCCGGCGCGCCGGCCGGAGCCGGGCTGGGCGTAGAGGAGCACGGCGTCAACGGAGTAAGGATCGACCTTCCACTTCCACCAGCCGGCGTCGCCGGCGCTCGCATTGCCCTTGACGCGGCCGACGTGGTAGACCGAGGTGCGGTGCTTGAGCATGAGGCCTTCGGAGACGCGGGATTCCGCGGCCTTGGCGCGGGCGGTGGCGAGGTCGTCCCATGACTCGTGCGGGATCAGCTCGGACGTTCGGACCGGCAGGTTGCCGGTGTCACGCAGCGAGCGGACGGTCTGCTCGAGGCGTGCGCGGCGTTCTTCGAACGGATGGGATCGCAGGTCGGTGGCGTCGGCCTCGAGCTGGTCGAATGCCATGTAGACGATGATGGTGGTGTCGAAGAGGGAGGGCTGGAGGTCCTTGCGGCCAAGGCGGGTCTGGATGCTCTTGAAGGGGCGGGGCTGCTCGTCGCTCGTGCTCCACGCGAGGACCTCACCGTCGAGCACGGTGCCATCGGGGAGTGCGTCTCCGATGCGGATGATCTCAGGGAACTGGTCGCTGATAACGCCTTCGCCGCGGGACCAGAGGAATGTGCGGCCCTGGCGGCGGATGAGCTGGGCGCGGACGCCGTCCCACTTCCATTCGGCGAGCCAGTCGCGGGCATCGCCGAGTGTGTCGGGCGCGCTGTCGAGCTGGTGGGCGAGGCAGAAGGGGTAGGGGTGGCCGATATCGTCGCGCTCGCTGCGGGGGGACAGCAGCGCGCGGTATGCCTCTGGCGTGGGCTCGATGGCGCCGGTGAGGCGGTGGGCGATGGTGTCGGGCTCGATGCCGGCGGCCTCGGCGAGGGCGCGGACAACGAGGCCGCGGGCGACCCCGACGCGGAAGGTGCCGCTGATGAGCTTGTGGAAGAGGAAGAGCTGGGCGCGGGGGAGGAGTTCCCAGGCGTGCCTGAGGAGGATGGCCGCGCCTGGGCCGTCGCTGCCGCCCATGGGGATGATGAAGTCGCGGAAGACGCGGTGCAGGGGGAGGTCGGGTTCGCGCCCCGGCGCGGGGAGGAGCAGCGTGGACATCTCCGACCAGTCACCCGTGGCGTCATAGCACTCGCCGAGCATCCACCCCGGGAAGCCCGTGACTTGGCTGAGTGAGTCGGCGAGGACGCGGATGCTGATGGTGCGCTTGAGGCGTTTGCCGGCGAGGCACATGAGGCCCCAGGCCGCGTCCTCGGGCGGGGCTTCTTCGAAGTAGCGGCGGAGGGCGGCGACCTTCTCTGACGTTTTCGTCGTTTGATCAAGCTCCTGGTAGAGGCGGGCGAAGCGTTTCACGCCGGCTCTCCGAGGCTGGCTTCAAGGGCCGCGGCCTGCTCGGGGGTCTCGCCGGATTCGCCCTCGTATCGGGAGGCAACCACAAAGGTCTGAAGGCCCTGCTCGGCGAGCCAGCGGGCGACCTGCTCCGCAAAGCCGTGAGTGACACCGACGTGCTGGGCGCCGGTCTCGCGCACGGCCCACATGAGGCCGGGCCAGTCGCAGTGGTCGCTGAGGACGAAGCCGCGGTCGACGTTACGGCGTCGGCGTGCGCCGCGGACGCGCATCCAGCCGCTGACGAAGGCGGTGGAGACGCCCTCGGGGCCTGCCAGGCGGCGGAGCCAGGTGGTGGCGCTGGTGGACGGTGGCGCGACGACGAGGCCCACGCCCTGGAGTCGTTTGGCGTCGTCGCCGGTGGCGCGCTGGGTGTCGGGGAGGTGGACTCCAGCGGCGAGGTAGGCGCGGTTGAGCCGCCAGATGGAGCCGTGGGCGCCGATGGGGCCGATGGAGGGGTCCAGCCCTGCGAGCACGCGCTGGGCTTTGCCGAGCGGCCACGCGAAGACGAGGCTGGTGCGGCCTTCGGCGGCGTTGGATCGCCACCACGCGTTGATGTCGGCGATGACGTCGGCCTGAGAGGGCCAGCGGTAGATGGGCAGGCCGAAGGTGCTCTCGGTGATGAGCGTGTGGCACTTGACGACTTCAAAGGCGCGGCACGTTGGGTCGGGCTCGACCTTGTAGTCGCCGCTGACAACCCAGGTCTCGCCCGTTGCGCTCTCGACACGCACCTGCGCGGAGCCGAGGATGTGGCCGGCGGGGTGCAGCGATACCTTGACGCCGCCCTGCTGCACCGTCTCGCCGTAGTCGATGGCTGTGATCGGCGTGCTCTCGCCCAGGCGAAGGCGCAGCACGCCCTCGCACTCGCGGGCGCACAGGTAGGCGCGGCTGCCGGGGCGGGCGTGGTCGGCGTGGGCGTGGGTGATGACTGCCCGCTCGACAGGGGCCCATGGGTCGATGTGGAACCCGCCCTCCTCGCAGTACAGCCCGTGCGCGGTGGACTGGATCAGGGGCATGGGTCACCCGTTGAGGCGCGGCAGAGCCAAGCCGCGCACCTGGGCAACATAAGTAGGCGGGGAAGGTCGAATGGAAAGAGAGGCATCAAGGCATGAGGCATCCAGGCATCGAGTCAGGGGCGGGGGGTGTCGAAGCTCTCGTAGAACTCCTGCACTTCCCATTCTGACGGCGTGGTGGGGCGGTCCTCGCGCCGCCAGCGGTGCGGCTCGTGTACGCGGCGCTGCGAGCCGCTGGCGCGTTGCGGGCTGTCCTGCTCCTCGGCACGGCGGTCCTGCGGTGAACGGTCCCAGCGGTCCATGCAATCCTCCTCGTAGAAGGCAAACCCCCGCCGGCGCATTCAAGCGGCGGCGGGGGGAGAGAGAGGGAGAGAGTTCATTCGCCCTTGCCGGCCTCCATCGCGTGCTTGATGGCCGCGACCTGGTCGTGGGCGTTCTTCACAAGTCGGTAATGGCGGGAGAGGATGACCTCGACGTCGGGGGGCAGCGCGTTCTCATTGAGGGCGTTCTGGTAGGCCTCGACGGCCGCGTCCTCGCCGCGCTCGCACTCGTCGATCACGGCCTTCTCGCCGCTGGTGAGTGCGGCCTTGAGGTTGATCCAGCCTCGGTGCATGGCGCCGGTGAGGTCGCCCTTCTTGGCGGCGTCGTCGGCGTCGCCGCCGCGGCGCTTGATCTCGTTGCGGAGTTCGTTGGCGCAGCGCTCGCGTTCATCGCTGAACTGGCGGAACATGCCGGCGTGCTGCGGAGGGACCTTGTCTGCGGCGAGGTCGAAGCCCTTGACGCCGTCCATGCAGATTTGGAGCAGGTCGTGGAGCATGGGGACCCACTTGGTGTCGGCCTCGCGGGTCGCGCCGCCGCGCTCGATGCGGGTCCATGCGTCCTTGGCGGCGTGGCGGGCCTGCTCCCAGGAGAGTTTGGAGAGGCCGCGGTAGGTGTCCCAGCGGGACTCGAGGTCGGGCTCGAGCTCTTCGAACTTGCGGCCCATTCCGGCGTGGGTGGTGTAGGCCTCCCAGCCGTAGCGGTAGGCGGGGGCGTACTCGTCGTAGGTGGCGCCGGGCTCGACGTAGGGGCGGTGCTGGTAGTTCTCGCGCCAGAAGTCGAGCTCGAGGGTGGAACTGACGGGGGGCTTCTGCTCGGAGTGCTGCGTCCGAGCCGGCTGGTTGCCGGAGGGGATCTCGGTGTCCTTCTCGCGCCCGAACCGGCCGCCTTCCTGGCGCGTGTCGCGGTCCTGGCTCTGGCCCTGGTTTGCCTGCTCCATCAGTCACCTCCTGACGGGAGAAGCGTCGCGGGACGGGGTGAGCCGGCAGTGAGGGGCGCGGGCGCGGTCTCTTCATCTGGGCGGGGCGATTCCTTTAGAATGCCCCATGCGTGTGGCCCTCCTGACCGCTCCGGGCGCGAACAACCCCTGCAACCACCTGCACCGTGCCGCGGCGACGCTCGATGGGGAGGGGGTGATCTCGCACACGCTGGCGCTGAAGGATTGGGGGCAGGTGCTCGACGTTGCGGCCGAGTCTCGGCCCGATGTGATCGCGCTGGCGGGTGCTGCGGAACCGGCGTGCCTGCGTGCGCTGATCGGAGCTGGAACCCACCTGATGCTCGAGCCGCCGGCGCTCGCGCCCGAGGAGGCCGAGGACCTCGCACGGACGGCCCGGCAGAGCGGGAGCATCATCGCGTTGGCGTGGGCTGATACGGCGTACCCGATGTCGCGGGCGGCGCTGTGGATGCTGCGCGAGCGCCGGCTGGGGCAGGTGCACGCGGTGTTCGTGGAGCACACGCGGGCGCGGCCGGCGCCGGGCGGGGCGGCGGCCAGCGGGCATGTCATCACGTCGCTCGCGCCGGCGGCCGAGTGCTTCTTGTCCACAGTGACAGGGTTGAAGGTGCGGGCGGTGTGTGCAGAGGCGGTGCTCAACCCGGTGACGCGCGGGCACGATGACGCACAGATCCTGCTGCGCCTCGAGGGGCACAGCCGCGGGGTGATGACGCTGTCCCGCACGGGTGCGCGGGCGCGGCTCGCGGTGCGGGTGCAGGGTGAGCAGGGCACCTTGGAGTGGTCCACCAGCGCGCCCGGGCTGGTGCGCGTGACGCCCGTCGGCAGGCCGACAGAGGTGATCACGGCCGCGCACGCGGAGGCGGGGCCGCTCGCGGCGGAGGCGGTGCGGAGCGCGGGGGGGAACGAGGGCGGGGTGGAGGCGCTGGCCAACCTGTACCGCGGGATGTTCGAGGCGGTGCGGGCGAAGCGCGAGGGGCGGGCGCGGAAGGGTCTGGGGCGGGAGTTCCCCACGACTGTGGACCTGACGCGGGCCTGCCGGTTCACGGCGGCGGCGCTGGACAGCGCCCGTGCGGGCGGGGTGTGGGCGGAGCTGTGACGGTTGGAGCTCCGGGTGCTCACTGGGTGGCGGTCAGCACGGCCCCCCGCCCAGGACGCGGAAGAACGACTCGATGTCCTGGTCGGTGCCGATGTCGCCGTCGGCATTGAAGTCGGCGCCGCCCGCGAAGCAGGTGTCGCAGCAGTTGCCGCCCAGGCAGGCGAAGAAGGCCTCGATGTCCTGGTCGGTGCCGACGTCGCCGTCGCCGTTGAAGTCGGAGGTGCCGCAGGCGGGCGGCGTGCCCACGGTGAAGCGCACCCAGGCGACGTCGAACGCGCCGGGGGCCGAGAGCGCAAGGTCGTGCGTGCCGGCAGAGTGGGTCAGGCGCAGGGAGACGTCGGTGGGCGCGATGTTGGAGAAGGCCACTACGACATCGGGGAAGTCCATCGCGCCGGCGATGCGGTTGCTGTCGTCGTCGGGGCAGGGCTGGTTGTTGGCGAGGCTGCGCCGGGAGACGGCGATGTGGTAGACGCCGGGGCTGAAGGTGCGGGTGAGGGTGTTGTTGCCGCCGTTCGAAAAGCCTGGGACGGGGCGGAGCTGGTCGTCGTAGATGGCAAGGTCGAGGTCGGTGGTGCTGGTGGGGGCGCGCTCAATGGTGACCGGGCCGGGCGTGAACGCGCCGGCGAGCTCGGTTGGTTGCGTCACGTCGCGGGCGAGCGTCCAGCCGTAAGGCTGCGTGGTGCTGGAGGTGCCGGTCACGCGGAAGTAGAGCTGCTCTTCGCGGCCGAAGCCGTACCACTGGACCATGCGTGGCGGGGTGGTGTTGCTGGCGGCGTTCTGCTGGGTGGAGTCGCTGCCGGCGTTGGGCTGGCAGTTGGTCATGGTGAGGCCGCGGATGGTGGTGGGGAAGTTCGCGGTGGAGGTGCTGACGAGGCGGTAGCGGTAGATGGCGAGGGGCATGGGTGCGGTGCGGACGAGGAAGTAGTCGGCGGTGCCGTTGCCGGTGGCGGTGGTGCTGCTGCCGGTGGAGGAACCCGAGATGGTGTCGCCGGGGGCGATGCCCAGGATGGGCGTGGCGGCGGCCTTGATGTTGTTGGGCTCGGATTCGGGGAAGGTGGTCTGGGCGCTGGCGGCGCCGCAGAGGGAGAGGATGACGGCCGCCGAGAGCACACGCACGCAGTTCATGAACGACTCCTCGATGTGGTGACGCAGGACGTCGAGTGGGGGTCTGCGCGAGGGCCGCGCAGCGTGCCGGCATATTCCCTGGAAGATTCGGTCCGGTTCCACCCGGGCGGAAGGTAGACTGCGGCTATGACCAACGCCGCCCCGTCCGCGTCCGCTGTGCCCAACCTGATCGCGAACAAACCGCACGCGGGGGCGTCCGCGGCCACGCGCCCGGTGGTCAACCCGGCCACGGGCGAGACGCTGGCGCAGGTGGCGATGGATGACACGCGGGCGGCGGAGGCGGCGGTGCAGGCCGCGGCGGAGGCGTTCCCGGGGTGGAGCGCGACGCCGGTGGGGGACCGGTGCCAGTTCCTGTTCCGCTACAAGCAGGCCCTGGAGACGCACTTCGAGGAGCTGGCGGCGCTGATCGTCAAGGAGCACGGCAAGACGCTGGCCGAAGGGCGGGGCGACGTGCGCCGCGGGATCGACTGCGTGGAGTTCGCGTGCGGGGCGCCGAGCCTGATGATGGGGCGGACGCTGCCGCAGATCGCGGTGAGCAGCTCGTTCTGCCGCACCGAGGACAAGTCCGGCGTAGGGATCGACTCGTCGGTGGACCGCGTGCCGCTGGGGGTGTGCGTGGGGATCACGCCGTTCAACTTCCCGGTGATGGTGCCGCTGTGGATGTGGCCGATGGCGGTCGCGTGCGGCAACACGTTCGTGCTCAAGCCCAGCGAGAAGGTGCCGCTGTCGGCGGTGCGCGAGGTGGAACTCGCCCATCAGTGCGGGCTGCCGCCGGGTGTACTCAACCTGGTCACCGGCGGGCCCAAGGTCGTTGACCACCTGATCACGCACGAGGACGTGAAGGCCGTGTCGTTCGTGGGCTCGACGAGGGTGGCGCAGCACATCTACACCACCGCGACGGCGCACGGCAAGCGGGCCCAGTGCATGGGCGGGGCCAAGAACTACATGGTGATCATGCCCGACGCCAACCAGGACGCCGCGATCGAGGGGATCGTGGGCTCGGCGTTCGGCAACAGCGGGCAGCGGTGCCTGGCGGGCAGCGTGTGCGTGGCGGTGGGGGACACGCCGGGCTGGCTGATCCCGAAGCTGAAGGAGGCCGTGGGGCGGATCAAGGTGGCGCGGGGGGATGAGCCCGGGTGCGGGATGGGGCCGGTGATCGACGAGGCTTCGCGCCAGCGGATCGTGGGGTTCATCGAGAGCGGGGTGCGCGAGGGGGCGGAGCTGGTGTGCGGGGGGATGTCGGATGTCGGAGGTCGGATGTCGGCCAAGGCATTCTCCGCCTCCGACATCGCACATCCGACATCCGACATCCCCCGGGGCTGCTTCGTGCCGCCCACCATCTTCGACCACGTGCGCCCGGGCATGAGCATCCTCGAGGAGGAGATCTTCGGGCCAGTGCTGAGCATCGTGCGCGAGGAGACGCTGGACGCGGCGATCGCCACGATGAACCGCTCGCGCTACGGCAACATGGGCGTGATCTTCACCAGCAGCGGCTACCACGCCCGCCGCTTCAAGACGCACGCGCAGGTGGGGATGGTGGGCATCAACGTGGGCGTGCCGGCGCCCATGGCCGTGTTCCCGTTCGCGGGGTGGAAGCAGAGTTTCTTCGGCGACCTGCACGCCAACGGGGAGGACGCGGTGAAGTTCTATACGGAGAGCAAGGTGGTGGTCGCGCGGTGGATGTGATGTGGAACGACCGTGCTCGGACGGTCGTGGAGAGCCGCGTGCCAACCCTGTGCTCTGACCGTCGTGCCCTCCTGTTATCGCGACATTTGGGGGCAGGGCCCGCTAATAACGCCGCTGGCGCTCCGACACGCGGGTTGTTGCCGCCGACACGAGGGAAAATGGCCCCGACGAGCCCCGCGTTGGGGCCACAACGGAACTTTTCAGATGGGATGTGCTCCGCGTCGGGGCTGACTTGTTTCGCGTTGGCCGGAAAAGTTCCGCGCTGGGGGCGACGGGCTCCGCGTTGGGCGGAGATCCTTCACATTGGCTCGGTTCTGCCCCATGTCTGGGGATCAACGGCTGTTGGTTGCCCTCCGCGACCTGACCCGCGCGATCACCTGCGCAAGGGGGGCCGCTCGCAAAAAACCAGAGGTCCAGCGCATCCTTCTTTCCATCCTCTAATAGGTTGACAGGTCAGAACTTACCGCCGCGAATGCGAGAGGGTGTCGGCGGTCACTCGCAAAAATGTTTCCCCGACTGCATCAACGGTCCAGATGAGCACGGTATAAGAACGGCCTGAGCGGCTGAGCCCCGCCCCCTACTGCGCTTCCTGCACCTCCAACCTGCTCGGCGATGCACCCGTGTGCGCGCCATCCGCATGTACCTGCTTTCGGAGGCCAGGAGCGTGACGAGCCATTTGAGTTTTCTCAGCGCGATCGTTGCGTTGACAGCGGTCGCGGCCGCGGGGGATGGTCCGACCCGGGTCACCGACTTCGCTGCATTGCATCAGTACCAGGAGCACGCGCGGATCAAAGCGCTCACCGCCGCTGGCGACCACGCCGCCGCCGTCGTGCTGAAGACCGTCGACCATCGGGCCACCCGGACCGTGCTGTGGACGACCGGCGACCGCGGCGAGACGTGGGAGATGCACAACTACTCGGACACCAAGCGCACCGCCGACTACCACCCCGCGCGGATCGAGTCGTGCCTGGGGATCAGCAGCGCGGGCGTGCTGTCCATGAGCATTGAACTCTCACCGGTGCCTGGGCAGGCACGGCAGTTCAGCTACATGCGGCGGTTCTTCGACTCGATGTGGTTCGGCACCCCAGCCCTGGTCGGGCCCGTGCACACCGAGGGCGAGCCCATGCCCGCCGAGCTCTCGGCTACCCGCCGCTGGCGCTTCCTCAGCCGGCCCGGCATCACCAAGACCGGCACGCCCTACTGGCTGGGCGGCGAGGCCGACCAGCAGCGCGGGGCGGCGGTCAACCGCGGCGTATTCATGGGGATGACGCCTTCCCGCATCCTCTCCGGCGGCGACACCGTGGAGCCCGACGCCGCCGTGATCGGTACCGCCGCGTCCATCGAGGCGTTCTCCATCTCACCGCTGGGTTCGCAGATCGTCGCGGTGGTGGCGGTGGACCGCGGGTACGCGGGCGCGGGCGAATGGCGTGTGATCAACCGCAACCTTTCGGCCCCTGAGAACACGCCCGACGTCAACCACACGCTCATCAGCCAGAGCGGCACCTGGAACGGCTACCCGGTGCGCCGCTTTTACTTGCCCGCCGCGGGCGAGGTGCCCGGGTGCAATCACCCGCAGCGCTGGGCCGTGGCCGCGGATGTGATCGATTCCGAGGACCAGGACTCGCTGGTCATCGTCAACAACGAGCTCGCATTCCGCGAAGGGACGGCGGTGGGGGGGCTGGTGCTGTCCGGCCCTCCGATGGTGCTCAAGCTCAACCTCACCAACGACCTGCTGATGGTCTGGGGCGCCCGCGAGCCCGGCGCGAGTGTTACGACCCTCGCGGCCTTCCTCAACGGGGCTCCCATCCTTAGGGTCAACGACACCGTCGACACCGACGGCGACGGCACGCCGGAGGCCGACCAGGTCGTCACCTACATCGCGCCCGTGGCAGCCATCAGCGAGATGGCGAGCGCTGACGGCAGGCTCTCCGTCTACATCTCCGTTCATATCAACGGCGCGCCCGCCATCGTCCGCCTCCGCGCCCCCGGCACGCCGCCGGGCGGCACCTCCGACTTCAACGGCGACGGCGACTTCGGCACCGACCAGGACATCGAGGCGTTCTTCGCCTGCATCGGCGGCACCTGTTGCCCCACCTGTGGGTCGGCCGACTTCAACGCCGACGGCGATGTTGCAACCGACGGCGACATCGAGGCGTTCTTCCGTGTGCTGGGCGGCGGCAGCTGCTGATATTGCGATCGACTCAGGACCACCCACCAATGATCAAGCATTCCATTCTCGCCGCGATGGCCGCGGCCTGGGCCCTGCCGCTCGCCGCCTCGGCGTTGCTGCTGCCAAACAACTGCCCCGAGCCCTTTGACCTCAACCTCGACGGCGTTTCCGATGCGTTCCAAGTCGGTGCGGACGCGACGACCGCGGAGATCCTGTCCGGCGCCCAGGGCGCCGCGCTGCTGCACGCTCTCAGCACCGGGGACGCCTCCCGTGAGTTCACCGGCGCGGCCGCGGCGTTCTCGGTGCAGACGCCGGGCGTGCCCACGGTGGCCGCGGGCCTCCAGGTCAACGCCACGTTCCCGCTCGGGGCCGCCGTCGCCATGGACCCGGTCACCGGCGCGATCGACTGGATGATCCCCGGTACGCAGGGCTGCACCGTTGGCGGCGCCATCGAGGCCATCGCCGACCAGGACGGCGACGGCGTGTGCGACCTGCTGACCGCGGCCGACGAGCAGGCCGCGCAGTCCGCCATGCTGATCTCGGGCGGGCGTGGGACTGTGCTCGCCGTGCGCGAGGGCACGCTGACGGCGCTCGCCGCCTACTCCACGGCCGGGGGCCGCCTTTACGCGCCCGAGGACCTCGACGACTCCGGCCTGGTGGACTCCGCCGATATCGACCTGTTCTTTTCTTACCTCTCCGGCAACAACCCCCAGGCGGACATCAACGGCGACGGCGCCGCCGACGGCACCGACTTCGTCGCCATGGTGAACGCCTACCAGCAGGGCCTCACCACCGTGATGTCCCTGGGCAACCCGCCCGGCATCGCCGGCGGGGGCAACGAGCCGGAGCCCAACCTGCCCATGCCGCTGCCGGAGGGCTGCGACTGCCCCGACGGCGCGCCCCCCGCGGGCTGCACGCTCCAGATGACTCTCGAGTGCGGGCTTGGCGTTCTGGTGCGGCCCGGGTCCGTCGCGATGATCCGGCCCACGTTCAAGGACGCGGCGGGCGCGGTGATCGACTGGACGCAGCTGCCCCAGGGCGAGTGGTGCTACGAGAAGCTGAGCGGTCCCGAGGGCTCGATCGTCAGCGGCGGCATCATCACCTCGCCGGTTGAGGGCGGTGTCTCCGCGCGAGTGCGGTTCGCGTACCGGCTGCCGAACGGCGACCTCTGCTGCCTGACGGCCGAGTGCGGCGTTACGTTCGGCTATGACTGCCTTCCGCCATGCATCGACCTCGCCCCCTGCGACCTGACCCGCGCCGTCAACAGCGCGGGCGAGCTGTGGGTCAGCGCGTGCACCAACGGCGACAACGGCCCTTGGGACCCCGCCGGGTGGACCTACGAATGGACCGTCACCGCCGAGGGCGGCGGGCAGTCGCTTTCCGTCCCGATGATCTGGTGGGAAGGGCCCTACGCGTTCTTCGAAACGGCCAACGAAACCACCACCACCGCCGAAAACGTGCCCAGCAGCAACCGTGTGCGCGTGCATGTGCGCGTCATGACAGAGTGCGGCCCCGTCGAGGCGGAGTGCCTCTTCGACGTGCTTGGCGACCAGGACGGCGACGGCCTGAACGACACCCTCGAGATCGTGGGCGGCTGCCCCGACCCCACCAACCCCGACTCCGACGGCGACGGCTTCCCCGACGGCTCCGAGAAGCCCATCGAGCGCTGCGACCCCGCCAAGTTCCCCGACATCATCACCGATTCCGACAACGACGGCCTCCCCGACTACTACGAGGGTCAGCCGGTCGCCTACGACCCCTTAGGCGCCCAGCACCCGCGCCGGCCCGACGGCTCCCCCTTCCCGCCGCCGCGCCCGCAGGCGCCGCGGGGAACGAACCGGTATGACTTCGACTCGGACGACGATGGAGTGTCTGATCGTGCGGAACACTCGCTTGGGTTCGATCCCCTCGATCCGACGAGCAATACCGCGGAGCCCGGGACGATGGATGGGTGGACTGTCCATGCGGCATCGCGTCATGTCCACGGAATATTCGATGAGTACCTTGATGGGAGGGGATATTCGAGCGCCTTTGTGGACCATGATAGAGACGGTCTGCCAGATGCGTGGGAGCTTGTAGTTGGGTTGGACCCCGAGCTCCCAGAGCAAGGGCCAGGCGCCCCAGGCAATCAAGTCGACAGTGATGGCGATGGCTTATGTGACAGCGTGGAGGCTCGGCTCGGAACGAACGCCTCGAGCCCGGACACCGACGGCGACGGTTTGTTGGATGGAGATGAGATTGCAGTTGGGCTCGATCCACGCGATTACGACTCGGATGATGACGGAGTGTTCGACGGGG
This sequence comes from Phycisphaerales bacterium, assembly GCA_035627955.1. Classification (NCBI taxonomy): domain Bacteria; kingdom Pseudomonadati; phylum Planctomycetota; class Phycisphaerae; order Phycisphaerales; species Phycisphaerales bacterium. The sequence continues at coordinate 119,172 of DASPKU010000008.1, forward strand.
CCGAGGACTACGACAACGACGGCATCTTCAATGGCGCGGAGCGAGGGCATGGAACAGATCCAGCCCGATACAGCTCGAGCTCGGGAGGGGTGTGCGACACGTCTATGGGCCCCGTTTATTACCGGGAACCAGCGTGCCCGGAGTATGCCCTTCCCCCCCTTTCTTGTCAGCCGACCGAGGACTGCCTGATCGAAGTTCGGGCGTGGGGTTCTCCAGGCTCGTGGCTCACCTTCGATAATCAGCCGATGCCGGTCGCGACCTGTGGAGTCAGTACCCTCGTTCCTTTCAGCCCCGGTATTCACTCCATCAGCGGAGTGCTCATCGCTGACCGATCGCAGGTAGATTGTGAATTGGCGTGGTGGCACGCGCGTGAGCAGGGTTGGCTCAACGCACCTGCCGGCAGGTGGTTCTGTTCTAGACACATCCCGGATGGTGGCTTCGCGCTCGACCGCGACCACAATCAAGGGCGATTGAGCGACTGGTGGTGTATCGATTACCCGGAATGCAGATTCGTCGCACGCAGGTGGACCGACTTCCACCGCACACTCGGCAACGCGACTGCTCGAACATTCCAAGTGGTGGTAGACCAGGACAACGATGATGGGCACGGATTCCCAACTGGTGATCCGTCAGATTTCGTGAAAGTAGATGCCCTGCCGAGCGATCAATCTGGAAAGTTAATCTGGGTCGCGAGCGGAGACTCCGACGTCGACGGCATCCCCGATTACGCGGATGGATTTGGAGTGTTCGATCAAGCAGCGTACCAGTCATTCCCGGCTCCCGCGCAGACGCAAGCCATAAGGGAACGGCTCGCTCGCACCGACAGGGACGACACGCGGGCGCAGCTCGTTCCGCTCACGATCTGCCTGCCCGATGACCTTCAACCAACCGACGAGATCGAGGTTAGCTACCTCCTTTCTGACCCAGACCTCCTTCACAAGACTGAAGGGGAACTATTCACACTCCCAGTCACCGGCCGCATGCGGTTGTGGGCAGCGCCTTGGAGCAATCGCGGCTCCGCGCCGGTACCTGCGGGGATTCGAGACCCCAACAATACTTCGGTGCGCGGAACCGGATCAACATGCGCGTACGAAGGCACGATCATGCTCGGACGGAGCCTTGTGAGGCCAGGGACATACTCAATGGCTGATCTCCTGGCCAACCCCGGCGATCAGATAACCTGGTACGTCGAAGCCGTGAAGCCGAGCACTGCTCTGCAAGACCTGCAAGTCGCGATCTCGCTTAGGCGGCAGGGCCAGACGCTCGCGACGCGGGTCGCCAGCTTTACGGCTGTCGACCAAGTGTTCCTCCCCATCAACCCGGACGGCACATTAGGTAACGCGACCAAGGCTCCAGCGGCTTCCAAGCCGGTCCCGGTGGTCACAATCACCGCAACGCAGATCACGAACATTCGGCCTCACGAGACGGACTTCACCAAGATTGTTGCTGACGTGGTGGTCGAAGGAACGGTGCTCGACCAAGGTTGCGACATCGTTCCTGGCGCTCGCGGCACGATTCCCATATTGGGAGCATTCGTCAACGGGGATCCGTTAGCCGGCATCGATGTTCAGGTCTCGAAGGGTATTGGCCCACAGCCAAACGACCCCGCCCGGTTGCGCCACCCCTACCGGTTCTCAGGCATGTTCGCGCGGACCCTCACGGCAGTTGAGGTGACGCCCGGCGACAACGAAGTGCTCTTGACGGCCCCCGGGCCATTTGGAAGCACCGGAACCGCAAGTGTCCGTTTCACGATCACCCCCTCGTTCCAGGGTGCGTCAACCGGAGTGATCGATTGGCGTGCGTTCTCGTTCGCCACCTCGCCAGTTCAGACGAGCGCGCCAGGTGCCGGTGGTACGTTCAACCCGGTACTCACCGCGATTGTCGGGCCGCCGGAACTGGCACGTCGCCCTGGGGCCGGCGGGAGCGCCGTGCCCGGCCTCTTCGATGAGGTGGAGATCGGGGCCCAGCGCTTTGCGTTGTTCACGCTCGATGGGCACATGGTCCTCAAGCGTCTTGATGAGGACTTTGCAAGTGCGAGCTTTATCTCACTGACCGCGCGCTCTGAAGACCTTTACGTTCGGATCGGCGACCTCGTGTTCGAGAGCCGCGACGGGCTCGACCAGTACGCCCTCGGGATCGCGAGGGGGCTCGCAGATGCGGGTATGGAATGGGCCAACGGCTGGGGTGAGATAGGGGGCGCGGTCAGAGAGGGCGTAAATACCGTCCGCCGCGATTACTCTGTGCGTCAAATGGTTTTTCGATTCCGGGCGAACGGAAACGTTCTGACGGAAAAGCACGCCGCAGCCGTGCAGGCGACGTGCGACGCCGTCGAGGAGTTCATCACCGCCGCGGCCGACCTACTCAAGAAGACCGGCCAAGAGTATTCGCAGTATGTTGCCGCGCTCATTAGAGGCGATCACGCGGCTCTCGAGAAGCTGAGTGCCGAAGCGAGGGAGACCATTCAGGTCGTGGCCGCTGTGTATGACGAGATCAGGACCCATCTTGCCATGCTCGACGATTACGAGAAGGGCAAGATCGTTGGGCGCGTCATTGGTGAAGTGTTGATCGCCGTGGCGGAGGCGCTTGTGCCCGGTGCTCTCCTCAACAAGGGTCGCGTCCTCCAGAAACTCGCGGCGCGGCTTGACCTGCCGTCTGCATTGGATGCTGCTGAAAACGCGGCCGCAGCTTCGAGGCGCGTCGGAGGCCTTATCAGTAAGGAGATGCAGGCCAAGCACCCAGGGCTGGTCGCCAACATCAAGGGTGGCTGCGGCAAGGTGGTCCGGAACGCACAAGGAATCATCACGAGCGCCTGCTGCTTCGCGGCCGGAACGGTGGTCCATACCACGCAGGGCGCGGTCCCGATCGAGTGCATCGAGCCGGGGGACGTGGTCCTTTCGCGTGCCGAGGGCGACAACGAATGCTGCTGGCAGGTGGTCACCCGCACGATCCGGACCAGCCCGCGAGTCTTCATCCACATTGAGTACGCGGTCAATGACGGAGAGAGCCAGACGATCTCGGCCACCCCGGAGCACCCGTTCTTCGACCTGCTCCGGCAGAGGTTTGTGCTAGCCGACGAACTCGCCGCGGGCGATCTGCTGGCGCTCTCGCGGCCGGGCTACGCGAGGGTGATCTCGGCCCGGCGTGAGGCCGTTACCAGCCACGCGGTGTTCGCGCACAACCTTGAGGTGGCGGAGTCGCACACCTACTTCGTTGGTGCGGATAAGCTCTGGGTCCACAACGAGAGCCCGAAGACATGCGACGGGCTCCGGAACGTGTTCGACTTCATCCGCAAGTCGTTCCCGAATAACCCGATGGAGGCATTTCGGCAGACTCTCCAGTCCATCGACGATGTACCGCCGGCCTTGGCGCGAGGGTTGATCGAGGACACGCGGGATGAGATAAGACGCCTTGGTGAACTCGGTAGTCTTTCGGATGGTTGGCAGCAATTTTACAGAGATCATGATGGAACGCCACAGTGGAAGGACGTGTTCGGAATATTCCGGTACAAGAAGCTTGAGCCGACCAAGTCTCTCAGAAGGCCTCAACCGGGCTTAGATCCGGCACAGTTCATCGGCAGAGCCGATTTTGTGGAAGAGTGGGTGGAGAACGGGGTACTCCAGAAGAGGTATTGGGATTTGAAGGGGCCCTATATCCAAGACGCGATAAACAACGCCTGGCACCACAACGAGGGAGGCGTGTTCGCAAGCCTGCTCGAGCACATCAACGATGAACGGAATGCCGGCGGTGCCGAACGGTTGCTTATTGATGCCACAGCACTGGATGACCAACAGGTTCAGCAGATCATCGACGTAATTAACGGAACGCCGTGGGGAAACACTGACTGGTACAGGATTATGAGGTAAGGCATGTCAGAAGTGATCTACTTCGATGAGGGACGAAAATGGAGTGGACCGAGCGGCCTGATTGAGCGGCTTGCCAGGTACTACTTGAAGCACGCACCGCTGGACGCCCGACTGCGCGAAAGGCTCACCGATCACGAACGAGAAGTGAGAAGTTCCGTCGGCTCGTGGCTGTTCAATCGGTTGCCCACGGACGAGCTCCTTGTACTTTCGAGCCTCGTTGCGCGGTTTGGCGAGGATATTCAATCAGGGGTCGAGCGCTATGATGACCCGGTGATTGCCGCTTTGCGTGTTCGGGACCTCGGCGAACTCAAGGCGGTCATCGACGAAGTAATCGCGCTTAGGCCGAAGGGTCCGGCGGCATAGTTGCACCGTACGGCTGTAGTCGCTCCGCGTGGGGGTTGCGGCAGTGGCGGTCATTCGATGAACCCCGTCCACACCCACCAGTCGACTACATCGGGTGGCGGATCGCACTCGAGCCAACCTAGTGCGGCATCGACGTGGCACATTCGACCCGCGTCACTACGCGGGCCGCTCGCTCCGCACCGACCGTCATAAACCCACCCTCTCCCCATTTTCTGTGCACTCCGGTTCACCCGCGCGAAGTTCCCGCCGATAGCACCCTCACGCCGAACGCGGCCCCTGGCCTCTCCCGTATGGAGCTGCCACGCCGGACATGGGAGGCGCTAAGTTGTGAGGGTCCGACATGTCCGACGACGAAGACCGAACCGTGATTCCGCGTAAGGACCAGGAGGCGATCGAGTTCTTCGAGGCGCACTGGCCCATCTGGCAGACCGAGGCTGCCGCCATTGGTCTGGATGCCGATACCGTGCTCCAGATCAAGAACGCCACCAGCGCCGCGCGGGCGTCGCTGAGCACGCAGACGAGCGCCAAGAGCGCGGCCAAGGCCGCGACCACGGGGCTGCGCAACACCATGCGCGAGCTGCGCGGCAAGGGCGGCGACGGCATCCGCACCATCAAGGCGTTCGCGGCCACGACCAACAACCCGTCGGTGTTTGAAAGGGCACAAATCCCTGAACCGGCCGAACCGGCGCCGACGCCCCCTCCGACGCAGCCCACGGGGTTCAAGGTGGAGCTGACGCCCGAGGGCGGGATCCGGCTGTCGTGGAAGAGCACCGGCAGCAGCGGGGGGTTCTACTCCATCAGCCGCAAGCTGAGCGGCGAGAGCGCCTTCACGCTGATCGGCAACAGCGGCAAGAAGTTCTACGTGGACTCCACCATCCCCGCGGGGGTGTCGGGGGCGACCTACATCGTGCAGGGCTGGCGCGGGCAGACCGCGGGCACGCCCAGCAACCAGCTCACGATCCAGTTCGGCGTGGGCGGCGGCGGGTTCGCGAGCGTGAAGCTCGCGGCCTGAGCGCGGGGCGCTTCCATCGTTTCACTCATCTCTCCGCAAGGGCCGGCGTGGCAGCGTCGGCCCCTGCTTGATTTCAGGGCGCGAGCGGACAGGGCAGGGGCCGCGAGCACGCCTCGGTGCTTGCTCCGTCTTTCGCGGGATCGATTGTCGCTTACCGCCGCCGGCGGGTGACCAGCAGGGCGGCGAGGCCGAGCAGGGCTGGGGCGCCCGGGGCGGGGATGACGGCGAAGCTGAGGCTGAGGCTCGGGGGGGCGCCCTGGTACTGGGTTGCGACGATCTCGGCGAGGGGGTCGTTGCCGGCGGTGCGGGTGAGGGTGAAGCTGAAGCTCCAGCGGTAGGTCTCGCCGCCGGTGAGCAGGCCCGACGCGGCGCCGAAGGCCGGGGACGCGGCGTCAAAGAGCGTGGCGGAGGAGTTGGGCGCGTAGGCGGGGCTGGTGCTGTAGGTGGCGAGGGTCGGGGGCATCACGCCCGAGAGCTGGGCGAGGGACATCTGGCCGGAGATGGAGGCCGCGGCGAGGGCGCCGTTGAACGCGAGGGGGATGTTGCCGCCGATGGTGTACTGGCAGGTGACGATGGGGACAAAGTCCATCTGCCCGCTGACGGTGATGGTGCCCGGGCCGGAGGGATTGCCGTTGGCGTAGAAGCCGGCGAAGTAGACGTTGGAGCTCTGGAGCGAGTTCCACGTGGGGCCGGGGGTGGGGTCGAAGGAGATGGTGGTCTGGCCGAAGGCGCCGGCGTTGTTGAATCCAGCGCCGAAGGCCGAGTTGCCCACGAGGCCGCCGCTCCAGCCGGCGGAGACGTTGAGGTTGTGGTTGGGGTAGGGGAGGGCGTTGACCTGGGCGCGGGCGTGACCGGCGGTGGTCACGAGGGCGGCAAGGACGCACGGGACCAGCAGCGCGCAGCGGGAACGGTGGGCGGTCATGAAGCTCTCTCCTCTCGCGGGCCTTCGCCCACGTCCATCGGTTTTACCATGGAGAGGTGGGTTCTTGCAGCGAATTGTCCGCGAGAGGCACAATTCGAGCAGATGGTCAGCAGGGGCCGCCGCCGAGGACTCGGAAGAAGGACTCGATGTCCTGGTCGGTGCCGGTGTCGCCATCCATGTTGAAGTCGGCGCCGCCCGAGAAGCAAGTGTCGCAGCAGTTGCCGCCGAGGCAGGCGAAGAAGGCCTCGATGTCCTGGTCGGTGCCGATGTCGCCGTCGCCATTGAAGTCGGAGGTGCCGCAGACCTGCGTGATGACGATGGTGGCGCCGGTGGCGTCGTAGATCACCTCGGCGCCGAGGCCGGGCGCGCCTGTGGCCGTGACGGTGGGGAAGGTGCCGGTGCGCGAGGAGGCGTTGAGGATTCGGAAGGTGGAGCCGACGGCGGGCGTGAAGCCGTCGATGAAGCGGACGTTGAGGGTGCCGTGAAGAGAGGTGGAGAAGGTGACGTTGACTCGGTCCCACTCGCCGGGGGCGTGGCCGCGGAGGTCGACGTCCATGGCGGCGTTGAAAGATTGGACGTAGGTGTGCGGGATGGTGAGGGTGGCGGTGGGGGCGTCGGGCGAGCCGGGGGAGAGGGTGCCGGCAAGGTTGAACACGTGGGCGTTAACCAGGCCGTTGCCGGCGAGGGTGCCGCCTTCGACGCGGAAGGTGCCGGAGAGGGCGCGGAGCTCGCCGTTGACGAGGGTGAGGCCGCCGGTCTGGGTGATTCCGCTGGAGGCGCGGTTGATGAGGCGGCCGGAGTCGACGCGGAGGGTGCCGGCATTGGTGAAGTTGCCGGCATTGATGGCGATGTTGCCGCCGGTGGCGGCGAGGGTGCCGCCCACGTCGTTGGTGAAGCCGATGGCGCCGCCGGGCGGGTCGATGGTCATGCCGGCGCTGGCGCTGGCGAGGATGGTGCCGCGGTTGATGATGCCCAGGGAGTTCTGGCCGAGCTGGCAGGACCCGCGGAGGGTGACGCCCTCCAGTGTGAGGACCTCGTTGACGGCGTTGGCATCGATGACGTTGTTCTGGAGGTTGGAGCAGGAGATGGTGCCGGTGCCGCTGATGGTGACGTTGCCGGAGGTGCGGAAGTAGGTGCCGTGGGCGGAGGCGTTGAGCTGCATGTCGCCATGGTTGGTGATGGCGCCCTGGAGGTAGGTGAGGTTGCCGTTGGGCACGGCGACGGCGCCCTCGACGAGGACGCTGTTGAGGACGGAGTTGCTCTGTGACGAGAACGTGCCCCCGCTGGAGCGGAGGGTGCCGCCCGAGATGGAGGCGGCGTTGAAGGTCATCGTGCTGAGGGACTCGAGGAGGCCGTCGGCGTTGTCGACAGGGCCGCTAACGATGGAGAGCGGCGAGCCAGCGCCGGCGCGGATGGTGCCGTTGTTGTCAACGGGGTGCGTCGCGGGGGGGTCGATGGTGAGGCCGGAGCTGCCGATCGCTTCGACGAGGCCGTTATTGACGAGGTGGACGGAGTTCTGGCAGAGCTGGAGGCTGCCGCGGATGGACTGGTTGTTGATGAGCTTGTGGCCGACGGCGGTGGCGTCGATGACGTTGTTCTGGACGTTGGAGCACATGATCTCGCCGGAGCCCGAGAGGGTGACCTCCGGGGTGCTGAGGCGGAAGTAGGTGCCATGAGCGGAGCCGTTGAGCTGCATGGACCCGTTGTTGGTGATGGCGGTGCTGAGGTAGGTGAGGTTGCCGTTGGGGACGGAGAGCGTGCCGTCGAGGGTGATGCTCTGGAGCGTTGAGTTCGCGCCCGAGGAGAAGACGCCTCCGACGCTGCGGAGCACACCGCCCAGGATGGTGGACCCGCTGATGGTGATGGTCGAGCTGCTCTCGATCTCGCCGTCGGAGTTGTCGAAGCCGCCGTTGAGGAGGGTGAGCGGGGAAGCGGGGGCGGCCCGTAGGTGGCCGTGGTTCACGAAGCCGCCGGAGGGCGGGTCGATGGTCATCCCGACGCTGCCCAGGGCCTCAACGAGGCCGTTGTTGACGACCAGGAGGCTGTTGCCCCCGAGCTGCATGGAGCCGCGGATGGTGGAGTTGTTGGTGAGGACGTGGTTGACGACGCTGGCGTCGATCACGTTGTTCTGGGTGTTGGAGGCGTTGATCTGGCCGGGGCCGTTGAGGGTGACATTGGAAGTGGTGCGCAGGTAGGTGCCGTGGCCGACCCCTGAGAGGGTCATGGTGCCGGCGTTGGTGATGGTTCCTTGGACGTGTGTCGTATTGCCGTTGGGGAGGTTGAACCAGGAACCCGCGCTGACGGAGACGTCGACCAGCGTGGTGCTGTTCACGCCGTGAATGACGCCGTCGCCCGTGGTGTTGAACGTGCCGCCGAGGATGGTGGAGGCGTTGATGTTGCAGACGGCGCCGGGCTCGACGTTGATGGAGCCTGGGTTGGTGAACGCGCCGTTGAGCAGCAGGAGCGACGAGCCGCCGCGGGCCCAGAGTGCGCCGTTGTTAACGAAGCCGTTGGCGGGCGGGTCGATGGTCATGCCCGCGCTGCCCTCGGCGGAGACGAGCGTGTTGTTGACGACCACGAGGCTGTTGCCGCCGAGCTGCATGCTGCCGGCGATGCCGCCGGTGAGGTTGTTGGTGAGGACGAGGTTGGCGGCGTTGGCGTCGATGACGTTGTTCTGGGTGTTGCTGGACCGGATGCCGCCGGCGCCCGAGAGGGTGAGGTTGTTGAGGGTGCGGATGTAGGTGCCATGGGCTGTCGCGGCGAGGCGGAGGACGCCGTCGGGGCCGATGGCGGTGTCGTTGCTCAGGAAGATGAGGTGGCCATTGGGGATCTCGAGAGCGCCGTTGAAGGCGCAGGCGTGGAACTGGCTGTTGTTAAGGCCGCGTGCGACGCCGGTGGCGCCGGGCTCGGAGCGGAACTGGCCGCCGGTGACGACGGCGCCGCTGACATCGATGCGGGAGCCGGGGAGGGAGCTGACGGTGATGGTGCCGCCGGTGTTATCGAAGTTGCCGTTGAGGAGCGTGAGGACACCGCCGTCGGCGCGCATGTCGCCGGTGTTGGTGTTGCCGCCGCTGGGGGCGTCGAGGGTGAGGGAGACTGGGTGGGTGGCGGCGATGACGCCGTTGTTGCGGATGCGGAGACTGTTGGCGCCGAGGCTGCCGGCGCCCTCGATGCGGCCCTCGTTGTAGAGCATGGCGTTGGCGGTGGTGGAGTCGACGGTGGCGGTGCCGGAGGAGGAGAGCACCATGATGGAGGGGTCGGGCTCGAGAATGCTGCCGAAGATGGCCCAGCTGTCGGCGGGGCCGTAGAGGCGGATGTAGGTGCCGTGGGCGGTGCCGTTGATCTCGTAGCGGCCGCCGCCGAAGAGGCCGGTGTTGCCCAGGCCGTCGGTCATGGTCTGGATCCCCAGGAGCTGGCCGTTGTTGATGGCGATGGTGGCCTGGGGATGGTCCATGCCGATCTTGTCGACGAGGACGTGAGCATCGAGGGTTACGCGGATGTGGCCGATGAGCATCGGCACTTCGCCGGCGACGTTGGGGACGTTGAAGCCCTGCCAGTTGAGGCCGTTGTTCCAGTTGCCGGTGGCGGGCCCAACCCAATCGATGAACTGTTGCTGGGCGTTCGCGGCGGCGGCGAGGCCGGCGGCGGTGGCGATGGCGGCGCGGCGGGTGCGGGACATGATCACTTCGGGCCCCCTCTCTCTTTTGTTGTTGCGGGATGGGACCCGCGCGTGGCACAGACTAACAGGCCGCCGTGCGGGGACAACCCGTGCAGGGGGGCGTGCAGTGAGGTAGGGGGAGTTCTCGGGCGTTCTGAAGGAATGTGGGCGATCAGCAGGGGCCGCCGCCCAGGACGCGGAAGAAGGACTCGATGTCCTGGTCGGTGCCGGCGTCGCCATCCATGTTGAAGTCGCTGCCGCCCTGGAAGCAGGTGTCGCAGCAGTGGCCGCCGAGGCAGGCGAAGAAGGCCTCGATGTCCTGGTCGGTGCCGATGTCGGAGTCCCCGTTGAAGTCGGCGGTGCCGCAGGGCTGGACGATGACCAGGGTGGCGCCCACGGCGTCGTAGGTGACGGCGGCGGCGCGGGAAGGGGCGCCCTCGGTGGTGACGGCGGTGAACTCGCCGGTGCGGGAGGTGGCGTTGAGGATGCGGAAGGTGGCGCCGATCGGCGGTACGAAGGAGTTCTCGAAGCGGACGTGGAGGGCGCCGCCGAGGGCGGCGGGGCCGTTGATGGTGAGGCGGTCGAACTGGGTGCTGCCGCTGCCGCGGAGCTGGAAGTCGAGGCGGCCGGCGGGGAGCTGGGTGTAGGGGCCGTTGATGGTGAGGTGGCCGGCGGGGCTGGTGGGGTGGCCGGGGTCGATGGAGCCGCTGCTGTTGACGACGTGGGTGTTGAGGTTGCCGGTGCCCGTGAGGGTGCCGCCGCTCAGGTTGAAGGGGCCGGCGGACTGGAGCGTGCCGAGGATGAGGGTGAGGCCGGCGGTCTGGTTGAAGTCGCCGGCAAGTCGGGTGAGCACGCGCGTGGTCTCGACGCGGATGGTGCCGGCGTTGGTGAAGGGGCCGTCGGTGATGGTGAGGTTGGCGGAATGGGCGGAGAGCGTGCCGCCGGTGTCGTTGATGAAGCCGCCGGTGGCGGGCGGGTCGATGAGGAGGCCGGCGCTCAGCGATGAGCGGATGATGCCGCGGTTGGTGATGGCGAGGGTGTCGCGGCCGATCTGGCCGGCGCCCTGGATCGTGGCGCCCTCAAGGGTGAGCGAATCGCCGGGGCTGGTCGCCTCGATCCAGTTGCCGGGGCTGTTGCTGAGGTTCACCGCGCCCGAGCCGGCGAGCGTGGCTGCCCCGAGGGCGCGGAGGATCGAGGGTGTCTGGGTGAAGCCGTTGACGTTCAGGCTCGCGTTGTTGTTAACGGTGCCCTGCAGGGTCAGAACCGCGCCAGGGGTAACGGTGAATGTTCCCTCGGTCATGAGGTTGGCGATGGTGGCGGCGGACGTGGTGGAGATGGCGCCGGTGCCGGTGGTGCGGAGGACGCCGCCGGTGATAGCGGCTCCGTTGTCGAGGGAGATGTTCCCGGCGGACTCGATGAGGCCGCCGGTGTTGTCGATCGGGCCGTCATTGATGGACAGGAAGCTATTAAGCACAGAGCGGATTGTGGCGCGGTTCTGGAAGGGGAACGCTGCGGGCGGGTCGATGTGAAGCCCGGGGCCGCTCACGGAGGCTTCGATGAGGCCGTGGTTGACGACCTGGAGGGTGTCGCGGCCGAGGTGGAGGCTGCCGCGGATGGTGGAGTGGTTGATGAGTCGCTGTCCGGGCACCGCGGCATCGATGTAGTTGCGGTTCGTGGCGGGGGCGGTGATAAGGCCGGTCCCGGAGAGCGTCACCTCGGGCGCGGCGATGCGGAGCGTTGTGTCGAAGTTGGCGCTGATTCCGTCGTTGATGGTGATGGTGTCGTTGTTGATAATCGGTCCGGTGAGGAGCAGCACCTCCGCATAGATCACCGAGAGTGGGGCCTCGAGAGTGACATTGGCCAGCGAGCTGAGGGCGTACGCGGTGACGGAGCCGCCGCTGGCGGCTTCGCGGATGAGGCCGCCTGAGATGGACGCGCCGGAGAGGCGGGTGTAGCCCTCGATGATGCCGTCGGTGTTGTCCACGGCGCCGTTCTGGATCCTGACGGAGCGGAGGATGCCGTTGTTGTCAAAGGGCTGGGCGGCGGGCGGGTCGATGAGGAGGTCGGTGAAGCCGCCGTCTTCGATGACGCCGTTGTTGATGACGTGGAGCGAGTCGTTGCCGACGCGGATGGGGCCGCGGATGGTGGTGTTGTTGGTGAGGGCGGCGCCGGGGGCCGCGGCATCGAGGATGTTGTTGCTGCTGTTGGAGCCCCGGAGCATGCCGGGGCCGTTGAGGGTGGCGTTGCCGACGGCGCGGAGGACGGTGGGCTGGTTGGTAGCGTTGAGGCTGAGGGTGCCGCCGTTGGTGATGACGCCCTGGAGGTGCGCGGTCTGGGCGTTGTTGACTGAAATCGTCGTACCCTCGGAGACGGTGAGGTCGCGCAGCGTGCCGAAGCCGCCGGCGGTGAAGACGCCGCCGGGCGCGGCCGTAATGGCGCCCCCGACGATTGTGCCGTTGAGGTTGCAGGTACCGCTGGCTTCGGCGGTGATGGCGGTGTTGTTGAGGTAGGTGCCGCCCTGGAGGGTGAGGGTCGCGCCGGTGCGGGCGACAAGCGTGCCGTTGTTGACGAAGGGGAGCACGGCCGGCGGGTCGATGATCATGGTGCCGCCCTGCGCGGCGATGGTGGTGTTGTTGATGACCGCGAGGGTGTTGTTGCCCAGGTTGCAGCCGCCGACGATGCCGCCGGCGAGGTCGTTGGTGAGCGTGACGCCCAGGGGTGCGGTCGAGTCGATGATGTTTGTGATGGAGGGGTTGACGGGGTTGAGCGAGCCCTGGCCGTGGAGGCGGAGGTTGGTGGTGGCGCGGACCAGGCCGGTGGTGGCGGGGCGGAGCGAGCCCCCGGCGCCGATCTCGCAGTCGCCCGCGAGGAGGAGGGCCTGGGAGTTGGGGACGATGAGCGGGGCGAGTAGCGTGACGCCGCTCAGTGAGGAGTTGGCGGTGGCGCGGATCTGGCCGGTAGCGCCCGCATCCGCGCGGATGACGCCGCCGGCGACGGCGGAGTTCTGGATGTGCACGACCGACGTTGAGCCGGTCCCGAGGGTGATCGTGCCGCCGGCGTTGTTGTAGTTTCCGGTGGTGAGGGTGAGCGTGCCGCCGTCGGCGCGGAGATCGCCGGTGTTGCTCATGCCGCTGGCGGGCGGGTCGAGCTTGAGCTCGACGGTGGAGGACGTGGCGCGGATGACGCCGCTGTTGTGGATGGAGAGGGTGTTGACGCCGAGCTGGCCCGCGCCCTGGATGGTGCCCTCGTTCAACAGGATGACGCCCGCGGTGGACGCGTCAATGAAGTTGTTGAAGTTGGAGGAGAGGGTGATGAGGGATGTTTCGGTGGGGTCGGTGGTGCCGAAGGTGGCCCAGGTGCCGACGTCACCGAAGAGGCGGATGCGGGTGGGTGTGGAGGTGGCGCTGAGCATGTAGTGGCCGCGGCCGAAAAGGCCGGTGGCCCCTGAGTTGTCGGCGGTGGTGATGATGCCGAGCATGCGCCCGCTTGGGATGCTGACCGTGCACGCGGCGTCGGCCATCAGGATCTTGTCGACGGTGGCGTCAAGGTCAAGGTTGACGAGGACGCCGCCGGAGAGCACGGGGACGTGCGTGGGCGAGGTAGGGACCTGCATCGGGCTCCAGTTGCCGGGCGCACTCCACGCGCCGCCGGTGGGGCCGACGTAGTTGATGAGCGTCTGCTGTGCGGCGAGCGCGGCGGGGAATCCGGCGAGCGCGGCGATGGCGGTGGGGACAACAAGAGCCTTGGGCATCCTCAGGGTCCTTGGGTGTTTGAGGCACCGAGTGTAACGGGCAGGCTGGTCGTCCACAATGCGGTTGCGTGTGCGGAATGCCTGAGGCAGCGATTATCGGAAGGCGGCCACTCGCGCGAGAGCACCACCGGTCGGAGAGCCGACCGGTGGTGAGAAGGCAAAAAGAAAACGGCCCGGACGGGGGAGACCGCGCCCGGGCCGTACGAGTCGGGAGGTTACACACTCCCAGACAGCTTTGAGGGTGGGGGCAGCTGAGGGCTGCCGGCACTCACTGTTGAGTGCTCCACCCGAGATCAGCGGGGAGGATCAGCAGGGGCTGCCGCCCAGGACGCGGAAGAAGGCTTCGATGTCCTGGTCGGTGCCGATGTCGCCGTCGCCGTTGAAGTCGCTGCCCTGGCAGAAGCAGGTTTCGCAGCAGGTGCCGCCGAGGCATGCGAAGAAGGCCTCGATGTCCTGGTCGGTGCCGGCGTCGCCGTCGCCGTTGAAGTCCTGCGGGCCGCACTCGTTGCCGGGGCAGGAGGAGCCGACGGTGAAGGTGGCCCAGTAGATGTCGTAGGCGGCCTTGCTGGCGGGGAAGGTCTGAGTGCCGGTGCTGTCGGTCACGGCGAACTGCATGTTCGCAGCGGCGGAGGTGCTCTGCGCGATGATGGCGTTCGCGAAGTCGAGCACGTTGCCGGTGCGGAAGTCGTCGGTCGCGGGCGACGGCTGGTTGTTGGCGGTGTTGTAGGTGGAGATGGCGACGTAGTAGGTGCCGGCGTCGTAGTTGCGGACCAGGCGGCTGCGGGACGTGTCGGCGCCGCCCTCGGCGACTGACTCATCGTCGTTCATGTAGCCGGGGACCGGGTTGAGGCTGGCGTCATACACGAGGATCTCGGTGTCCTCGGTGTGGCCCTGGCCGACGGTGGTCAGCACGATCTGGCCGGGGGCGAAGGTGCCCAGGGCCACGGGGGTCACGCTGTCGGTGGAGAGGGTGGAGGAGAAGGGGGCGGTGGTGCCGCTGCCGCCGTTGACGCGGTAGAACACCGTCTCGCCCTTGCCGAAGCCGTACCACTGGTTGAAGCGGGCCGGCGTGGTCGCGGTGGAGGTCGCCTGCATTTCCACGTCGGTGCCGGCGGTGATGCCGGTGCTGGACTGGCTGAGCCCGCGGATGGTGCCGCTGTGGCCGGCGGTGCCGGTGGTGGTGATCTGGAGGCGGTGGCGGTAGATGCCCAGGGGGGCGGCAGCAGTGGTAACGCGGAAGTAGTCGGCGCTGCCGTTGCCGGTGGCCGTGGTGGAGGTGCCGGTCGTGGTGCCGCTGATGGCCTCGCCGGAGTTCATCGCCTGGATGATGTTGGCGCGGGTCTTGTTGTTGTTGTCCTCGATCTCGGTGTAGACGCCGCCGGAGGCGGTGAGCGTCGCGGGCGGGGCCTGGACCGTGAGGGCGACGACGCGGCTGGTGGGGCCGGCGCTGTTGGACGCGTTGGCCGTGAGGTTGTACGCGCCGGGAGTGGCGCCGGCGGGGATGGTCACCACGGCGGTGAAGATGCGGTCGTTGGCGGTGGCGTCGCCGTTGGTGCCGTTGTCGAACATCGGGATGTTGCTGGCGGCGCCGATGGTGGAGGCGTCGAGCGATACATCAGTGGGCATGCCGCAGGCGGCAGCGGTCACAGTTACGGTGGTGCTCGAACCGGGGATGTTGGTGGAGGCGGTGCCGGCGGTCAGGCTCGGGGCGGTGAGGGGGTCAACGCCCTCGCCGAGGGTGATCTCGACCATCATCGGGCCGGTCTGGCTGCCGGGGGAGACGCCCCAGTTGGTGCCGCTGAAGCTGGCGTTGAAGGGGGCGACGACGAGGTAGTACTCGCCGGGAGCGAGGCCGCCGTCACGCCCGTCGAAGTTGGCGCCGGCGCCCTGAGTGCCGGTGGCCGCGTTGGCGCGGGTGGGGCACACCATGCCGTAGGAGAGGGCCGAGCCGTTGCCGGGGCCGTCGTCGTCGTCGGTGCTGGCGGGGGTCGCGAGGGTGCCGGTGGCGTTGTAGAGGGCGATTTCGGTGTCGAGGACGGTGCCGCCGGGGTTGTGAGTGCGGATGTCCAGGTAAACGCTGCCGGGGCCGGAGCTGTTCACGTTGACGGCGGGGACGGTGAACTTGTACCAGAAGACCTGGTTGGTCGACATTGCGATGGAACGGCTGATGGTGCCGTTCGAGAGGGCGCCGAGGTCCTCGGCGGTGGGCTGGGCGTGAGCGAGCGTGGCGACGCCGCCAGCGCAAAGGACAACCGCCGCCAAACGATTACGCGTGGACATTCTTCCTTCTCCTTGGGATGTAACCTGGGGCCCGAACGCCGGCCCGACTTCGTGAGAGCAGATGCGAACGCGGGGGCAAATGGCTCCATCAAACCGTGAAAAACGGCTCAAAAACCGCAGATCAGCGGGAACCCCCGGCTCTTGGGGGATGGTGGACCGGTCAAGGCCGGCTCAAGCCTTCCAGATGGAAGGGACGTCGCCGTGCTCGGCCCGGATGGTGGAGCGGATGCCGCCGCGGCCTTTCCAGTCGGTGCGGATGAGGAGCCAGGTGGGGTTCATGAGGCGGGCGAGGTCGTCGCGGATGCGGTTGGTGACGCCTTCGTAGAAGATGCCCTCGTTGCGGAAGGACTGGAAGTAGAGCTTGAGGCTCTTGAGTTCGACGCAGGTGCCCCCCGCGCGGGCGGGGCGGGGCTCGAAGCGGACGGTGACGGTGCCGAAGTCGGGGTGCCCGGTCTTGGGGCAGGTGGAGGTGAACTCGTCGGCGACGTGCTCGATGACGAAGGGGGTGTCGGTGGGGGTTGGGAAGGCTTCGAGGAGGCTGGGGTCGGGCATGGTCGGCGATGTTAGGTGGGTGGGTGCGGTAGGCTGGAGGGGATGGGCGAGGGGATTGAAGAGGTCGCTGCAGGGGAGGGCTTCACGCACGAGCGGCCGGAGGTGGGGGTGCTGGGGTGGCGGGCGTTGGTGTCGTGGCCGCCGGGGGGGTTCGCGGACTTCGTGCTGATGTTCGGGATTGTCGGGTTCCCGATCATCTTCGGGCGGTTTCTGGCGGGGCAGAGCACGTCGCTCTTCTGGGCTGGTGTTGTCATCGGGGCCGGCGGAGTGATCGCGGGGCTCGTGCTTGGTTGGAGGAAGCTGCGGCGAAGGATGAAGGAGACGCCGTACCGCGGCGCCCTCGTGTCGACGGATGACGCGCGGATCTCGCTGCAATCACCGGATGACGCGGTCGAGCGCGCGGCGTTGACGATGGTGGACGATCCTTTCGAGCCGGTGGTGGTGCGCACGCTGGTGGACCCGCACTTCGGGGAGCTTGAGGCCGACGGCAAGCAGGAGTCGCTGCCGAAGCACAAGGGAATCCCGAAGGTCACTCAGCACTCGGATCGCGGGCGGGCGTGGGCGGACCTGCTGTGCATGCTCGTGGCGATGGCGGCGGTGATGGTGATGCAGAGGGTGGCGACGGGGTCGTGGTGGAAGAGTGTGAGGACGGACGCGATCTGGACTGCGATCGCGATGGCGGGCGTAATGGCCGCGTTCGCAAAGCCCACGTACGTGCGGATCAGCCCGGGGGTGCTGGATGTGGTGCTGTACCCGGCGTTGGGAGCGGGGAGGCCGGTGATTGAGCGGTATGACCTGCGCACCTCGCGTGTCGTGATCGACGCGAAGAAGGGGTGGATCGCGGTGTTCGATCAAGCGAGGGCGTCGCGCAAGGCGGTGTATTTGCGCACGCGGTGGGCGATCACGCGCGAGAGTGTGGGCGCGTGGGTGGTGCGGGCGGCGCGGTCGAAACAGCCGACGCCGCCGTTGCCGATGGATGACTTGATCGGGTGAGGGGGAGGCATCAAGGCACGCGGCATCAAGGCATCGAGCGGGAGCAAGTGAAAAAAGGGCCCGCGTGTGCGGGCCCTTTGGAGTCATGGAGGAGTGCCGAGCTGTCGCTTAGCGGCCGCCGCCGGGGGGCGTGGTGGGGCGGTCAGGGTTGTTGGGGTCCGTCGGGGGCGTGCTGGGGTTGGACGGACGCATGGGGTCGTTGGGGTTGAGCGGGTTGATCGGCTGGCTGGGCTGGTTGGGGTTGTTGTTGCCGGGCGTGGTGCCGGGGGTGGTGTTGGGGTCGCGGCGCGGCGTGCCCATGTCGCTGCCGGTGAGGTTCTGCTGGAGGTCCTTGGCCATCTGCAGGTGCTGGCGGAGGGTCGGCAGCGTGCGGGCGGCGAAGGCGCGGACCTGGGCGTCCTCACCCTGGCGGGCCTGACGGTCAAAGAGGTCGACGGACTTCTGGTGGCTCTGCACCATGTGGGTCACGAACTCGCGGTCGAACTCGGCGCCGTTGAGCTGGTTGAACTTCTGGACCATGCTCTTGTGGTCCTGGGGCAGCTGCGTGGGGACGTCGATGTTCTTGTTGCGGGCCAGGGTCATCAGCTCTTCGTTGGCCTTGGTGTGATCATCGATGATCTTCTGGGCGAACTGCTTGAGCTGCTCGTTGCTGGCCTGGCGGGTGCCGAGGCGGCCGAGCTCGACTTCCTTCATGCCGCTGGCAGCGGCGGTGGTGACGAAGTCCTTGTCGATGGCGCGGATGGCCTGGTTGTTGTTGCCCTGGTTCTGGCTGCCGAACTGCTGGCGGTTCTGGTCGTTCTGCTGCCAGTTGACGTCGTTGCGGTTGGTGGTGTTGATGTTGGTGCGGTTGTCGGTCCGCATGTTGGTGTCTGTGCGGTTGGTGTCGCTGCGGAAGGTGGTGTTGTCGCGGTAGTCGCTGCGGATGGCGGTGTCGTTCCGCATGTTGTTGTTGGTGGTGTTGTTGCGGAAGGTGGTGTTGGTGCGGTCGGTGGAGCGGTACTCGACGCCCCTGTCATAGCGGTCATCGTCACGGTTGCGATCACAGCCGACGACAGCAAAGCCAGCAGACGCGACCAGCAGAAGGACTCTCATCTTCATGACTCAGACTCCAGTTGGAAAGGGATTGCTCGCCCCCACGGTGGCAGACCTGCACAGGGCGGTGCCGGGTTGAACACTGGGTGAGAGCCGGTCGAAATCCCCGGTCGCCGGCTGTATTCACCCGGGCGCAGAGCACTTGCACGCCGGACTTCACCGTGTGCTTAGCGGGGGCGCGGTCCAATACACGAGCAGATAGGAGGCGAATATGTCCCAGCTTGGACCCATCCCTCAGCCGGGCCACGGCGTGCGGCAGCAGCGAGAGTCGAATGTCCCACCGCAGCAGGTGAGGGAGATCACCGAGGAGGAGATGGCGGCGCACTCGCCGGATGGGCGGGTGCCAGACCCGCGGTCGCGCGGACGTGGGCGGAACGTGTTCTGGATCGTGCTGGGGATTGGCGTACCGCTGGTGCTGGGGACGGTGATCTACATCGGGGGGATGCCGGCGCTGCTGATGGGGCTGGTGTACGTGGCGGTGTTTGCGGCCGTGGCGTTCCCGGTGTGGTACGCGGGGATGATGCGCAAGCGCGAGGAGACCGAGGCGAAGCACATCGTTCAGACGACGCTGGATGAGAATCAGGACAGGAGCAGGGCGGCGTAGGGATTGCTGATCGGGGGTGATCGCGTGATCCCCTGCCGAGGGGTGTCGCTTGCACCCGGCGGGACGGGGTTGGCTATACTTCACGCAGTGACAGGAGCCCGTTCGGCATCGGTGCCGGGCGGCTCACGATCCGACCAGCGCTTGCTCTCGCCCGAGTTTGATGCAGCGATTGGGTTTCAAGTTCCTCGGGCAGAGTTCCAAGTCAAATGATGAAGCTCTATGTCGGTAACCTTCCGTTCAGCACGGACGATGCTCAGCTGCGCTCGCTGTTCGAGGCGCACGGCCAGGTCGTCTCCGCGTCCATCATCATGGACCGTGACACGGGCCGCCCCCGCGGCTTCGGGTTCGTCGAGATGGCGGATGACAACGAGGCCCGCAACGCCATCGAGGCGATGAACGGCGCCAACGTCGACGGCCGCAACATCGTCGTCAATGAGGCCAAGCCCCGCGAGGCGCGCTCGGGCGGCTTCGGTGGTGGCGGCGGCGGCGGTCGTGGCCGCGGCGGCTACGGCGGCGGCGGTGGTGGCGGCGGCTACGGCGGCGGCGGCGGCGGACGCGGTCGCCGGTGATCGAGACATCGCTGATGTCCGCGACCGACACCGCACATCCGGGCTCCGGAACGGCGCCGCTCGCGTCTCCGTTCCAAGCGCTCGGGCTCAGTGACGTTCTACTGCGCGCGGTGCACGGCGCGGGCTACAGCGAGCCGACGCCCATTCAAGCGCAGGCGATCCCGCCTGCGCTTGAAGGGCGCGACGTGCTCGGTTGCGCGCGCACCGGCACGGGCAAGACGGCGGCCTTCGTGCTGCCGACGCTCGCTCGTTGGCTGGCGTGGCGCGCCGACGCGGCGGCGAGCACCAAGCAAACGCCGCGCATCATTCATACGCTCGTGCTCGCTCCGACTCGCGAGCTCGCGGCGCAAATTGGCG